>USPF01000020.1 GCA_900556555.1 uncultured Blautia sp.
TGTTTGTGATGGGAGATAACCGGAATGATTCTGCGGACAGCCGTATGGAAATCATTGGCCTGGTGGATATGCAGACAGAGCTGCATGGGAAACGGATTTTTTGATTTTAAATTAGCAACGAGCCAAACGCATGGATTTGGCTCGTTCTTCTTATTTTTCACGCAGCCGTTTGAGAACGGAGTAGGGGATTTTCAAGTTTCCTTTTCCGGTTCCAAGATGAATCTGTGGTTTGTTATCACCATGGAAATCACTGCCGCCGGAAAATTTTAATCCGTGCCGTTTTGCAAGCATGGCCATAGCAGTTTCATCGGAGGCGTAGTAGGAGGAATAGTAGACTTCCAGGGCATCCAGGCCGGCTTTTTTTAATTCGTTCACAAGAGATTCCAGCCTTTGACGGGAAAATTTGCACAGAACAGGATGAGCAAATACAGCAATTCCGCCACATTCATGAATCAAACGGATAGATTGGAATGGAGAGACATCTTCTCTTGGAACATAGCATTTTGCACGGTCTCCAAGATAGCGGTCAAATGCTTCTTTTATAGAAGGAATTTCATGGCGGTCTACCAGAAATCTGGCAAGATTGGCTCTGGTGCAGGTGCTGTTTGGAAAAGCCTCTTTGAGAGCTTCTTTTGTAATGGAGAAACCTTCTTTTTGGAGCAATGCAATTATTTTATCATTACGCTCCTCTCTGGAATGCTGAAATCTGGACAATGCTTCTTGAAATTCCGGATTGTTCCAGTCAAGATCCAGGCCTACAATGTGAACGCTTGTATTTTGCCAGGTAGATGAAAATTCAATTCCAGGAATGAATTCCAGATCAGTTCCCCGGGCTGCTTCTGTGGCTTCTTTCAAACCGTCTGTCGTATCATGGTCTGTAAGTGCAAGGGCTTTTAGGTTTTGTTTTCTGGCAAGACTGACCAGTTCTGTGGGAGTCAGAGTTCCATCTGATGCAGTAGAATGTGTATGCAGATCAATGTATCTTTCCATATCAAACCATCCTTTCCAGGTGTTGTAACTGTTTTTAAATACAAAAAAAGGAAATATCCTACCAGATATTTCCTGAGCAGTTCGTACGGGAATCGAACCCGTGTTTCCGCCGTGAGAGGGCGGCGTCTTAACCGCTTGACCAACGAACCGTGCTTGATTATAATACAACAAACTTAATTGAATGTCAACACTATTTTTAAAAAAATTAAAAAAATAACGGTTGACGAAAAGAACAGATGTTCGGTATAATGTAAGGGAAAAAGAAAAGGTTTGAAAATATATGGGAAATGAGATATGATACAGAAGACCTTATTATGGGGAAGTAAACCCTGAGGTTTCATGAATGAATTGAGAAAGGAAGATCGATATGGAGTGGGAATTCGCAGTTTTAGACTGGTTTCAGAGTATCCAGCAACCTGTTTTGACTAAGATTTTTGGGTTTATCACCATGCTTGGAGAAGCAGGATGGTTCTGGATTCTTCTAGGGGTGATTCTTTTGATTTCCAGAAAGACAAGACATTGTGGAATTGCTGTGCTTGCGGCGCTTCTTTTAGATTTGGTGTTAGCTAATATAATCCTTAAACCTTTGGTGGCAAGGCCAAGACCGTGCTGGATCCGTGATACCGTGGAACTTCTGATCCGTGTGCCAAAGGACTATTCTTTTCCTTCGGGACACACCATGGCTTCTTTTGCAGCCGCAGGGGCATTGTTGTTTACCAGAAAGGCATGGGGATGTTGGACTCTTGGACTGGCCTTTCTCATGGGAATCTCCCGTCTGTATTTTTATGTGCATTTTCCAACCGATGTGCTTGCAGGACTGGTGCTTGGATTATTGTGTGGATACCTGGGAGCCCTGTTTGTAAAAAAAGCAGGCAGAACAAAGTTTGGAACGATATATGATATATAAGGAAGGTTTGAAAAATGGCGAAGAAAAATGTCTATGATGCCAGCAGTATTACGGTACTGGAAGGTTTGGAAGCAGTGCGGAAGCGGCCGGGCATGTATATTGGAAGTGTGTCCAGAAAAGGACTGAACCATTTGATCTATGAGATTGTTGATAATGCCGTGGATGAACACCTGGCAGGATTTTGCAAAAATATCAGAGTGACTCTGGAAAAAGATGGTTCTGCCACAATCGAAGATGATGGAAGAGGTATTCCGGTAGGAATGCACGAAAAAGGAGTTTCAGCAGAGCGTCTTGTATTTACTACACTTCATGCAGGCGGTAAGTTTGATGATTCTGTGTATAAGACAAGCGGAGGACTGCACGGAGTAGGTTCCTCTGTTGTGAATGCACTTTCTACCTACCTGGATATTAAAATCAGTACAGGTGGCTATGTTCATCATGATCATTATGAGAGAGGTAATCCGACCATTGAACTGGAGGACGGGCTTTTGCCAAAGCTTGGCAGGACAAAGGCTACGGGAACATTGGTGAATTTTCTTCCTGACCCTGAGATTTTTGAGAAGACCTGGTTTGCAGCAGCAGAGGTGAAAAGCAGGCTTCATGAAACATCTTATTTGAATCCTGAGCTTACCATTATTTTCGAGGACAAAAGACAGGCAGAGGAAGAACGTGTTGTGTTTCACGAACCGGAAGGTATTGTGGGATTTATTAAAGATTTGAATAAAAAGAGTGAAGTGGTTCATGATCCAGTATATTTTAAGGGTGAATGTGACGGTATTACTGTAGAGGCTGCATTTCAATATGTAAATGAATTCCGGGAAAATGTACTTGGATTTTGTAATAATATTTACAATTCTGAGGGAGGTACTCACCTGACAGGATTTAAGACCACCTTTACCTCAGTGATGAACACCTATGCAAGAGAATTGGGAATCTTGAAGGAAAAAGACAGCAATTTCACAGGGGCTGATGTGAGAAATGGAATGACGGCAGTGGTGTCTATCAAACATCCGGCACCCCGTTTTGAGGGACAGACCAAGACGAAACTGGATAATCAGGATGCTGCAAAAGCTGTGGGCAAAGTAACTGGGGAAGAGATTGTTCTGTATTTTGACAGAAATCTGGAGACATTGAAAGGAATTCTGTCCTGTGCAGAAAAATCAGCTAAGATCAGGAAGACAGAGGAGAGAGCCAAGACCAATCTTCTGACCAAACAGAAATATTCTTTTGATTCCAATGGGAAATTGGCAAACTGTGAAAAGAAAGATCCTTCTTTGTGTGAGATTTTTATTGTAGAGGGGGATTCTGCGGGAGGCAGTGCAAAAACAGCAAGAGACAGGAGTTTCCAGGCAATCCTTCCAATCCGTGGAAAAATCTTGAATGTAGAGAAAGCCACGATTGATAAGGTTCTGGCAAATGCTGAAATCAAGACCATGATCAATGCTTTTGGATGTGGATTTTCAGAAGGCTATGGAAATGATTTTGATATCACAAAGCTGCGGTATCATAAGATTATTATTATGGCCGATGCGGATGTAGATGGAGCACATATTTCTACATTATTGCTTACATTATTTTACCGGTTTATGCCGGAACTTATTTATGAAGGACATGTGTATATTGCCATGCCTCCGTTATACAAGGCCATGCCTTCGAAAGGGAAAGAAGAATATCTCTATGATGACAAGGCACTGGAACGCTACAGAAAGACCCACAAAGGACCGTTTACACTTCAGAGATACAAAGGTCTTGGGGAGATGGATGCAGAACAGTTATGGGAGACTACACTGAATCCTGAAACAAGAATGCTGCGCCTGGTAGAGATTGAAGATGCCAGAATGGCATCAGAAGTGACAGAAGTTCTGATGGGGACAGAGGTGCCACCGAGAAAAGCATTTATTTATGAACACGCACAAGATGCAGAATTAGATATATAAGAGGTTTAGTATGGCTGAAATACAGGAAAATATTATCAGAACCGAGTATTCGGAAATTATGCAGAAGTCTTATATTGACTATGCGATGAGTGTTATTATTGCCAGAGCACTTCCTGATGTGAGAGACGGGCTGAAACCTGTTCAGAGAAGAACTCTGTATGATATGCATGAGCTTGGAATCCGTTATGACAGGCCTTACCGTAAATGTGCACGTATTGTTGGAGATACCATGGGTAAATATCATCCTCATGGGGACAGCTCTATCTATGATGCATTGGTTGTTATGACTCAGGATTTTAAGAAAGGTCTTCCTCTGGTAGACGGACATGGAAATTTTGGCTCCATAGAAGGAGACGGGGCAGCAGCAATGAGATATACTGAGGCTAGACTGCAGAAAATCACCCAGGAAGTATATCTGAGTGACATGGATAAAAATGTGGTGGATTTTGTACCAAACTTTGATGAAACAGAAAAGGAGCCGGAGGTTCTTCCGGTTAGGATTCCCAATCTTCTGGTGAATGGAGCAGATGGTATTGCGGTAGGTATGGCTACCAGTATTCCGCCTCATAATCTGGCAGAGGTAATAGACGGTGTCATTGCTTACATGAAGAACAATGATATCACGGTAAAAGAACTGATGCAGTATATCAAGGGACCTGATTTTCCTACGGGAGGGCTGGTAGTCAATAAAGATGGCCTGCTTTCTATTTATGAATCAGGAGCCGGTAAAATCAAGCTCCGTGGAAAAGTAGAGGTGGAAAAAGGAAAAAACGGAAAGAATCTTCTGGTGATAACAGAGATTCCATATACTATGATAGGGGCGAATATCGGTAAATTTTTAAATGATGTGGCATCCCTGGTGGAGACAAAGAAAACTACAGATATTGTAGATATTTCCAACCAGTCATCCAAAGAAGGTATCCGTATTGTGCTGGAATTGAAAAAAGGTGCAGATGTAGAAAACCTTAAAAATATGTTGTATAAGAAAACCCGCCTGGAAGATACTTTTGGGGTAAATATGCTGGCTGTTGCAGAGGGAAGGCCGGAAACCTTGGGATTGAAACAAATTATTGAGCATCATGTGGATTTCCAGTTTGATGTTGCAACCAGAAAGTATAACAGCCTTCTGAAAAAAGAGCAGGAAAACAGAGAAGTCCAGGAAGGTCTTATTAAGGCATGTGATGTGATTGATCTGATCATTGAAATCCTCAGAGGAAGCAAGAACAGAGAACAGGTGAAAAATTGTCTGGTCAATGGAGTGACAGAGGGGATTCAGTTTAAGACAAAAACCAGCCAGCGTCAGGCAGGAAAGCTGCGTTTTACGGAGCGTCAGGCAACAGCAATTTTGGAAATGCGCCTGTATAAGCTGATTGGGCTGGAAATTGAAACACTGTTGAAAGAACATGAGGAGACAATGAAGAAGATTGCAAGGTATGAAGATATCCTTGCAAATTATGATTCCATGGCAGCGGTTATTATCGGTGAATTGCAGGAGATAAAAAAAGAATATCATCAGGAACGCCGTACTTCTATTGAAAATGCAGCAGAAGCTGTATATGAAGAGAAAAAAATAGAAGAGATGGAAGTGGTATTTCTTATGGACCGGTTTGGTTATGCCAGAACCATAGACAAGAGTACCTATGAGAGAAATAAGGATGCAGCGGACAATGAAAACAAATACGTATTTTCCTGTATGAATACAGATAAGATATGCATTTTTACAGATTCCGGGAGAATGCATTCTATTAAGGTACTGGATCTGCCCTATGGAAAACTGAGGGATAAAGGTACACCGGTTGATAATGTCAGCAATTATGACAGTGCAGCAGAGCAAATCGTTTATGTAGGATGCCTGGCAGGTATCCGGCAGTCAAAAATGTGTTTTGTTACTGCAAGCGGTATGGTGAAACTGGTGGATGGCAGTGAATTTGAGGTTTCAAAAAGAACCATAGCAGCTACCAAGCTGGCACAGGAGGACAAAGTAATCATGGTTCAGAATGCGGATCAGATGGAGCATCTTGTTCTCCAGACAAAAGAAGGGTATTTCCTGAAATTTTTAAAAGAAGAGATACCGGAGAAGAAAAAAACAGCATTGGGAGTCAGAGCAATCCGCATGAGCCCCAAAGACCAGGCAGAGCATGCGTATATGCTGGAAAACCGCACGGAATACGAGATTGAGTATAAAAATAAAAAGGTGATTTTAAATAAACTGAAGCTGGCGAAGAGGGATACAAAAGGAACAAAAATCCGGGTTTAGAAGAAACGAGGTGAGCCAGTGAGAATCAGTAAAAAACGATGTAAATACTGTATGCTTCTGTTTTTGCTTCTGCTTTTGACAGGATGCAGCGTGGGGAATCTGGATGCAGATAAAATAAAAGAGGCTGTGAAGTTTCATCAGAAATCAGAGGAACCAGAAGAACAGGAAATTACAGAGGAACAGGCTGCGTTTTTATATGGATATCAAAACTTATCAGCAGATGAACAGAAAATATATAGACAGCTGGTGAGAGGACTGGAGGGATTTCAGGAAGACATTTCTTTGAGTCCAGTATCAGAAGAGGGATTAGAGAAGATTTTCAACAGGGTGATGATTGATCATCCGGAGTATTTCTGGATAGAAGGAAGTTTTCAATATTATATGGAGACTTGGCCAGACGGTTCTACTGCGGACATGAAAGTTATGCCGGATTATCTTATGAACCAGGAAGAAGCAGAGCAGGTACAGGCAAAGATTGAGAAAAAAGCCCAGGAATGGCTGTCAGGTGCCAGCCAGGAGGCAGATACATACGAAAAAATCAAGTATGTGTATGAGACTTTGATCTGCAATGTGGATTATGAGGCAGACAGCCCGGATAATCAGAATATCCAGAGCGTATTTCTGGAGGGAAGAACAGTATGTATGGGATATTCCAAGGCAACCCAGTATCTTTTGAACAAAATGGGGATATTCTGTACTTTAGTAACAGGGATAGCTTCAGATGGGGCACAGCAGGGCAATGCAGATACAGGACATGCATGGAATCTGGTAAAAATCGGGGATGAATTTTATTATGTAGATACAACATGGGGAAATCCTGGTTATTCGGATGCGCAGGATGTGGGTGTGGAGATTTTCTACAGTTATTTATGCTGTAATGAAGATACTCTGGCACCGACGCATAAGGCAAATGGGGATATACCCCTTCCAGAATGCAGGAACGATGGTTATAATTATTATAAGAACAAAGACTGCTGGTATGAAACCTATGACAGAAACCAGATTTATCAGGTTATGCTTCAGAATGTCAGTGGGGAACATCATACGACAGAATTGCGTTTTGCATCCAGAGAAGCTTATGAACAGGCGGCCAATGAGATGGTGAAGGGAACTTTGCTGCAGGAAGCAGTACAGAATTCCTCACAGTTGTCACCTGGCCAGCAGGTTTCCTGGCAGATTTATTACGGAGGATGGGATAATTTAATTGTAATTGTATGGAATTAGGCTGGTTTCCGGGTAAAAGGGCAAAATGGGGCTTGCAAGTTTCCCTGATTAGTGCTATCCTTAAAGAGAACTTGATAATTACGATAGCATAAGAGTGGGCCGTAAGGTCCACTCTTATCGTTTGTGTGTCCTTTCCAGAAGAGGGCAGATATTTTGAAAGAAGGTGAGAGCATGAGTAAAAAAGAAATCTACGAGCAGAAAGCAGAGGCATTGATTACTCCTATTGTGGAATCACAGGGGTTTGAACTGGTGGATGTAGAATATGTGAAGGAAGGCAGCAGCTATTATCTGAGAGCTTATATTGATAAGCCACAGGGAATCACAGTGGATGACTGCGAAGTTGTCAGCAGGGCATTTTCCGAAAAACTGGATGAAGCAGACTTCATTGATGAAGCATATATTATGGAAGTGAGCTCACCGGGACTTGGCAGGCCTTTGAAGAAAGAAAAGGACTATAAAAGGAGCATGGGAAAGGAACTGGAGATCCGTACCTACCGTGCCATAAACCGGGAAAAGGAATTTTACGGTGTTTTAACTGCATATGATGAAAACAGTGTGACCATTGACTGTGAGGGAGAAGAAATGACCTTCCTGAAATCAGACATTGCGCTGATTCGTCTTGCATTTGATTTTTAAAGCTTTAGGCGATTTATATTTAGGAGGAAAGTAAAACATGAATACAGAATTATTAGAAGCGCTGGATATTCTGGAAAAAGAAAAATCTATCAGCAAAGATACTCTGCTGGAGGCAATTGAACAGTCCCTGATTCAGGCATGCAAAAACCATTTTGGAAAAGCAGATAATATTAAAGTAAATATTAATCCTGAAACTTGCGATTTTAGTGTATTTGCAGAGAAAAACGTAGTAGAAGAAGTCAATGATCCGGTAACAGAAATCAGCCTTGCAGATGCAAAGATGATGAATTCCCAATATACATTGGGAGATGTGGTAAACGTGGAAGTGAAATCAAAACAGTTTGGCCGTATTGCTACACAGAATGCCAAGAATGTTATTTTACAGAAAATCCGTGAAGAAGAGAGAAAAGTGATTTTTAATCAGTATTACGGAAAAGAAAGAGACATTGTTACTGGTATTGTACAGAGGAGTATGGGTAGAAATTACAGCATTAACTTAGGAAAGGCAGATGCTGTCCTGACAGAAAATGAGCAGGTGAAGACCGAAGTGTTCCAGCCTACAGAGAGAATCAAATTATACATTTTGGAAGTAAAGGATACTCCAAAGGGACCGAAGATCATGGTTTCCAGAACACATCCGGAATTAGTAAAACGTCTGTTTGAAGCAGAAGTTACTGAGGTAAAAGACGGAACCGTAGAGATTAAGAGCATTGCCAGAGAGGCTGGTTCCCGTACCAAAATTGCTGTTTGGAGCAACGACCCTGATGTAGATCCGGTAGGAGCTTGTGTAGGTATGAACGGAGCAAGGGTAAACTCTATTGTAGAAGAATTAAGAGGAGAAAAAATTGATATCATCAACTGGAGCGACAATCCGGCTCTTCTTATTGAAAATGCATTAAGCCCTGCAAAAGTTATTTCTGTTCTGGCTGACCCAGACGAAAAGAGTGCTATGGTAATCGTACCAGATTTCCAGCTTTCTCTTGCCATTGGTAAAGAAGGACAGAATGCAAGACTTGCAGCAAGACTGACAGGATACAAGATTGATATTAAGAGCGAGACACAGGCCAGAGAATCCGGAGAACTGGAATTCTATGAAAACGAAGAGTATGAAGCAGGTGCAGAAGAAACAGAGGAAGCACTTCAGGATACAGAAGAATAAGGTGAGCCTATGAGTACAGTTCGTAAGATTCCCATGCGGAAATGTGTTGGCTGCGGGGAAATGAGAAGTAAAAAAGAAATGATGCGGGTATTGAAGACAACAGAGGATGAAATTGTTCTGGACACTACGGGCCGGAAGAATGGAAGAGGGGCATATCTGTGCTTCAATAAAGCGTGTCTTATGCAGGCAATGAAGAATAAAGGTCTGGAGCGTTCTCTGAAAATGGCGATTCCCCAGTCTGTTTACGAGAACCTGGAAAAGGAGTTTGAAAATATTGAGCATTCGTAAAGAACTGTCCCTTTTAGGGCTGGCGGCAAAAGCCGGAAAGGTAGTAAGCGGTGAGTTTGCCACAGAAAATGCAGTGAAGTCAGGGAAAGCTTTTCTGGTTTTGACAGCAGAAGACGCTTCCAATAATACCAGAAAGAAATTTAACGATATGTGCACATACTATGAAGTGCCTTTATATACAATCGGGTCAAAGGAGGAATTGGGAACAGCCATAGGAAAAGATTACCGGGCATCTCTTGGTGTGACGGATGAGAATTTTGCTGTGGCAATGGTGAAAAAGCTGGAGAATATGAGACATCAGGATTAAAGGAGGGCAACATATGTCAACAATCAGAGTTTATGAACTGGCAAAAGAAGTAAACAAAACAAATAAAGAAGTCTTAGATTTTCTGAAATCTAAAAATATAGATTTAACAAGCCATATGAGCAATGTAGAAAATGCCCATGCTGATATGGTCCGGGCAAACTTCAAAAAAGAAGGAAATGCGGGACAGGATGCAGGAGTTCAAACAGATGGAGAGAAGCCTAAGAAAAAATTGATTCAGGTCTTCCGTCCTCAGAATGCAAGCCATATGCCGGAACGCAAACAGAAACCACAGCGTCAGGCAAACGCAGGTGCCGAACAGAAAAGCGAAGAAAAACGTCAGAGAGGTACACAAGATTCTATGAGACAAGAAAATAGAAATAACCGTTCTAATAACAGCCGTCCAAACAACGGAAATACAGAGGGCCGTTCCAATAACCGTCAGGGAGGCCGTTTCAACAACGAAAACAGAGAGAACCGCCAGGGAGGCCGTTTCAATAACGAAAACAGAGAAAACCGCCAGGGAGGCCGCTTCAATAACGAAAACAGAGAGAACCGCCAGGGAGGCCGTTTCAATAACGAAAACAGAGAGAACCGTCAGGGAGGCCGTTTCAATAGCGAAAACAGAGACAATCGCCAGGGAGGCCGTTTCAACAACGAGAACAGAGACAATCGTCAGGGAGGCCGCTTTAATAATAATGGCGACAATCGTCAGGGAGATCGTCAGAATAATCGTTTCGGTAACAGAAATGAAGGAAGAGGCGGAGATTCCAGAAGAGACCAGGGATCAAAATTTGATACTCCAAACCTGGAATTTGTAGAAAAAGACAGCCGTAAGGCAAACAGAGAAAATAAGAAAAAAGATAACAGAAGAGATGAGTACCAGAATCAGGGTAAACGTCCAAATCAGGGAGGACGCCGCCAGACCCAGAAGATTCCGAAAGCGATGCAGCTTCAGAAACCTGTTTCTCATCCAAAGGAAGAGAAAAAAGAAGAAGTAAAAGAGATTACACTTCCGGAAAAAATGACCATCAAAGAACTGGCAGACAAGATGAAAATGCAGCCTTCTGTAATTATTAAAAAATTGTTTATGGAAGGTGTGATGGTAACTGTAAACCATGAAATCGATTTTGATAAGGCACAGGAAATTGCCATGGATTACGATATCATTGCAGAGCAGGAAGAAAAAGTAGATGTCATCGAGGAGCTTTTAAAAGAAGAGGAAGAACCGGAAGATACTTTAGTGGCCAGACCACCAGTTGTCTGTGTTATGGGTCATGTTGACCATGGTAAAACATCACTTCTTGACCATATCAGAAAGAGCCATGTAACAGATAGAGAAGCTGGTGGAATCACACAGCATATCGGTGCTTATATGGTAAATGTAGATGGACAGAAGATTACATTCCTGGATACACCTGGACATGAAGCGTTTACTGCTATGCGTATGCGTGGAGCAAATGCTACAGATATTGCAATCCTGGTAGTAGCAGCAGACGATGGTGTGATGCCACAGACAGTAGAGGCTATCAACCATGCAAAGGCAGCAGGAGTAGAAATCATTGTTGCCATCAATAAGATTGATAAGCCAAGTGCAAATATCGAAAGAGTAAAACAGGAATTGTCAGAGTATGAACTGATTCCGGAAGACTGGGGCGGAAGCACTATATTTGCACCTGTTTCTGCACATACAGGAGAAGGAATCGATAACCTGCTGGAAATGATTCTTCTTACAGCAGAAGTATGTGAGTTAAAGGCAAATCCAAACAGAAAAGCCAGAGGTCTTGTCATCGAGGCTGAGCTGGACAAGGGAAAAGGACCGGTTGCTACAATCTTAGTACAAAAAGGTACTCTTCATGTAGGAGATTTCATTGCAGCAGGTGCATGTTCCGGTAAAGTCCGTGCCATGATTGACGATAAGGGAAGAAAAGTAAAAGAAGCAGGTCCTTCTACTCCGGTAGAAATCCTGGGGCTTAGCGATGTTCCAAATGCAGGAGAAATCCTGGTAGTAACAGACAACGATAAAGAAGCGAAAAACTTCGCTGCCACCTTTATTTCTGAGAATAAGAACAGACTTCTGGAAGAGACAAAAGCGAAAATGTCTCTGGATGATCTCTTCAGCCAGATTCAGGCAGGTAACCTGAAAGAACTGCCTCTGATCGTAAAAGCAGATGTTCAGGGTTCTGTAGAAGCTGTAAAACAGAGTCTTGTGAAGCTGTCCAATGAAGAAGTAGTTGTTAAGGTAATCCACGGTGGTGTTGGTGCTATTAATGAGTCTGACGTTACTCTGGCAAGTGCATCCAATGCAATTATCATTGGATTTAACGTACGCCCTGATGCAACTGCAAAATCCATTGCAGAGCAGGAAGGTGTAGACCTTCGCCTGTACAGGGTAATCTATCAGGCTATTGAAGATGTGGAAGCAGCAATGAAGGGTATGCTTGACCCAATCTACGAAGAAAAAGTAATCGGTCATGCAGAAGTGCGTCAGATTTTCAAGGCTTCCGGTGTAGGAAACATTGCAGGTTCTTATGTTTTAGATGGTGTATTCCAGAGAAACTGCAAGGTTCGTATTACCAGAGAGGGAGAGCAGATCTTCGAAGGTGCTCTGGCTTCCCTGAAACGTTTTAAAGACGATGTAAAAGAAGTAAAAGCAGGATATGAATGTGGTCTTGTATTTGAAGATTTCAATGATATCAAAGAAGAAGACCGTGTAGAAGCATATACAATGGTGGAAGTTCCAAGATAGGAACAGACAGAGAGGGATAGCATGAGAAAAAACAGTATAAAAAATACCCGGGTCAACGCAGAAGTCCAACACGAACTGGCAAACCTGATCCGGGAAGGCATTAAAGATCCCCGCATACATCCCATGACCTCTGTAACAGGTGTGGAGGTTGCGCCGGATTTAAAAACATGCAGAGCATACATCAGCGTGTTAGGGGATGATGAGGCGAAGAAGAATACCATTGCCGGATTAAAAAATGCGGAAGGGTATATTCGCAGACAGCTTGCAAAAAGTATTAACCTGAGAAATACTCCTGAAATTCGTTTCATATTAGACGAATCCATTGAGTATGGCGTTACCATGTCAAAGTTGATTGACCAGGTCACCAGAAAAGAGGAGGTGCAGGAAGATGGAGAAGATAACGAATGAATTAACAGGAATAAAGACCGTTGCCATTGCCGGACATGTGCGTCCGGATGGTGACTGTGTCGGCTCCTGTATGGGTCTGTATCTTTATTTAAAAGAAAATCACCCGGAATTGTCTGTAGAGGTATATCTTGAGCAGCCGGGGGAGAATTTTTCTTATATCCGCAGTTTTGAGGAGATTAAGACAGTATATCCCCAGGGAAAAGTATATGATCTGTTTATCACCCTGGATGTCAGTGACAAAAACCGCATCGGGGTAGCCATGGAAGGATACGAAACCGCAAAGAAGCGTATCTGTATTGACCACCATATCAGCAACCGCGGACTTGGGGATGTCAATGAAATACGTCCGGATGCAAGTTCTACCTGTGAGGTGTTATACACACTTCTGGAAGAAAACCAAATATCAGAAGCTGTGGCAGAAGCAGTTTACACAGGGATTGTCCATGACACCGGAGTATTTCAGTATTCCTGTACTTCTCCTGAGACCATGCGGATTGCAGCAAGGCTGATGGAAAAAGGGATTCCTTTTTCTGATATTATCGATCATTCTTTCTATGAAAAGACATATGTGCAGAATCAGATTCTGGGCAGATGCCTCATGGAAAGTATTTTGATCATGGATGGCAGATGCATCATCGGTGTTGTCAAAAAGAAGATGATGGATTTTTACCATGTAGAGCCAAAAGATTTAGATGGGATTGTTCAGCAGCTCCGTGTGACAAAAGGCGTGGAAGTAGCCATTTTCATTTATGAAATAAAGCCTCAGGAATTTAAGATAAGTCTTCGTTCCACAGGAAAAGTAAATGTAAACGAGGTAGCATCTTATTTCGGCGGAGGCGGTCATGTGCTGGCAGCAGGCTGTACCTTCCATGGTTCAGTTTATGATGTCATCAATAATCTGCTGGAAGTGATAGAAAAACAATTACCGGAAGAGTGTGAAGCCTAAATGATAAACGGAATTATCAATGTATATAAAGAAAAAGGTTATACATCCCATGATGTAGTAGCAAAACTCAGAGGAATTCTGAAACAGAAAAAAATCGGTCATACAGGAACACTGGATCCGGATGCAGAGGGAGTGCTTCCTGTGTGTCTTGGCAAGGGTACCAAACTGTGTTCTCTGCTGACAGACAAACGGAAAACATATGAGGCTGTGCTCCATTTGGGGATTGAAACCGATACACAGGATATTACAGGAAAGATTCTGAAAGAACATCCGGTTCTATGTTCAGAAGAAGAGGTAAGAACCTGCATCCAAAGTTTTCTGGGGGATCAAATGCAGATACCACCTATGTATTCTGCCTTAAAAGTCCAGGGAAAGAAATTGTATGAGCTGGCAAGAGAAGGGATAGAAGTAGAAAGAAAGGCAAGGCCGGTGACTTTTTATGAAATACAGATTCAGTCTGTTTCCCTTCCTTATGTTGTGTTTTCTGTGACATGTTCTAAGGGTACTTATATACGTACCTTGTGCCATGATATTGGAGAGAAACTGGGATGCGGAGGCTGCATGGAAAAACTTCTTCGTACCAAGGTTGACCGGTTTGATATCCAGGACAGTTTAAAACTTTCCCAGGTAGAAAGCATTGTGCAGGAAGGACATATCATGGAGCATATTCTTTCTGTGGAAGAGATGTTTGAAGAAGCACCGGCCTACAGGGCTGCACCGGCTTTTGATAAATTGCTGCAGAATGGAAATCCTGTTCCATGCAGGGAAGAGATGCCGGCCAAACGTGTGCGGATGTATCAAAGCAGCGGTGTTTTTATAGGAATTTATCAGTACAATAAGGAAAAGCAGCAATATAAGCCGGAGACTATTTTCTGCACTCCGGAAGATTTCCAGCAGAAAAAGGAGAGCTTATGATTTACACAACAGAGATTCCTCATTTAAAATCCCCCTTCCGAAGTGCTGTGACTCTGGGAAAATTTGATGGTCTTCACCGGGGGCATCAGAAACTGATACAATGCATCCAGAGCCATAAAAAGGAGCATTATAAAACAGTAATATTTACTTTTGATGTTCCACCCAGAAGTCATATGCTGCATACCCCGCCTAAATTTTTACTTACATACGAGGAAAGACGGGAGCTTGCACAGAACTTTGGGGCAGATATTCTTGCAGAGTGTCCTTTCACAGATGAGCTGATGCATATGGAGCCAGAACAGTTTGTAAAAGAATACCTGGTGGACAGGCTTCATGTGGGATTTTTGGCAGTAGGGCCGGATTTCCGTTTTGGTCACGGACGCAGGGGGACTCCGCAAATGTTGTCCGAACTGGGGGGGATTTATGATTTCCAGGTAGAAGTCCTTGAGAAAGAAAAGGATGGAAGCAGAGATATCAGCAGCACCTATGTAAGAGAGGAACTGGAAAAAGGAAATATCGAGAAAGTGAACCATTTGCTGGGATACACATATTTTATCAGAGGTGAGATTGTTCATGGAAGACAGCTTGGCAGGACTATTGGAATTCCTACTGCAAATCTCATCCCACCGGATATGAAAAAACTTCCGCCTAATGGAGTTTATGTCACAGAATCCTTGATCGGAGGGAAGCTTTACCAGGGAGTTACCAATGTAGGGTATAAACCTACAGTAAAAGAAAACTTTCTGGGAGTGGAAACCTATCTGTTCTGCTGTGATGAGGACTTATATGGACAAGAGGCAGAAGTTCGATTTTATCATTATTTAAGACCGGAAACAAAATTTGCATCTTTGGGAGAATTGAAGCAGCAGCTTGATAAAGATGTAGAAAATAGTTTGTCCATTTTATCACGAAGGAGAAGAAAATGAGTATAGAAAACGTATTGTCGCTGATTGGCGGACTGGGATTATTTTTATACGGAATGACCGTAATGAGTGACAGCATTGAGAAAGCAGCAGGAGCAAAGATGAGAGGATTTCTGGCTTTCTTTACCAAGAACAGGTTTATTGGAATGCTGTTCGGAATGTTGTTCTGTGCGATTGTGCAGTCTTCCAGTGCTACTACCGTTATGGTTGTCAGTTTTGTAAATGCAGGACTTATGAATCTTGTACAGGCAGCCGGAATTATTATGGGAGCCAATGTAGGTACAACCATCACTTCTCAGCTGGTTGCGTTTAACTTGTCCCAGGCAGCACCTGTATTTCTTATCTGCGGTGTTATTATCACGATGTTCTGTAAAAATCACAAGATTAAGCAGATTGGTGAAGTAATATTAGGATTTGGTGTTCTTTTCATGGGTCTGTCTTTGATGTCAGGAAGCATGGAAGGCATGAAGGAATCTCCATTTGTAGTGAATTTACTTGCAGGACTGAACAATCCATTTCTGGGAATTTTAATTGGATTCATTGTCACTGCTATTATCCAGAGCTCTTCTGTTACTGTCAGCATTGTTCTTCTGATGGCTCAGCAGGGACTGCTTCCTCTTTGGATCTGTTTCTATATTATCTTAGGATGTAACATCGGTTCCTGTACAACTGCCCTTCTGGCAAGTGTCAGTGGTAATAAAGATGCGAAACGTGCAGCTATGATCCACTTCCTGTTTAACGTAATAGGAACTATGGTGATTGCAGTGATTCTCTTAATCGGTGAACCTGTGATTGAGGCAGCCATCCTTCAGATTTCAGGAGATAATATCGGAAGATCCGTGGCAAATGCACATACCTTCTTCAAGGTATTCCAGTTGTGTATCTTGTTCCCATTTGCACATGGCCTGGTAAAACTTACTTATCTCTTTGTTCCAGAGAAAGAACAGGAAGAGGAAAAGGAAGGATTCCAGTTGGAATATATCGGCCCTACCAGTGTGTTTTCACCAAGTACAGCCGTAGTAGAGGTTACAAAAGAGCTGGAACGCATGGCACATATGGCAGTCACAAACCTTACAAGAGCTATGAATGCCTTTATCACTCTGGATGAAAAAGAGATTCAGGAAGTTTATGATACAGAGAAAAATATCAACTTTATGAACCATGCCATTACCAACTATCTGGTAAGTATCAACCAGAGCACCTTGCCCATTGATGATATTAAAAATATTGGCGGGCTTTTCCATGTAGTAAATGATATTGAAAGAATTGGTGACCATGCAGAAAATGTAGCCGATTCAGCAGTAACCAGAAAAGAAAAGAATATTCAGTTCAGCAAGGAAGCACAGAGAGAGCTTGCGAAAATGCTGGACAATGTCATTAAGATCATGACGTATTCCATTAGTATGTTTTCTAATAATAACAGAGAACATTTACAGGAAATCCTTGAACTGGAGGATAGCATTGACCAGATGGAGCGTGATATTCAGGAATCCCATGTACAGCGTCTGACAAAGAATCGGTGTACACCGGAAGCAGGAATGATTTTCTCAGATTTAATTTCTGGATTAGAAAGAGTTGCTGACCATGCAACGAACATTGCATTTTCCATTTTGGATGAAGAGCCGGAAGAAAAATAGCAGAAACCTGCCTGATTTTTCTCTTTACAAGCCATTCTCCTTGTGTTATACTCAAAGCGTTGAGAACAGCCATGGTTCAGAAATAGGAATCTCCAACCGTTTCTTAATCACCGGCGATTTCCAACTTTTATCATTAATTATATCATATGGAGGAAACAAACATGATTTCTAAAGAAAAAAAACAGGCTATTATGGCAGAATATGCAAGAACACCAGGTGATACAGGTTCACCGGAAGTACAGGTTGCTGTTTTAACAGCTAGAATCCAGGAGCTGACAGAGCACTTAAAAGTAAACCATAAAGACCATCACTCAAGAAGAGGTCTTCTGAAAATGGTAGGTCAGAGACGTGGATTACTTGCATATCTGAAGAAAACTGATATTGAAAGATACCGTGCTTTAATTGAGCGTTTAGGTCTTAGAAAATAATCAGAATCAGATGACGGGGCGGGAACATTTCCGCCCTGTTTTCACGCAAAAGGTATTTTAGGATTAACAAAATTACAAAGACAGCAGAGAAATTCTGGTGCCGGGACCACTGAAAAGTGCATTTTTTTAATAAAAGGCGAAAAGTACATTTTTCAGTTGTTTCGGACAGAACAAAAAGTTGCTGTTTTTAAAATTGCGTCCAAAACGAAAAGGAGAAAAAATATGTACAAGAGTTTTTCAATGAATCTGGCAGGAAGAACCCTGACCGTAGATATCGGAAGAGTAGCAAAACAGGCAAACGGTGCAGCATTTATGCATTACGGAGACACTACACTTCTGTGTACCGCAACAGCATCCGATAAACCAAGAGAAGGAATTGATTTCTTTCCATTAAGTGTAGAATACGAAGAAAAAATGTATGCAGTTGGAAAAATCCCAGGTGGATTTAATAAGAGAGAAGGAAAAGCAAGCGAGCATGCGATTCTGACTTCCCGTGTCATCGACCGTCCGATGCGTCCTTTATTCCCAAAAGATTACAGAAATGATGTAACATTAAATAACATGGTTATGGCTGTAGACCCAGAATGCAATCCAGAAGTAGTTGCCATGATTGGTTCTTCTATTGCTACCTGTGTTTCTGATATTCCATTTGACGGCCCATGTGCTGCAACACAGATTGGTATGGTAAATGGAGAGTTCGTAGTAAACCCATCTCTGGCACAGAAAGAAATTTCTGACCTGCAGCTCACTGTTGCATCCACAAGAGAAAAGGTAATCATGATCGAAGCTGGAGCAAATGAGATTCCAGAAGATAAAATGATTGAAGCAATCTTCAAAGCTCATGAAGTAAATCAGGAAATCATTGCTTTTATTGATACCATCGTTGCTGAATGTGGAAAAGAAAAACACACTTACGAAAGCTGTGCAGTTCCAGAAGAATTATTTGCAGCAATGAAAGAAATCGTAACACCAGAAGAAATGGAAGAAGCTGTTTTCACAGATGAGAAACAGGTTCGTGAAGAAAATATCCGTCAGATTACAGAAAAACTGGAAGAAGCATTTGCTGAAAATGAAGAATGGCTTGCAGTTCTTGGAGAAGCTGTTTATCAGTATCAGAAGAAAACAGTTCGTAAGATGATTTTAAAAGACCACAAACGCCCAGACGGAAGAGCAATCACACAGATTCGTCCACTGGCTGCAGAAACAGATATTGTACCAAGAGTACACGGTTCTGCAATGTTTACAAGAGGACAGACTCAGATTTGTACGATTACAACTCTGGCTCCATTGTCTGAAGCACAGAAACTTGATGGTCTTGATGAATTTGAAGTAAGCAAACGCTATATGCATCATTATAACTTCCCATCCTACTCTGTAGGTGAGACAAAACCATCCAGAGGACCGGGACGCCGTGAAATCGGTCATGGTGCACTTGCAGAGAGAGCTTTAGTACCTGTGATTCCAGGAGTAGAAGAATTCCCATATGCAATCCGTACAGTATCTGAAACATTTGAATCCAATGGTTCTACTTCTCAGGCAAGTATCTGTGCATCCACTATGTCCCTCATGGCAGCAGGTGTTCCGATCAGGAAACCAGTAGCTGGTATTTCCTGCGGTCTGGTAACAGGCGAAACAGATGATGATTATCTGGTACTTACTGATATCCAGGGACTGGAAGACTTCTTCGGAGATATGGACTTCAAAGTTGCAGGTACACATGATGGTATCACAGCAATCCAGATGGATATTAAGATTCATGGTCTGACAAGACAGATTATCGAAGAAGCAATTGCAAGAACAAAAGAAGCAAGAGAATACATTCTGACAGAAGTTATGGAAAAATGCATTTCCGAACCTCGTGAAACAGTGAGCAAATATGCTCCAAAGATTGTTCAGATTCAGATTGACCCTGAAAAAATCGGTGATGTAGTAGGCCAGAGAGGAAAAACAATCAATGCGATTATTGATGAAACTGGCGTTAAGATTGATATTGATGACAGCGGTGCAGTTTCTGTATGTGGCACAGATCAGAATATGATGGATAAAGCAATCAAATACATCAAAACAATTGCTACAGATTTTGAAGAAGGGCAGATTTTCACAGGAAAAGTAATCAGCATCAAAGAATTCGGTGCATTCTTAGAATTTGCTCCTGGAAAAGAAGGTATGGTTCACATTTCTAAGATTGCAAAAGAAAGAATCAACAAAGTAGAAGATGTACTTTCTCTGGGAGATGTTGTGAAAGTAGTATGTCTTGGAAAAGATAAGATGGGACGTATCAGCTTCAGCATCAAAGATGTTCCAGAAGAAGCATAAACAATAGAAAAGACAGTTGAAAAGGGGGATGCACTTTTGAAGGTGCTCCCTTTTTGACTTTTCCGAAAGAAAAACAGCAGGCATACAGAGGTGAAAAAGATGAGATATCACAATATTACAAAAGAAGATATGTTAAATGGAGATGGTCTCAGAGTAGTTCTTTGGGTGGCTGGCTGCAGCCATGGATGTAAGGGCTGCCAGAATCCCATTACCTGGGATCCAAAAGGCGGATTAGAGTTTGATGAAGCTGCAAAGGAAGAAATCTATGAGCAGTTAGAAAAATCTTATGTGGCAGGCATTACCTTTTCAGGAGGGGATCCCTTATATAAAGGAAATGTTTCTGAAATCACGGCTTTTGCAAAAGAAATCAAGGGAAAATATCCGAAAAAAACCATATGGCTCTATACAGGATATCTGTGGGAGGAAATCCAGGATTTAGAGCTTCTTCCATATCTGGATGTGGTCGTAGACGGAAAATTTATCCTGGAGCAAAGAGATGTTTCCCTGAAATGGAAAGGCAGTGCCAACCAGAGAGTAATCAATGTGAAAAAATCATTAGAAACAGGCAGTGTAGTGCTGCATGCATAGGAGGAAGTTATGAGAAGAATTGCAAAATTTCACAAAGTAAGCGAAGCACAGTTTTTGGAAGGCTGGAAAGATGCATTTCCGGAAACGCAGGAAGATAAGATCAAAGAAATTTATGAATCTGTAAAACTTCCCAAAAGAGCCACTGCAGGAAGTGCAGGTTACGATTTCTTCAGTCCGGTAGATTTTGAATTGAAGCCAGGAGAAACCATAAAAATGCCAACAGGAATCCGTGCAGAAATGGAATGTGACTGGGTACTGAAGATTTATCCGCGAAGCGGTCTTGGATTCAAATTCCGTCTGCAGTTAAACAATACGGTGGGAATTATTGACAGTGACTATTTTTATTCTGACAATGAAGGCCACATTTTTATTAAGATCACCAATGATTCCAACGAAGGAAAAACTGTGAAAGTAGCGGCCGGTACCGGATTTGCCCAGGGAATTTTCCTGGAATATGGCATCACAGTAGATGATGATGCTACAGGAATCAGAAATGGCGGACTAGGAAGTACAACAGGAAAGAATGTATAAATAAAACAGGGATATTGCTGAATCATTTTGGTTTTGCAGTATCCCTGTTTTATTTATGTAGTTTTTATTCTTCTTCAGCAAGCTCTGCTTCGGATTTTAGATTGGCAATGAAATCATGGAAGGCTTCCGCAGCAGCCATGTATTCATCTTCTCTTTCGATGTTTGTGATGACAGGATTGTCTCCGTCTTCGGCATAACGGAAGAGATAGGTTTCTCCGGTAGTATTTTTTCCGTTTTCATTTAATGGAACCAGGGCAATGTATTCACCGAATTCTTCTACAGGGAATGTGGTAAGAACAGCACATTCCAGAACAGAATCATCATCTAAGGTTAATTTGATGGTTGGATTTGGAACATTTGGAATGGTTCCGTGATTGCTTCCGGCACTGGAGCAATTGGCTGTGCAGGAAGCACAATCACTTGGATCACAGCTTTCTAAATTTGCTGAATAGGTTTTATCACTCATGCTTGAACCTCTTTCTTCTATAAAGTAATAGAGTTGTTATTCTTTTTGTATTTTATCAGATACGAAAGGGGATTGCAACCTCTGCCTCACAGAAAGCGTTTGCAATTTCATACAGGGACACGTATAATGAAGGTACAAACTCAGATTGTTAGGAGGGGCAGTGTTGAGTAATAATACATCGCATTTATTAAAGCGGTCATCGCATTTTAAGGCGGTTCTTACCGGGGAAGGGTTTCTGGTAGGAGTAGTTGCCGGTATTGTGGTGCTGTTGTATAGAGTTGTCTTAGAATATGCCGGAAAAGGCATGGAATGGGTATTAGGATATGTAAAAACATCCCCATGGATTGCCGGAATCTGGTTTTTTGTGCTATTTATCCTTGCTTATATTGTAGGGAAACTGGTCAAATTTGAACCTATGATCTCTGGAAGCGGTATTCCTCAGGTAGAGGGGGAAATGATGGGAAAATTAGACCAGGTATGGTGGAAGGTTCTCCCGGCTAAATTTTTAGGAGGCTTTCTTTCTTTGTTTTCAGGTCTTTCTCTGGGAAGGGAAGGCCCGTCCATCCAAATTGGGGCGATGGCAGGAAAGGCAGTTTCCAAAACACTGAAAAGAGGAAAAACAGAAGAAAAATATTTACTGACCTGTGGAGCAAGTGCAGGGCTGGCAGCAGCGTTTCATGCACCTTTGGCGGGAGTGATGTTTTCCTTAGAGGAAATTCATAAGAATTTTTCGGTCTCTGTATTGATTTCGGTTATGACTGCATCGATTACTGCTGATTATATATCCAGCCAGTTTATGGGATTTCAGCCAGTATTTCAGTTTGATATCGGACTGGAAGTAAGGCCGGAATATTACTGGCATATTGTGATTTTAGGAATTCTTCTGGGATTACTGGGGGCTTTCTATAATAGAATGACCATGTGGGTACAGGGACTATATATGAATAATAAGAAGTTGAACGAGACCACAAGACTTCTCATACCGTTTTTTCTGGCAGGAGTTTTGGGGCTTGTAATGCCGCAGATACTGGGAAGTGGACATCATCTGATCGACCAGGCGGCCAGCGGGACCATGGTACTCCCAATGCTGCTGTTTCTTCTGGTGGCGAAATTTTTGTTTTCACTAATCTGTTTCGGCTCCGGGGCACCAGGGGGAATCTTTTTTCCGCTACTTGTTCTTGGGTCATTGATCGGAGGTGCTTACGGTACCTTTGCAGTTCAGTATTTGGGCCTGGATGCTTCTTATATCAGCAATTTTGTGCTTTTGGCAATGGCAGGATATTTCACTGCTATTGTGAGAGCTCCAATCACAGGAATTATCCTGATTTTTGAAATGACAGGACAGGTAAGTCAGATGCTGTCCATGTCTTTGGTTGCAATTGTGGCTTATCTCACTTCAACAGCAGTGAAATCAGAGCCTATTTATGAAAGTCTGCTTAGTAGCCTGTTGAAACGAAGAGGAATCAAAACACAGGAAGAAAAAGGTGAGAAGGTGCTTCAGGAGTTTATTATCTGCCATGGAAGCCCACTGCAGGATCAGACGGTGGATCAGGAAACGTGGCCTGCAAGCTGCCTTTTAGTAGCTGTGAGAAGAAATGAAACGGAACTGATTCCAAAGGGCAGAACGAAATTAATGGCCGGGGATGTTCTGGTGGTACTTTCCAATGAAACAGATGTACCGGAGGTTTATGACTATATGAAAAAAAGATGTGAAGAAATGAGGTGCCCGTGTGGAGACTAAGAAAAAAGAGACAGTACAGGGAATACAGGCAGTTTCAGGTAAGCCGACTTATCCCGGTGTAAAAAAGAGAAAAGAAGGATATGAATTTACTCTGGAATTGCCAAAAGGAAAAAAAGCTTCTCTGTTCCTGTATGTGAAATATAAAAGAGAAAATCAGATTCTGGAATTTCCTTTTTCAGAAGAAAGCAGGAGGGGAAATCTGGTGTCTCTTTTGGTATCAGGACTTCCGGAAGGAGAAATCTGTTACAATTATTCCATAGATGGGGAAATTGTTCAGGATGCTTATACAAAGGGATTGAAACATGTTCCCCCATTTGGGAAAAAGAAAAATCAGGATACGGAAGAACCAATTTGCTGTGTGTGGAAGAAGCAGACATTTCCATGGACTGATGAAAAATTTGTACCAAAACCTTTATCAGAATCTCTGTTATATAAACTTCAGGTCCGTAGTTTTACCATGCACAGAAGCTCCGGAGTCAGGAAAAAAGGAACCTTTCAGGGGCTGGAACAGAAAATTCCATATTTACAGGACTTAGGGGTTACTGGTGTATTGTTAATGCCTGCATATGAATATCAGGAAATCGTAAAACCAAACACAAGGACAGGAAAGTACCCGGAAGATTTGGCAGACACTGTACAGGAAAACAGGGTGAACTGCTGGGGATATACAAAAGATGCTTTTTATTTTGTGCCAAAGGCTGGATTTTGTGCTACAAAAAATCCGGCAGAAGAGTTTTCACATATGGTCAATGAGCTTCATAATGCCGGTTTGGAATGTCTGATGGAATTGTATTTTGACAGCAGTATGGAGCTATCAACCATGCTGGATATCGTAAGGTACTGGAAAATACAATATCATATTGATGGATTCCGGATGATTGGAAATGTGTGCCAGGAGTTGTTTTTAAGAGACCCTCTTTTGGCGGATACAAAGCTGTTTTTCAGTTATATTGATGGAGAAAGAGTCTATCAGGGAGAAGACCCGGTTTACAGAAATGGAGCAGAATATAATGAAGGATTTTTCTATTGTATGCGTCATTTGTTAAAAGGCGATGAGAATATGATAGATGAATTCATGTTCCGGAATAAAAGAAATCCAAGACAGTATGGTGTGATTAATTATATGGCAGACCAGGATGGATTTTCCATGATGGATATGGTTTCTTATGAAGAACGCCATAATGAGGCAAATGGGGAAAAGAACCAGGATGGAACAGAATATAACTGTACCTGGAACTGTGGTGCGGAAGGAGAAAGCAGGAAAAAAGAAATCAAAGAACTTCGTCTGCGTCAGTTAAAAAATGCCTTTGGCCTTTTGCTGTTTAGCCAGGGGACTCCTATGATTTTTCAGGGAGACGAGTGGGGACAAAGCCAGAAAGGAAATAACAATGCCTGGTGCCAGGATAATGAAATTACCTGGCTGAACTGGGGACAGAGGAAGAACCGTGAGAAACTTACCACTTTTGTGAAAAAAGCAATAGAATTCCGTCAGAACCAAAAGATTCTTCAGATGGATCAGGAACTGAAAGGAACCGATTATAAAGCACTGGGATATCCGGATATTTCTTATCATGGCAGCCAGGCATGGTATGTGTCAGGAGAACCGGGACAGAGACATCTGGGAATGATGTACTGTAAAGATTACTGTGAAGAAAAAGGTGAATTTTTATTCTTTGCATGGAATTTCCACTGGATGCCTCACGAAATTGCACTTCCAGGGGCACCGGATGATATTTCGTGGGAAATTATCATGCGTACAGACGAAGAAGAAAATGGAGGATTTCTGGAAGCGGTGGTTCCGGTAACGGAGAAGAGTATCCAGGTTCCGTCAAGAACATTGATGATATTAACAGGAAAGCAGGATGAAAAATTATGGGGATCTGGAAGCATTTTAAGACGATTACAAAGCACAAGATTTTAGTTATGAAATATTGTTTTAAAATCGGACTTTATAAACAGGGCTTGCTTCATGATTTATCGAAGTATTCCTGGACTGAGTTTTCTGTGGGCTGTAAATATTATCAGGGAGACAGGAGTCCAAACAATGCAGAGCGGGAAGCCACCGGGCTTTCCACTGCATGGATTCACCATTATGGGAGAAATAAGCATCATTTTGAACACTGGGTGGACTATGGAATCCATTGTAAGACAGTGATACATGGCGTACCTATGCCAAGAAAATATATCGCTGAAATGGTGATGGACAGAATCAGTGCATCGAGAAATTACCATCCAGATACTTATACGGATGCAGCACCGCTTGAGTATTTTCTGAAAAGTAAAGAGCGGTTATGGTTTGTTCATGAAGATACCAACCGGGATTTGGAGTTTTTGCTCCGGATGCTGGCAAAGAGAGGGGAAAAAGAAACACTAAAATATATCAAACATGTATATTTGAAAGGAAAGTAAGGGAGTTATGAGTAATATACAGATTGCAGAGCTGCTTCAGTGGCTTACAGAGCAGTGGAGCAAGATTCCAAGGCAGTATTTGATCGTAATGTATTTAGGGGGGACTGTTTTTGCCTTTCTCAATTGTTTTATGGGATACCGTCTGAGAAAAGTATGGGGATGTATTCTCGGTATTCTTGTAGGTGCAGGAGCAGGTGCCGGTGCAGGATATTTTATTCTCCAGGATAAAATCATGGCACTGGTCTGTGGTATGGCGGGAGCCTTGGTTTTAGGACTGCTTGCATGGCTTTTATACAAATTTGGCGTGTTTTTTATGTGCACGGGTCTGGTCTATTGCATGGTTACTTCTATGTTCGAAGACCCGTCAATGAAGCAGCATATGATTGCCATAGTCATCGGTGTATTTGCCGGAACCCTGGCACTTGGGTATGAGAAACAGATGGTGATTGGAGTTACCTCTATCTGTGGAGGAATCGGCGGGATTCACCTCTTAATGAAAATGTTGGAAAAAGATGCCGGTGCAGGAGAGCTTCTTTTAGGCTTGATCATGGCTGTCATTGGTATTGCTGTTCAGGCAGCACCCTTTACAAAAGGAAAAGACTGGGAAGCGTCGTTATTTCATCTTCCTTCCAGAAAAAAGAAACGGGGAATTCCAGGAAAAAGAACAAAAAAAGTGGTGCAGAAAACAGAAGTTACTCATGTACATAGAAATGATGAGAGTAAAAAGCCGGTGAAGAAAAAGAGATATACCAGAGAATGGGAAGAAGAGGATGAATACGAAGAAGAACCTGTTCAGAAGCCGGTCAGAGAGGAACTGCAAAAGACACAGGAATATACGGTGGGGCAGAAGCAGTATGAGACAAGAACCCAGCCAAAATCAGATTTTTATCCAGGAACAGGAATAGGAATCGACCTGGATGACTTGAACCGGGAATTGTCTCAGGAAATACAGAAAATTTATGAGGAAGAACAGCAGTAATAGAAAGCATATTTTGAGAAGAGGGTGCTGCACTGAGAAGTAATCAGTGTATGCACCCTCTTGGTGTTTACTGCACAGGAGCAAGTAATACTTTTTCAATCACTGTGAAGGATCCTAAAGAAGAAAGAACCCGGATGTCATCATTGTCAGTAAAATTAGAAATCTGAAACATAGAAAATCCCTCTTTCAAAAAGAAAAAAATACGTGTGTAATATGCTTCGATTATATAAAAATCAAGAATGGATTACAATGGATGGAAGAAAATTTTACAGAAATTTAATTGACTGTACGGAGCAGAATCATTATAATTTTTTTCAGAACTGACCAGTCGGTCGGAAAAGAAAATGCAGGAGGACATCATATGTTATCGCGCTATAGTGTAAAGAAACCATATACCGTAGTAGTGGCTGTGGTATTGGTATTGATTCTGGGAGTTGTATCTTTTACAAAAATGAATACAGATTTACTTCCCAGTATGGATATGCCGTATGCAGTAGTTATGACTACATATCCTGGAGCAAGTCCGGAAACTGTGGAGCAAACCATTACCAGACCAATAGAACAGAGTATGGCTACAGTCAGTAATATAAACAATGTAAGCTCTGTTTCCAGTGAAAACGTATCCGTTGTAATCCTAGAGTTTGCAGAAGAAGCAAATATGGATTCTGTTACCCTGGAGATGAAGGAAAACCTGGATCAGATCAAGGGATACTGGGATGACAGTGTAGGAAACCCCATGATCATGAAGTTAAATCCGGATATGCTCCCTGTTTTTGTGGCAGCAGTGGACATGGATGGACTGTCTGCTCCGGAAACAACGGATTTTGTGGAGAATCATATTCTTCAGGAAATCGAAAGTATTGCAGGGGTGGCCAGAGTCTCTGCGTCAGGGGGCGTGACAGAGCAGATCAGCGTAGAATTGCAGCAGGAGAAGATTAATGCTGTGAATCAGAAAGTCCAGGATGCCATCAATGGCAAATTTGCAGATCAGGAAAAAGAACTCCAGGATGCAGAAGATAAGCTGGCAGAAGGCCAGGTGCAGCTGGAAGCCGGAAAACAGCAGCTAGAAGCCGGACAGCAGGAAGCAGCAGGACAGATAGGCCAGGGAAGTGCCCAGCTAAGCCAGGCAAAAGAACAGATGCAGGCAGGACTTAGGGAAATCAATACACAGCTTCAGACTCTCCAAGAGAAAAAATCAGAGCTGGAGCAGCAAGGGAAACTTCTTATTGCTTCCAGAACCCCGGTAGAAGCAATGCTGAAAGAATTAACAGCAGCAAAAGAGGAATATTTGCAGGCAGAATCCGGGATACAGGATTTAAAAAATAAGATGACCCAGTTAGATTCCCAGATAGAAGCTGCCACAGAAAGTATCCGTCAGTTAGAGAATCAGTTAGAACATGCCGGAACGCAGGAAGAAAAAGACCAGATTCAGGCGTCTATTACAGAGATGAATGCTCAGTTGGAAGGCCTAAATGCAGCAAAAGCAGAAATGATGGTTCAATTGGAGGCCGCAGAGTCAGCACTGGCATTAATTGATATCCAGGTGATTGATAAGGGCATCCAGGAGGCGAATGCAGGTCTTGCTAAAATTGCAGAAGCTCAGGCTCAGCTGGAGGCAGGACTTGCCCAGATTCAGGCTGGGGAAACTCAGCTTCTTGAAGCAAAAGAGCAGTTAGAAGCAGGAAAAAGCAAGATGTCAGCAGCAGAAGTGCAGCTTGAGACACAAAAGATTCTGGCAGCAGTGCAGATGAGCTCTGCGGCTGCAAAAATAGAGGTAAGCACCTCCCAGATGCAGGCAGCCCAGGCTCAGATCAATGCTGGAAAAGAACAGCTGGATGCTGCAAAAGACCAGGTTCAGGAGAAAACAGATTTACATACGATTCTTACTCAGGACATGATCAAAGGTATTTTGACAGCAGAAAATTTTGCTATGCCGGCAGGTTATATCCAGGAAAACAAAAAAGATTATCTGATCCGTGTGGGAGATAAAGTACAAGATGCAGATTCTTTGAAGCAACTTGTAATACTGGATCTTGGAATGGATGGTTTGGAACCAATCAAACTTTCAGATGTGGCAGAGGTACAGATTACCGATGATTCTTCAGAGGTGTATGCGGTGATCAATGGCAATCCAGGTGTAATTCTTACCATCGAGAAACAGACCGGTTATTCTACCGGAGATGTGACAGATATTATTCTGGAACGCATGGCAGAACTTGAAAAAGAAAATGAAGGACTGCATTTTACTACCTTGATGGATCAGGGAATCTATATTGACATGGTAATTCAGTCCGTATTGCAGAATATGATTTACGGCGGTGTTCTGGCAATTCTCATCTTGTTTGTATTTTTGCGGAGCATCCGGCCGACCTTCGTGATTGCATGCTCCATTCCAATCAGTGTAGTGACGGCTGTGGTACTCATGTATTTTTCAGGAGTGACCTTAAATATCATTTCTCTTTCCGGTCTTGCACTGGGCGTTGGTATGCTGGTGGATAACTCTATTGTTGTTATTGAAAACATTTACCGTATGAGAAATGAAGGAGTACCGGCCAGAAAAGCAGCAATTGAAGGTGCGAAACAGGTTGCAGGAGCCATTACTTCATCTACTTTGACCACGGTCTGTGTTTTCGCTCCGATTGTGTTCACAGAGGGGATTACCAGACAGCTCTTTGTGGAAATGGGACTGACTATAGCGTACTCTCTTGTTGCCAGCCTGGTTGTGGCACTGACCGTCGTACCGATGATGTCAGCAGGATTATTGAAGAAAACAGAAGAAAAACCTTCCAGATGGCTGGATAAGCTGCAGGAAACTTACAGCAGGCTGATTTTAAAAGTCCTTCGGCATAAAGGATGGGTGCTTGCAGGAGCCCTTCTGCTTTTTGTGGCAAGTATGATGCTGGCTGTGAGCAAGGGAACAGAGTTTTTCCCTGCCATGGAAAGTACACAGGCAACCATGACCATCACCACAGAAAAAGGGACTCCGCTGGAGGAGACAGCAGCCAAATCAGACGAAATTATAGAAAAGATTTCTGATATTCCGGATATTGAAGCCGTGGGAGCCATGGCATCTAGTTCTTCCATGATGTCAGGAGGAGGTAGTTCCTCCAACAGCGTTACCATGTATCTGGTGCTGAAAGAAGAAAAAGAATTGAATAATGCCCAGCTGGAAAAAGAAATCCGGAAGAGAACCAAAGATGTAAAAGACTGTGAAATACAGATTTCCACCGCATCTATGGATATGAGTGCACTTGGAGGAAGCGGAATCAGTATTCAGATAAAAGGAAAAGAACTGGATGAACTGCAGACAATAGCCAGTGACCTGGCAAAAAAAGTGGAATCCGTAGAAGGAACACAGAATGTCAGCGATGGCATGGAAGAAGCGGATGCACAGTATGAAGTCATTGTGGATAAAGCAAAAGCAATGGAATATAACCTGACAGTTGCTCAAGTCTTCCAGGCAATTAACAAGGAACTGGCAGAAGCATCTTCAGCCACTACGATTTCCACTGCAACAAAAGATTATCAGGTTTATGTAGAAAGTGATGCAAAACAATCCATGACCAGGGACTCTATCTCTGATATGGAAGTTGATTATACAGACAGTGAAGGAAACAAAAAGAAAGTCAGGGTAGGGGAGATAGCAGAATTTAAGGACTCCCTGTCACCTCAGTCGATTTCCAGAACGGACCAGAGCCGTTATATGACCGTATCGGCAGAGATTGCTTCAGGATATAACATTGGACTGGTAAGCCAGGAGGTACAAAAACTTCTGGATCAGTATGATATTCCGAAAGGATATTCAGCCCAGATGGCCGGAGAGGATGAAATGATCAAAGAGGCTATGGAGCAATTGATGCTAATGCTTGTCCTGGCAATTGTGTTTATGTATTTGATCATGGTTGCTCAGTTCCAGTCTCTGATGTCTCCGTTTATTATTATGTTTACCATTCCTTTGGCCTTCACAGGAGGTTTCCTGGGACTGCTGCTTACAGGTAAGACCGTGAGCATTATTGCAATGATTGGATTTGTAATGCTTTCTGGTATTATTGTAAACAATGGTATCGTACTGGTGGATTATATCAATCAGATGAGAAAAGAAGGAATGGAAAAGCATGCAGCAATTGCAAAAGCAGGAAGAGACCGTCTAAGACCAATTATCATGACCGCTCTCACGACTGTGCTTGGATTAGTTACCATGGCCATGGGACTTGGCATGGGAGGAGACATGGTGCAGCCGATGGCAATTGTTACTATCGGAGGATTGTTATATGGTACTGTGCTGACGCTGTTCGTGGTACCTTGCATTTACGATTTGCTGAATCGCAAAAAGTATAGAGAAGATGAGGAGTGCTTATCGGATGAACCAGAAGAAAAAGGAAAACAGTGAAAAGGAGCTGGCCTTATTTCATGCAGTATTGGAACTCATAGAAGAAAACGCAGATTTTTCTTCTATGACAGTTTCTGATATTACAGGGAAAGCAGGGATTGGGAAGGGAACTGCTTATGAGTATTTTTCCAGCAAAGAAGAAATGGTGGCAAAAGCCATTGTATGGGCTATAGAGAGACAGACAGAGAAAGCAATGCAGATGCTGTCAGAAAAAAAATCCATGGAAGAACAAATCCTGGGAATCATGGATTTTATAGAAATAGAAATGTGCAGCAAAAAATGTAATATTCAGTTACTGAAGGTATTAAGTCATTCCTGTGAAATGCAGGAAAAACTTCAGCAGGAGTTTGAAAAGTGTGCACCCATGCAGAAGAGTGTAGAAAAGGTTGTGGATGAAATCATCAGTCTGGGCGACAGGGAAGGAAATATTGCACCGGGAATGAAGAAAACATTCCGCTATACTGTGATTGTATCGGGGCTTGTCAGCTACTTTATGTTTCTGACACAGAACCGGGAAACTGTAGATGTGACACAGGAAGAGATGAGGCTCTTTTTAAGCAGACAGATGCTGGCAGCATTGAAAAATAGTATTTAGATGCTACACAGGTCTGCCTATAAGAAAAAACGGGAGAGAATTTGGCATAACAGCCATTCTCTTCCGTTTTTTACATGTTTATTACTTCCGGGAAGCAAATAATGGAAGTCCGTCTGTATCAAGAGGAATCTCCACAGTCCCCTGAATCAGAGGAAGAGCATAAGTAAAGAAATCTTCTGTAACATCAGAACCATCCTTGGAGATCCATTCAAGAGGAACGGTTTTTTCCTGATTGCAGATTTTATTTACATCTTCCAGGCCGAATGTCATGCGGTAAGGAAGGTTAGAAGTTCTTACATAAGAAACCATTTTTCCGGTTTCCCCTTTTAAGGCTGCTCTTACACCGTATTCTCCGGCCATAACAGCTTCTTTCTGGTCCGTGGCAGACATCATAGAAGCAGAGCAGCGCTGGCTGACATTTAATTCAACAGAGCGGGCTTTTACCCCAAGGCGGCTGCGGACCAGGTTTTCCAGATATTTGCCACATCCTGCAAGCATTTTATGACCAAAAGAATCGGTTCCAACGCTGTTGTCATATTCACAGATGAAAGTACCATTTTTATCATGGATTCCCTCAGATACACAGACGATCACATTTGGATTTTTTTCGAAGCAGGATTCTACTTTGGCGAGAAATGCCTCCTGGTCAAAATCTGTTTCAGGCAGATAGATGAGCAGAGGGTTGTCTTCCACATGTTTTCTGGCTAATGCACCGGCAGCAGTAAGCCATCCTGCATGGCGGCCCATAATCTCCACAATGGTAACAGATTTGGTTTCATATACATTTGCATCAATGACAATTTCACGTACTGTGGAAGCTACATAGCGGGCAGCACTGCCAAATCCAGGGGTATGATCCGTCATGATTAAGTCATTGTCTATGGTTTTTGGCTCTCCAATCACACGGATATCACTTCCTGTTTTTTCTGCATAACGGGAAAGCTTGCTCACGGTATCCATCGAGTCATTTCCGCCGATATAGAAGAAATAGCCGATATTCAGTTCTTCAAATTTCTGGAAAAGAGCTGGATAAACAGGATCTTCCAGGCTTTCCGGAAGTTTATAACGGCAGGAGCCTAAATATGCACCGGGGGTAGTTTTTAGTTTTTCCAATTCCGGTCCAGGGAGGGCTTCCTGAAAATCAAGGATACGTCCTGCCAGAAAACCTTCGATTCCATTTATCATACCGTAGACAGTGCCAATAGAATCCTGACGCAAGCCTTCAGAAACAACACCGTAAAGACTGCTGTTAATGACTGCTGTGGGGCCTCCGGACTGTCCTACAATTAAATTTTTCATGTTCATAATCATCACGTTTTCCTTTCTTTTAAGAGTTCTTTCTAGTTATTCTACCATGAAATTGTCAGAATTGCATTAAGAAATACTTGCCTGAAACAGAAAATGTGTTATAATGATTGTAGGTTTTTCGGATTCCTGTTCCGGAATCATTAAAATGGGAAAACGAATTTTTAAATGGAGGTCATTTATTATGTTAGTTTCAGCAGCAGAAATGTTAAAAAAAGCAAAAGCAGGACATTATGCAGTAGGTCAGTTCAATATCAATAACCTGGAGTGGACAAAAGCAGCACTGTTGACAGCAGAAGAATGCAAATCCCCAATCATCTTAGGTGTATCCGAAGGTGCAGGAAAATATATGTGTGGATTTAAAACCGTTGCAGATATGGTAAAAGCTATGATCGAAGAATTAAACATCACAGTGCCAGTTGCTCTTCACTTAGATCACGGTACATATGACGGATGCTACAAATGCATCAAAGCAGGATTTTCTTCTATCATGTTTGATGGTTCTCACTACCCAATCGAAGAGAACGTTGCAAAAACAAGAGAATTAGCAGGTGTCTGCAAAGGTCTTGGACTTTCTCTGGAAGCTGAAGTTGGTTCCATCGGTGGAGAAGAAGATGGTGTTGTAGGTATGGGTGAATGTGCAGATCCAAACGAATGCAAGATGATCGCTGATTTAGGCGTAGATATGCTGGCAGCAGGTATCGGAAACATTCATGGTAAATATCCAGAAAACTGGGCAGGACTTCGCTTTGATGTTCTGGACAATATCCAGAAATTAACAGGAGAAATGCCATTAGTTCTTCATGGCGGTACTGGTATCCCTGCAGATATGATTAAAAAAGCAATTGATTTAGGTGTATCCAAAATCAATGTAAATACAGAATGCCAGTTATCTTTCGCAGCAGCTACACGTGAATACATCGAAGCTGGAAAAGATAATGAAGGAAAAGGATACGACCCACGTAAATTATTAAAACCGGGATTTGATGCTATCTGCGATACAATTAAAGAAAAAATGGAACTCTTTGGTTCTGTTGGAAAAGCTTTCGAATAAGATTAACTCTTACAGCAAAGGCTGTTACATGAAGTAGAAGTTTGGAATGTGTATACATATCCTTAATAGATACTTCATGTAATGGTCTTTTTTCATTTCATAGGAGAATGATTTTTTGCATAGGTTTTATGGAGCAAGGAAAAGGAATGTGCAATGGCAAATTTTATTCATTCTCTTCAGGAATTTGTATGGGGACGGGGAATGCTGGTATTTTTTCTGGGAGCAGGTATCTGGTTTACCATACGGTCAGGATTTTTTCAGATTACAAAAATACATATATGGACAGCAAATACCATTGGTGCATTAAAAAAAGGAAAGAAAACAAAAAATGCGAAAGAAACTGCTTCTGTAACGCAATTTCAATCTTTTTGCACAGCGCTGGCAGCTACTTTGGGCACAGGGAATATAACAGGCGTTGCCACTGCATTGATGTTTGGAGGACCGGGAGCTATCTTCTGGATGTGGGTATCTGCCTTTTTCGGAATGATGACAACCTATGCGGAAAATTTTTTGGGAATAAAATATCGTTATAAAGATGAGAAAGGACAGTGGAAGGGCGGCGCCATGGTTTATATGGAAAGGGGACTTGGGTGTAAGCCTTTGGCTGTTGCTTTTGCTGTCTGCTGTTTAGGCGCATCCTTTGGCATGGGGAATATGGTGCAGGGAAATTCTATGGCAGTGGGGCTTGAAAAGGCTTTTCATGTACCTGCATTTCTGTCAGGAAGTCTTTGCATGATTGTAGTGGCAGTGGTTTTAACAGGAGGAATGAAGCGAATTGCAATCTTTACGGAAAGGCTTGTACCTGTTATGGCTGCCATTTATTTGGCAGGCGCTATGCTTGTTCTATTCTTTTACAGAGACAGAATTGCAGGAGCATTTGCTTTGATTTTCCAAGAAGCCTTTCGCTCTTCGGCAGCAGTGGGAGGGGTGGCAGGATACAGTATGAAACAGGCGGTGCGTATGGGAATTGCAAGGGGGATTTTTTCTAATGAGGCGGGGCTTGGGTCTTCTGTTATGGCTCATGCCCAGTCTGATGTGGAGGACCCGAAAATTCAAGGAATGTGGGGGATTTTAGAAGTATTTATTGATACAGTTCTGGTCTGTACGATTACAGCTCTTGTAATATTGGTGAGTCAAGTGCCATATTGGCAGGCTGGAGATATAGATGGAACAACGCTTACGGGAATGGCGTTTGCATCTGTTATTCCTTGGGGAAAGGAGTTTTTGGCAGGGGCAACCGCATTGTTTGCTTTTGCCACAATGATTGGCTGGTTTTATTTTGGTGCACAGACAGCAGATTATCTGGCAGGAGAAAAGGGTGTAAAGGTATATCGTTTTTGCTATATTTTGATTACACTGCCGGGATGTATGATTGCTCCGACTATGATTTGGGAATTGTCCGATGCCTTAAACGGAATGATGGCAGTTCCTAA
>USPF01000021.1 GCA_900556555.1 uncultured Blautia sp.
TATTTCTGTTTACTTCTGCTGTTTCAATAATATCTTTAACTGTCAGTTTGTCCAGGGACTTTTTATTTAACAGTTCCAGAAACGTATCCATTATCCTAAGTTTCGTAAATTTAGACATGAATGACTTTCCTCCTAATCTTCCGTATCTTCCTTTTCTGTTTCATCGGAATCCTGGGATTCTGGTTCTTCCCAGGATTCAAAATCATCATTATCTTCTTCTTGGGGTTCGTATTCTGGCTGCTCATATGTCTCTTCTTCCGGTTCCAAAGGCTCTGTTTCTTCCAGGAGTTCTTCTTTGGCATCATCCGTATCATCCACGTCTGGCTCCTCTGGTTCGTTGATTTCCAATTCCTCTTTTTCCTCCTCCTGGTCCCGGATATTGTTGTTTACCGGCAGATTTTCAGGGTACTGATTCCAGGATTTTTCAATAGCATCTCTGGTTTTCTCATCTTCCATAAGTACCGGCTGTTTTTTCAGTAATTCTAAGATTTCTTTTTCTGACAGATCATTTATAATTTTGCTCAAATCCTCCTGGCTGACTGCCTGTTCAGCAAGATAGATTCCAAGGCTCTTTCCAGCTTTTTGGGCTGCCTCTGCATCCTCTTTGCTTCCGCCAATATAAATCACGCCTTCTGTACCAAAAATCCGTTCCAAACGTCTTTGCAGTGCTTCTTCCTCTTCTTTTGACGAAGTACCGCAAAGAGCATATCCTACGACTGCTGTTTCTTCTGGCTCCGTTACTTCTTCAAAATATTCTTCCAGTATATCTACCTTCTGTCCTACCAGTTTTTCTGCCTCTTTCTCCATAATAGAACCATCTCTGGACAATGCGTCTTTTACCACATGTTTCTTATCCAGCGTCATTTCTACATTCTTATTCCCGTCAACTGTGACCATGGCATAAGCGGTTCCCGGCTTCATAGCCCAGGTAAACAAAGCTATAAACAATGCAGCTGCGGCAGCTACTGCTGTGATCTGTTTCCAGAATGGATATAGCTTCTTTGCTTTCTCTTTTTTCGTCTCAAAAGGCACAAGTGCCGGATGTTCCGGGTACTCTGTTTTTTCTTCCTGGTATAAATCTTCTTCCAGAATATAAATACAATCCCCTATTTGCATACCAGCTTTATACCGGATCCGGACAATCTGCCCATCCTCTCCCATAGCCAATGCATAATGCTCTTTTACTTCCATTACCATCACTTTATGATACATGGGTACACCTCACTCCCTTTATCCAATAAAGCAATCCGGGAAACTGTTTTATAAAAATAATCATCACTGCCAGAATAAATTGTTTGCTTCCCTTTACAATTTTCTCTGTCACATTTGCAACACGGGCAACCTGGCGGATAGGAAGTTTCTTTTTCCTGTAGGTTTCTTGTACAGTATCTTCGTCTTCGCTGGCTGTTTCCGCCACCCTGACTGCTGTTTTTCTGGTATCCTCATGCTTTGGTGCATGGTCTGCCAGGATTTCCAGTGTCAGTCCGAAAATAAGAAGTTCTTCTCTGTACTGTATGATTTCTTCATGGAGGCTTTGATGGTCTTCTTCTTTTTTCTCTTCTGTAAAGTCCATACCCTCTTCCTGCATAGCCTCCAGGGAAACTTCTTTCCCATCCTTTTTCTTGCTCATCAAATAGGTTTTCAGCCTGCTTTCAATCACCAGCTTTGCAAAGGTGAGAAACGTGCCTTTTTCCTTGTCATATCTCTTAACAGCCTCTGTAAAAGCCAAAAGTGCAATGCTGAACTCCTCATCATTTTCTATGGACACATACCGGCCGGTAAAGTTGCTCACCGTACGAATCAAAAAGGCCATGTGCTGTTTTACCAGATTGTCCAGGTTTTCTAATGAAATGGTTTCGCCTGGAATCATCCCTTCCCCTTCTTTCTATCTTTTTTTACATTGTACCACTTCCGGCTCTCCTGTGCATCATCCATTTTGTGCTAAAAGATTGACACTGTCGATTCCTCCCAGTTCAAAAATATTTTCAATCACCTGGTTTCCGTTTTTTTCTGGAATCTGAATTTCATAAACCAGTTCAAAGGAATCTGACAAGATATTTTTTGCTTTTACAAGATTGGTTCTCGTACAGCTTTTCACGACGTTCTGAATGCCATCCAAATCCGTATTGCTTCCACGGATCACTAACAAAAGCTGACGTTCTGCTTCTCCACGTTTTTTTGTAATAATCATGACAGCCCCTAATACCACACTGCCTATGATTCCAATGAGATAACTTTGGGTAGCGGAAGCAATACCGATGGCCATCGCCCAGAAGATAAAACCGATATCTCTTGGGTCTTTAATATTGGTTCTGAATCTTACGATAGACAAGGAACCCAGCATACCAAGGGAAAGTGCCAGATTCGATTGAATCAAGTCCATCAAAATCGTAGAAATCAAAGCAAGGGCAATTAAAGTTGCCGCAAATTTAGGCTGATAAGACTCTGCACCATTTGCCAGGAGGTAAGCGCCCCACATGATTGCCGCAAACAAAAGTGCTGCTCCAATGCTCAGTGCGATCATCCATCCGTCTGGTTTTATTGTAACTGCATTTAAGAGTGCATCCATGGTTTGTTCTATTTGTTGATTCATAAAGATTCTCCTTTCTACTCCATTTCCAAATATTTGCTGATTGTTATGTTTTCTCCGTCTAACACAAAATCCCAGGCAAGCTGTTCACCCTCAGAATAAAAAGCTTCTGTCTCAAAGGCTTCCAGCCTTGCTGCAATTTCTTCATTTACAGAATCAGGATTTTCCTCCTCGCTTCCGGTGATCCAGCCATAGCCAGGCTTTACTTTTTCTAAGAATGCCACCGATGTGGCATCGCTTTCCCCGTGATGCCCAAGCTTTAAAATATCTGTTTTGGAGGCTTCTCCACTTCTTAAATAAGCAGCCTCTTCTCCATATTCCATATCTCCGGTCATGAGGCAGGAATTTTTCCCATAAGAAAAGCGGATAATCACAGAATTATTATTTGCATTTCTAAAATCACATGTTTTCGGAATCCAGACTTTTGCTTCTGCACCTTCCAGGCTTAATGTTTCTCCGCCCTGTAACAGAACAAGGGTGGTATCAAAGTCTTTTGTTATTTTCTCCACATCAATTTTTCCGTAAGATGCCTGATCTTTTTCTGAAATATATACCGTCTCAACCGGATATTCTTCCAGCAAATTTTTCAGATTTCCAGCATGGTCTTTGTGCCCATGTGATAAGAAAATTCCTTTCAAAGAAGTTACCTTTTTCTGTTCCAATACTTTCTGAATCTGTTCAAAATCTTCCTTTTTTCCAGTATCATACATATAATAACTGCCCTCTGGCATCTTCAATAAAAATGCATCTCCTTTACCAATGGTAATAAACGATATTTCCATGGTTTTTCCAGGTATCCCTGCCGGTTCTTCTGCTTTTACCTGTATGCATCCGCACAAGCTGCCAAGAAGCAAAAGCCCTATCCCCAAAAGAACTGCCCGCATTTTTTTCATATAAAACGCCTCCCTGCTATGCCACCTTTGTCTCTGGTGCTAAAATATTGACTCCGCTGATGCCTTCCATGTTGCTGATATAGGCAAGCAGTTTCTCCTCTTCTTTTTCCTGCATCTGCAATTCATAGACCAGTTCAAAGGAATCTGCAAATACATTTTTGCTCTGTACCATACCTTTTCCCATCTGATGAAGAATTTCCTGTACCTGCTCAAGCTGTGGTTTCTGGCCTCTGACTACCATCATCTGATGACTTGGTGCTCCATCCCATTTATGAAGGATGACCAGCACTGCCCCAAGAATCAGGGAACTTCCTGCACAGATCCAGAATGCACCAAGAGAAGAGGCAATTCCAATCATTAATGCCCAAAAGACGAATCCAAGGTCACGGGGATCTCTGGTATTGGTCCTGATCCTACAGATAGACAGGGAGCCAAGAACACCAAGAGAAAGCAGCGGATTATTCCGAATCAATGCCAAAAGGACCGTGGATAACAGTGCCAGCATCATCAGCAGGATATTAAATTTTTTATTGTAGGTCAGTGTGTCATGACAAGCCCTGTAAACCAACAGCAGAAACCCTGCTGCTGCAATAGTAAATAAAATACTCATCATTAAATTTTCTGAAGTTAAAATATACGTTGTTCCCATTCTTCTCATCCTTTCTTTAACTATAATATTCTTTCAACAATTGTCTCGATGTTCCAAATTTACTTGGAGGTTTCATGCTCAAATCGCATTTTGCAAGTACATCCTGAATCTGTTTAAACAAAAAACGGTCATATTTAATTTCCAGGATTGTCTGATCCTTTGGCATGGCAGCCTTAAAATTTAAGTTTGTAGAAAATAAATCATAACAAAAATCGCAATAACGCAGGTTGTTATCCATGGTCACACGGGTATTAAAATGTTCATGGGTGTAGGCTCTCCTGTCATACTCAATAAGCGAAACCGGCCGGTATAAACGTGTTGCCATGAGCTGATATGCATATTGAGCAATCGGACTGTCGTATTTCAGAAGCACCTGGAAGTTTCTCCTTAAAATCTCCTGAGCATCCGCCCGTGTGATCACAATGCTTTCTTTCAGTTCCCGCCCAAAACTCTTCCGTTTCAACTCAAATTTTGCAGTTTGGTCTTCTGGATGATAGATTCTCACCCGAATCCGCTTTTTTTCATCTGCGTGATTCTTTTTATCCATGTAATCTTCATTTGTGATGCTGTCAAAATAAACGCTTCGCACAGTATAACCGTTATATCCTCCATATGCATCCGGTGTCAGCAGCCGGTCCAGTGCATTCAGCAAATACAGTCTGTCCGGAAGGGAAAGCAGATATTTTACTTCCCGTCTGGAAACTGACAGTGTGTTCCTTGTGTTCTCATTACATCCCATACCAGACGCCTCCTTTTTTCTTTTCTCACTACATAATACAAAGGAGCTTTTCTGTTTCGGTACCATTTTTCGGATTTTTAAAATTTTTTTCAAAAAAAGGCAAAAAAAATTGCCACATGAAGTTTTTCCATGTGACAATTTTTTTGATACTACTCTTATCCTAATAAATTTTCCACCATATTCCGGTCAAACACCACGCTCTTCGCATGTTCCGCCTCAATCTGATACAGGGCATTTGCGGCCAGATGCTCTGCGGCCTGCTCCAAATCACGAATTCCTGTAGTGTGCTCATATTTTTCAATCACAGCATCCAGTGCTTCCGGTGTAATGATACACTCACTCTCTTTCATCTGCATCCGTTTCAAAACCTTTGGAAGTGCAAATTTAGAAAAGATGATTTTCTTTTCTTCCGGAGTATAATCCGGGATATCAATGACCGCAAATCTGGACATTAAAGGTGCACTGATCTGGTCTTTTTCATTGGCTGTGGCAATGGGATATACCCCTACCGTTGGAATCATACATTCCATATAGTTATCTGTAAATCCAAGATTATCCAAAAGCGTCAGCAGCACATCTGCCGGATTTCCATTTCCTTTTCCTGAAGATGCCTTGTCCAACTCATTGATAATAAATACCAGGTTGGATGCTCCTGCCATGGAAAATGCTTCCATAATGATTCCCGGCTTGGCATTGGCATACACTCGGGAGCTTCCTGTAAGCTGCTCCGGGTCATTGATGGAACTCATATCCAGCGTTGTCCAAGGCAGCCTCAGAATTCTGGCAACCGCATAGGCAATCTGAGATTTCCCGGTTCCGGCAGGACCTACCAATAGCAGACCGTAAGCAGGCAAGGTATGGGTACGGTTAATCTGAATGATTGTTTCAATGATTCTCTGTTTCACACGCTCCATTCCATACAGTTCTTCGTCTAAAATTCTTCTGGCTTCCTTAGGGTCAATGGCACCGAAATAGTTTTGTTTCCACTGAATATTCATCATGATAGAAAGAGCTCTCTGTGCATGGCGGCGTTCTTCCTGTGAAACTTCATTGGAACGTGCAACTGCCAGATTTCTTCTTGCCCAGAGACGGATATTCTCTGGGAGTGTTCTTCCTGCACAGGTCATAAAATCAGTGATACTCTGAAGGCTGGTAAGCTTCATATCATCTCCCATTTCCTCCTGCTCTTCGTCAAGAATTTCCTCCGAAGGTGCACTGCTTGCCAAAAGACGTTCAATCATAAACTGTAAGAAACCATCTTCTGCTGAAAGCTTTGTTCCGCCTCCAAAGGCAATTTCCCGGATTTTATACACTGCATATCCTTTTTCTGTATTTTTCCCGGAAAGCTGTACATGGATATGATGCTCTCCCAGCCAGCGGAGCAGGCTGACAAATCTGGAATCCACCTGGAGAATATCCGCATTTGGCTTTCCTTCTTCTTCCTCAAACTCAAAAGCTGTTCTCTGATTTGGATTTGTAAAAAAGCCATTGGAATGATGTGCCCATTCCTTCTGCTGATGATCTAAAAGAAGAATCGGTTTCTCAGGTGTTGCTGTAGAATCATCGGACTGAAAGGTTGTATAGGTACATTCTGCTTCTTTTTTGTTCTCTGTAGTCTTACTAAAATCAAATACCGGCATTGTCTTTTTCCCCTCTTATTATTTCTCTCGTAATGTCTTTACCAATTCCCGGAGCTTCTCCTGATTCATCTGAGAATGCAGCTCCCCATCCACCAGCATGTTAGGCGAAGTCCTGCACTGCTTCAGACAATTTCTGGTAATAAGCCGTACTTTCCCATCCCTGGAAATTCCTTCTTTTGATATGCCAAGTTCTTCTTTTAGAAGACGAAGAAGCGTCATACTGTCTTTATTTCCGCACCTCTCTCCTGTGCACAAAACAATCTCATGGCTGTAATCCACGGACTTCAGACTTGGATACATCTTCAAAATACAGCCAAGAAAGGACTCTTTTATGCCCATCCGCTCCTGTACGAATTCCCGTACTTCCTTGGAAATACACCCCTCTGTTTCCTGAATTTCCCGAAGCATGGCAACCAGATTATCCTGGCTTCCTGCATCTTTCTGTCCTGCATAATATTCTATAATTTCATTTACTTCGTTTTGATTTTTCATGATAAATACTCCTTAAATATGAAGTTTTTCCATGTTTTACTATGCAGGAAACTCTGCTTTTTGTCAAGCAAAAAGACAGCACTTTTCACTCATCCAGATTCAGGTACACTATATCCTCCAAAGGGATTTCTTCCCCACTTTCAAGAACAAATTGATGCGTATAACTGTCTATTTTCTTTAAAACACCTGTAACGGTCACATACTTCCCGCCTTTTTTCTTTTCATCTTTCATAAAATACGTCACGGTAATGGTTGGTTTTTCTTTCACTTTCTCCTGTAAACACCGAAGTTTCCAATCCAATTGTTCCTTGCTGTCTTCATCCAGTATCATCTTCTCTTCTGTGAACCGTGCAGCTTCCTTCACAGCTTCCTCATATCCTGTAAGTGCCGCAAAAGGAGCAAACTGGGCTGCCCGGTCTCTTCTTGGCATCTGCGGATGTATCTTTGATACCGGGTGCGATAGTTCCAGCATATCTTCATATGGATTCCCAGATTTTTGTTTCATGCCTTATGCCCTCCAATCTGCTGATTTCTGTCTCTGGTTGTGGCTCCTTTTTCCAGATTCATGCCTTTTAAAATTGCATTTTTTCCAAATTTCTTCTTAATATCCAGCATAGCTTCCTGCAACTTCCGCTCCCGTTCCAGCATGGCATCTTCTTCCTTTTTCTGCTTTTCTAAAGCAGCATAGTCTGTGAACAAATCCATCTGTTCCCACACTGGTTCCTGTTTCTCCTTCTTTTCTTCTGATACATGGTTTGCGGTAAGCTGCAATCTCCGTACCAGAAGGTTTGGATTCACAATGTTATCGAACAGTTTCAGTACCGCCTCGGTAATCTGACTGGTAGAAGAAGAAAATTTCTGCAAATTTACGGTACCGTGAGCATGCTTTGGAATCTTCCTTCCATATCGGTCTGTGGTAACTGTACCTTCATATGCTCCCCTTCCTGTTTCCTGAGACAGATTTTCAATATCATATCCAACGGTGAGCACCATCTGGTCTGTCACAAGCCCCTTGTCCACCAGATCCAGCACCAGAAGATCCGTCATCTCCTGCACCACTAATCTGGCCTTTTGTGTGGAATAAGGACAAGGAAGCACCTGCCCGGAACCGATGCTGTTATTCTCCGGCCGGTATGCTTTAATATCCTCCATGGTACAAGGCTCCCATCCCCAGGCATGGTCAATGAGCAGCTCTGCATTGACCCCAAACAGCCGGTACAAAAGCTCCTCATTGTGATAGTCATTCGGTTCTCCGATGGAGCATCTGGCAACATCTCCCATTGTAAACATACCGTGCTCCTTCAATTTCTTCGCATACCCCTTCCCAACACGCCAAAAATCAGTAATTGGTCTGTGGTTCCATAAAAGCTGTCTGTAGCTTCTCTCATCCAGTTCTGCAATTCTCACGCCATTTTCATCTGGCTGAATATGCTTTGCAACAATATCCATGGCAATTTTTGACAAGTAAAGATTCGAACCAATCCCTGCCGTTGCGGTGATTCCTGTTTCCTGATACACATCTCTGATAATTTTTTCTGCCAGCTGCCTGGCCGTCATGCCGTAAATATCCAGATATTGTGTCACATCCAGAAAAATTTCATCAATGGAATAGACATGGGCATCTTCCGGTGCAATATACTTCATATAAATCTTGTAAATTCTTGTACTGTATTCCATATACAATGCCATTCTTGGCGGTGCAATCACGTAATTCACTGCCAGATGGGGAGAGGACTTCAGTTCTTCATCAAAACAGGAGGAACCGGTAAATACCCCACCCGGAGCAAACCGCATCCGTTCCTTGTTTACCTCCCGAACCTTCTGCACCACCTGAAACAGTCTTGGTCTTCCTGGAATCCCATATGCTTTCAAAGAAGGCGACACGGCCAGACAAATCGTCTTCTCTGTCCTTCCTGCATCTGCCACTACCAGATTGGTTTTCATGGGGTCAAGCCCTCTTTCCCTGCATTCCACAGATGCATAGAATGATTTTAAATCAATGGACAGATAAACGTTTTCCTTTTTTGCATCACTCACAGCCGCTGACTCTCCTTCCTTTATGCTATTTTATAACTATTCTTATACTTAAACTTCCCACACCGTTTGGTATTCTATACCTTGAAAAATCAATACTTTCAGCCATAAAGAGGTGTACACGCATCGGTAGAAAGCATTTGTAAAGTTCGGGATTTTATCAGCCAGGCTAACTTTCGTAATTTCTTCGTTCCAACCTACCTTTTTTGTAGTCCAAATAGGTTGGATTGCATGTTTTTCTCATATAAGCCTACTATTTCCTGACCTAAATAAGCTAAAGTCCAAGATATCCACTTCTCAACTTATTTTTCATCATAAAGATGTAGGCTAGATTTAGAGAATCTTGCTTAGCAGCCTATTTTGCTTTAAAAAATGTAGGTCTAATTTCAGGAATTATTAAAATCCACCTATTCTGACCTGAAAAATGTAGGCTAAAAATCACGAAATAACATTGTCAACTCAAATCATGGAAGTAGGAGGGCAGGCAACTGAAAAATGGAACTGTAAGAGTGCAGTTCCACTTTTATCGCCTGATTATTTGGGAATGTTTATAAATCTGCCAGTTTTACTTTACATCGTTTCCTATAACACACAATCCCATATTTCAAAATTTTGTCCACTCCGTTTTCCCTAAGTTCCTGGCCATACTTTCTTTCCTTCACCTGTTTCCCGGTTTAAAAATACATCCCAGCCTTCTTTCACACCCAAACATCATACTCATAGTTAAATTCTTTCCAAATCATCTTGACCTGGTAAAGAAATTTACCATTCCACCATTGCAAAGCAGTTCAGAAATCCATCCCGTTTTATCTATATAATAATAGTTATCTTTTATCAGCTGCTCGAAATTTTCTACTCCTACCGGAAGGCGTTTCTTTTCTTCACTCATGTTATCACACTCCTTCTCTGTTAGTTGTATTATAACAAAGATTCACACGAAAGCCTATACATAACCTGTTCGGATACAAGATATACACATGAATTATTTTCTTCTATAACTCTTGTTTTATTATTATGACTTCAATTCAGATTTTTTATATACACGATACAACAAAGGAGATAATATAAAACAACCCGTCAAATATACTATAAATAAAATTGGTATTGCTCCTATCACCTTATCTCCGATTTGATAAAGATTAAAATTATTTATGGATGAACTAATTTGCAAAAGTTGGTCCGGCAATACTCCTAAAATTTTTGACAATACAGAAAAATCAGCCACAAAAGACGGGATAAGTAACATTACAAAAGGAACCACCACTGCTAAAACAGAAGAACGCATTTTTGCTGATACCAGCATAGAAAGTATCAAAAGAAATAATATACCAATATATCCGCCTACGATTGTCAATACAAATTCTTGTAGGAATGTTATGTAATAAAAACATTTCCATCCATCTGAACTTGTTTGGATGAAACAATTTGCCCCATCAACACCCAAACTTCCAAAAACAATTCCCGAAAAACAGCTTATTGAAATCCAGTAAATTGCTGTAATACAGATGACTCCTGATATTATTTTGCTCCTAATTGCTCTGTTTCTTCCATACATTGTACTAAAAAAAACAGAATCTGCTTTGAAACGAAACTCATCAGAAAACCATGCACCTGCGTACTCATAATAAAGGGGTGTTTGCATTTCTTCATATTTTGCAACAAGATATTCTTTCTCTTGTTTTGTATATCTCTCCTTAACATCATCTGAAGAAATCCATTCCTTCAGGTGTTTTGTCCTGTTTGTTTTACCTTGAAAATGATAATCGGATAATATTGCAAAAAAATTCACAAATGTTTCTTGCGTTAAATCTTGGGCATATTCTGTATCGTAACAATGGTAACTACAATACTTTAATATTTCGTTATAATATTTACGCACAAAAGTATCAAAAGCCTGTTCGTTACCTTGCTTCATTTTCTGAACCAAAAGAAAATCTGTAAGCACAAGAAGCTCCTTTCTCATTTGAAATGTTATAAACATTTACATCATTCTACTAAGTATAACAACTCAAGTTGGTAAAAGGTTAGCCATTTTCAAAAAAATTTTTTTGAATAAAAAACAGCCTTATATCACAAACAAAAAAACGCCCAGAAGATTTACTCCTCTGAGCGATACTCAAATTGATACCTCACACCACTTCTACCCCATATTTCTCCATCCAATAATTCACCTGGAGCATATAAGCCAGCATCTGCGGCCCTGCCATAAGCTGCCCGTACCAAGGTTTTCCGTAATCCTTTGGACTGTCCAGAAACTGCTGCACCTTTTTCCGATCCAGGAACTGGCGTACTGGGGCATTGGGATTTGCCAATACTTCTTTTAACTGTTCTCCCAGCATGGCTTCATACTGTGGATGATAGGTTTTTGGATAAGGGCTTTTCCTTCTCCATAATACTTCTCTTGGTAATTTTCCTTCCCCTGCATGACGCAGCAAGCCTTTTACTACACCGTTTCTGCACTTCATTTCCCATGGAACATTCCATACATATTCAATAATCCGGTAATCTGCCAGAGGTACCCTGGCTTCCAGGCCGGAATACATGCTGGTGCGGTCCATCCGGTCCAGAAGTGTCACCATAAACCATTTCAGATTCAGGTAGGCAATCTCCCTTCTTCTTTTCTCTTCCTGGCTTTCGCCTTCCAGAACCGGTGTTTCTTCGATAGTTTTCTCGTAAGCGGCTCTGGCATATGCCTCCATGGGAAGGCTGTGAATCACTTCCTCCGAAAGCAGGATCTGACGCACCTTCATATCCGGCGACCAGGGAAATGCAGACATCTGAAACGCTTCTTTTGTATGAAACCAGGGATATCCCCCGAAGATTTCATCGGCACACTCTCCGGTGAGAGCTACCTTATTCTGTTTTACCACCTGGGAACAGAAATAAAGCATAGAAGACTCCACGTCTGCCATACAGGGAAGGTCTCTGGCATCCACAGCTCTATACAGATTTTCCAGCAGGTTCTGGTTATCACATTCCAGAAAATGATGGTTTGTATGAAATTCTTTTACCATTTTTTCTACCCAAGGGCGGTCCTGGCTAGGCTGAAAGGAATTTGCCTGGAAATACTGCTGATTCCCCTGAAAATCAAAGGAATAGGTATCCAACACAGCTCCCTGTTTCTCCAGTTCTCTGGCACAGATAGCGGTGACCAGGCTACTGTCCACACCGCCTGACAGAAAGGTACTGATGGGAACATCGGACAGCATTTGTTTTTTCACAGCATCTTCTACCAGCCAGGCTGTTTTCTCTACGGTCTGTTCAAAAGAATCTTCGTGTCTGCGGCTTTCTAATTTCCAGTAACCATGTTCTTGCAGGACACCATGTGAAAAGGTGAGGTAATGCCCGGGAAGCACCTCCCTGACATCTTGAAACACCCCTTTTCCATAAGTTTTCGCTGGTCCAAGAGCAAATATTTCGCATAGCCCCTCCTCGTCTACTCTGGCCTTTATCCCCGGATACTGCAATAATCCTTTGATTTCTGACGCATAAACCAGACTGTCTTTTGTCCTTGTGTAAAACAAAGGTTTCACGCCAACACGGTCCCGAAACAAAAATAACGTTTCTTTTTCTTCATCCCACAGAGCAGCAGCAAAAATTCCATTTAAACGTGAAAGAACTTCCTCTCCGTACACCAGATATCCCAAGAGCATGACCTCTGTATCACTGCTGGTTTCAAACTCCACACCAAGATTTTCCAGTTCTTTTCTCAATTCATGCATGTTGTAGATTTCTCCATTCATAACCAGGGTACAGGTATGTCCCTGTCTGGTTCTTGTCATGGGTTGCTGCCCTGTCTCAAGGTCAATCACCGACAGTCTCACATGTGCCATGCCGCAATGGCTGGAAAGATACCATCCATCCTCATCCGGCCCTCTTCTCTTCTGTGCCTGATTCATATTCTGCAAAATGGTTTTCCACTTTTCCTTCTCCTGATCATAAATCACCTGATCACTGCAAAATCCTGCAATTCCACACATAGTCTCTCTCCTTTTTTCTAAGCATTACTGAATGACTGGCTGGTATTGTTTTCCTTCCAGGGCAGCCTTTGCCGCCGGAACCAGAAGCTCTGTATGTGCAATCATGGAATTTGGCTTTTTCTCTGCATTATCCTGCCCAAAAGGAACAAAATACACATGCTTTGCATTTAACAAAAGCCCGATATTTTTCATGTTCATTCCCAGTGCATCGTTGGTGGAAATAGATAAAAGCAATGGTCTTTCATTTCTTAGATGTGCCTTTGCTGCCATAAGCACCGGAGTATCTGTGATGCCATTTGCCAGTTTTGCAATGGTGTTTCCCGTACAGGGAAGAATCACTAACAAATCCAGCAGCCCCTTGGGTCCAATGGGTTCTGCCTGGGCTATGGTGAGCATAGGGGCAATTCCCGTAATTTTTTCTGCTTCTTTTACGAAATCTTCTGCGTTTCCAAAACGGCTGTCAATGCTCTGTGCCGCATTAGAAAAAATAGTCTGTACCTGTGCCCCCTCCTGTACCAGATTTTTTAATTCTATAAATACACGTTCATAGGTGCAAAAAGAACCTGTAAATGCAACTCCGATTTTCTTTCCCTGCAATTCCATTTTACTCCCCCTCCAATTTCCCCTTTGATTTTATTTTGTCTGCCAGAATCTCTGCAGAAGATGCCGGAGCATATATTCCCGGAAGTCCTGGTAAAAGAACTGCCGTAATCCCCAATTCTTCTGCGGCATTATAATCCACGCCTCCAGGTGCCGAAGCCATATCCAAAATCAGAGTATCACTTCTCACATAACCCAGCAGTGCTCTTGGCAAAGCCATGGCAGGAATGCTATTAAAAATAAAGTCTGCCTTGTGCAAAGCCTCAGGAATCTCTTCTTTTTTTATCACCCGATCTGCCTTTATATAAGCTCTTGCGGCTGCTTCTTCCTGCCTTTCATACACCAGCACTTTGCTGGAAATTCCTTTCAAATATGACACCAGAGTGCTTCCACACCTTCCATATCCAAGCACCAGACAGGTGCTCCCAAAAAGATTTCTAGGACTTCTTGTAATGGCTTCTGCAAGAATTCCCTCTGCCGTTGCGAGAGTATTTTTCATGGCTACATTTTCATCTTTCAGATAATCCACACACTGAATTTCTTTTTTCTCTGCCTGTGTACAAAATTCACTAGGAATCCCTCCCGAAAAAAAGCAGGTTCCTGGTTTTAAAGTTTTAAGAAGTGCTTCTTCTGTTATCAGAGAAAGTCCTTTAGAAAAAGGAACCGGAGCCGCCACTGTCTCTGCATATTCCATGGCCGCTTTTATAGAAGAGGCTCTTTGAATTCTGGGATTTTTACAGGTTTTGCATAAACCGTAAACCCTCACCTCAAATCCTTGTTCTGCCAAAATATCTGCCAGATATACCTGACGCATATCACCGCCAAAAACTGCAATTCTATTTAAACTTGTTTTTAACAAACTTCTAAATGCCTTTTTTCTTTTACCATATGCAAAAAGAAAAAAAGGGAGACTGTCCAATTTGAACAGCCTCCTAAAAGGAAGTATTTCAAAATTTTTTTTCAAATATGCAAGTCTCATAACGTTCCAGTCTACCATTTTGATTGCCTGATACTATCTGATACTCTGTGTCTAAAAAGTCCAACTGTACACTTTCATTACTAAAATTTTGCACAAACACATAACATTTATCTTGGGTTTGTCTTGTAGTAACCTCTATTCCACTAGGGAGCGAAAAAACCTCTGCTTCAAGCCCTCTTTCACGTATAATCTTTTTTGCAAGATCGTCATAAAAAACCTGTTCAAAATCTGCACAGATATAATAACTTTTTCCTTGTCCAAAACAATTATACACTGCTGCTGGGTATCCTGCATAGAAATCTTCTCTATATGTAAGTAAGGTTTCTGCTGTATCTGTTTGAATCAAATCGCAAAAATTTGCACACTGATACTGTCTGCTTTTTTCAAAAAAATTCCCATTAGAGATTCCATAATTCTTTTCTCCATCGTACAGACTATCTATTTCTGTACTTCTAAGTCCAAATACTTCCTGTAGTTGATGAGGTACACCTCCCAGATAGCATAAATCTGTCTCATCTACAATTCCGGACCAATAAGTCATCACAAAAGTTCCGCCTTCTCTTACAAAATTTTTAATTTTATCTTCAATACCACAGCGGAACATATAAAGCATAGGGGCTAAAACAATATCATACCCATCCAAATTATCTTCCATATCCAAAATATCTATATTTAAGCCCAGTTTTCTAAAGCTATTATAGATTTTTCTTACGGTATTCATATAATATAATCCATTGTTTCTAGGTCCTTGTGCATCTTCCATTGCCCATCTGCTTTCACAGTCATGAATAATTGCAACCTTTGCTTTTGTTGTACTTCCTGCAATTTCCTTTAGTTTTTTTAGGTGCATTCCTATCTCTTTTACTTCCTTAAATACTCTTGTATCATTACCTCCATAATGATCAATTACAGCACCATGAAATTTTTCAGATGCACCTCTACTTTGACGAATTTGAAAATATTGTACACTGTCCGCCCCATGTGCAACCGCCTGTAACGAAGCTGCACTTAACATACCCGGGCGTTTCAGCTTACTGACACCCTGCCAGTTTGTTGAAGAAGGACAAGATTCCATTAATAAAAATGGTTTTTTTAACAGGCTACGGATAAAATCATGCTGAAAAGCAGTATCTGCTGCAATTTCAACATCACTATTTTTATGCCATAGGGGATAATTGTCCCAACTTGCTACATCAATCAAATCCTTAAATTTATGATAATTCAATTCATGATTATCATATGTCATATTAATTGTAACTGGAAGTCCAGAACCACCTTTTTGAATTGCATCTTTCTCACAAGCCACAAAATCTGCTGTTTGATCTGTGACAAACCTCTTCCAATCCAAATTTAATCCATGAAGTGTTGTTTCTCCCAGAGGAGACGGGCTTTCTACTTGATCAAAGTTCTGATACGTATGACTCCAAAACATAGTATTCCATGCTTTATTTAACTTCTCGATGGTTCCGTATCTCTTCTTTAGCCATCTGCGAAATGCATTTTGACATAAAGGGCAATGACACTCCCCTCCCAGTTCATTAGAAATATGCCAAAGCTTTACTGCTGGATGTTTTCCAAAATGTTCGCTTAATCTTCTATTAATCTCTGCAACCTTTTCCCTATATACTGGAGAAGTATAACAATGGTTATGCCGCCCACCAAATAAATTACGCGTTCTGTCTGCATTCACCCGCAATACCTCTGGATACTTATCTGACAACCATTTCGGTCTTGCAGCCGATGGTGTAGAAAGAACTACCATAATCCCATTCTCATAAAGCCGGTCAATAATCTTGTGTAACCACTCAAATTGATATATCCCTTCCTCCGGCTCCAGCACTGACCAAGCAAACACACCTAATGTAACAGAATTTATGTGTGCTTCCTTCATGTATTCTATATCTTTTTCCAATATTTCTGGTGTATCCAACCACTGTTCTGGATTATAATCTCCACCATAAATAAATTTTGTCTGCTTCATAACATACACTCCATCTTTTATTCTCTCATCTCTTCTAAAAAGAAACTAAACTTTCTCATCATTCCATATATCGGAGGAGCTGAAATACGAATTCCTACTGTCACTGTCTGAGCTTTGCACCATACCATATTTACTTCGTAGATATCCCATGCGTGTTCAGTGGGATGTATCTTTGTTTCCTGTAACTTATCTGCCGTTTTCACAAAGAGATCGATTTCCACATTGGTTGTGTCTGCACCCTTATATTCTACCTGCAATGTATAGTATCCCTCTTTTGTTATTTCTATTTGCTGGCTGATAGAAATAACAAAATTTTTTGGTGCTTCAAACCGAAGAGCATTGATTGGAGGAGCCGGAAAAGGATGCTCATATTCTGGAAAAAACTGTACCCATACGCTTGCATCAGACTGCTCCTTTTCCCATTGGGCAAAACCACTTTCCCAGTTTGAATTTTTAATTAGATTCTCTTTTTGAGGAATTTCTTTTACTACCATTACCTTACAACAAACAGGCAAATCTATTCCCTGAGCCTCTCCACTTATGACATATTCTCCTAACTCCCATGTATCCTGTGGAATCTGCCAGACAACATCTCTTTTCTCAAGAGTACCATCAAAAAACAAAACCGGTACTTTTTCTGGAAAAACAGGTCTCTCACCCTCTAAAATTTTTATAATATCCGGTTCATAAACCTTTCCTGCCTCCTTGGCACGTAGTTGTCTTCTTGAAAATTCAAATGCATGGACAGATTCCATTACTCTTCCGGTTTCATCCAAGATTCCCATATTTTCAGACCATCCGCCTTCACTATTGTTTGGTACACAAAGAGGTTCCCAATAGTAAACGCCCAGTCCCATATTATTCGGAAGCGAAGCAGTAATGTTGTTAACAAAATCCAACACTCTTCTCTGACCTTCCGGTGTCGCTGGAATTCCGGCAACCCTTTCCTGGCTTTCGTCAATAAATCCTTGTTTACTTCTTCTCCATGCGTGAGCTGTTTCTACAATCATAATCGGTTTCTCATAATCCGAAATCAACTTTATGAGCGTATCTCGCAAATCCATAAACGTTCCATGCCAGAATGGATAATACGATAAACCAATTAAGTCAAAATCAAGAAGTCCCGCTTCCATGGATTTTTCAAACCACTCCTTCAAATAAAAATAACGGCCTCCCTGGTCTAAATGAATCATTACTTTCATAGTATCAGCATTTGCTACTGTGCGTGCTGCTGAAATTCCTGCATTCACTAGCTCTACCATATGGACATAATCTGGAAGTTCACCTTCCGGAAATAAAAGTCCACTTCTGATTTCATTTCCAATCTGAACAATTTCCGGAAGAACTCCATTCTCTTTTAATTTTAAAAGCGTGTCTCTGGTAAACATGTACATGGCTTTCTTTAATTCATCAAAGTTAAGTTTTTCCCATGCCTTTGGTTTTCTTTGCTGTCCAGGATCTGCCCAAAAATCAGAATAATGAAAATCCAGCATAAAACTCATATCATGTTCTTTAATTCTTTTTGCCATAGATATGGTGTGTTCCAAATCACAGTATCCTTTTGCCTCTTCCACATTTTCTGGATTATTCCATAAACGAAGACGTACTGCATTCACGCCATATTTTTTCATCAAATCAAATGGATCCATGTTACTTCCGTCAAAGTCTTTAAATAATACTCCTCTTTCCTCTAGTTCTGGCAAAGAAGAAATATCCATTCCTTTATAATAATCTCTCACCTTTTTACCTCACCCTATTAATTTGTTGATTTCCGAAATAAAATATCATAATCGACAATATTTTTTTTCTCATATTGTTTTCCCATTAGGTATTGAATTAACTGTTTTCCTACAATATTACCCATCTGTGTCGCTGCCACACTTACTGCTGTAACTGCCGGAGAATAGCATTCTAAATTGGAGCTATTATACAAGGATGCAATTGCAATGTCTTTTGGAATACGGTAACCTTCTGCCTGTAGCCTGGACATAATCATAGTACAAATTTCATCATCTCCACAAATGATACACTCTACTTTCTGTGCAATTATATTAGCGATAATAGAGTTTAAAAATTCCATTTTTATGGAACCATTAATGAAAAGTTGATTTTTTTCTGACAATCCATTTTTTAGTAACGCTTTACAAAATCCATCGTGGCGTTCCTTGTCCACAATAAAATTCATATCCTTTACCAACAAAGCAAATTTCCGAAACCCTCTTGCAATAAGCATGGAAGTCATCTTTTCAGCTGCCCCTTGATTATCTGTATCTACTTGAATGACTTCCTCATAATTGCAGATTCCTGTAACACCTGTTGGGAAATTTTTTTCCACAAGATATTGCAGGGCTTTATCATCCTCGACTCCCCTTGTAAGGATAATACCATCCACCTTATGATTTTCCACTAAAGACTGTATCTCTAATATATCGTGGATTTTACCTGTTGTAATTAATACATTGTAACCATACAGGGAAGCCGCTTCACAAATACCTAGTAAACAGCTTTGAAAATAAGCACCTCCCCCATAATATACGTCTGCTGGAAGCACCACTCCAATATTATGCGTAACAATCTGCCCACTTTCATTTTTACATTTTTCTCCTCCATGTTCTTGAACAAAAGTGCGGATTCGTTCACTGGTTTCTTTTCCAATTCTCCCTTTTCCCGACAGAGCTCTTGATACTGTACTTTTTGAAACACCTAATTCATTTGCAATCTCATCCAAGGTCATTTGCCTTCTCCTTCACTTCATTCATATCGTTTTGATAAAATGGATACTAAATTATGAAAGTGAGAGCTGTAATAATATATACAGCTCTCCAAAAAGGGTTAATTCGCCTGCTTTTCTTTAACATATTCAATTGCCTGGCGCTCTAACTCATCCAAAACGTTCTGAATTCCAGCACTTTCAAGTGCAGCATTCATCTCTTTAATAGCCTGATCCACATCATCTACAAGTCCATTTACCAACGGAGCATAATAATTACCAATTGCTGCCTCACAAGCTGCAAACTGTGTACTTACATTGGTTGAATCAAAATTAAATCCATCATATATATGTTCTGCTTTAATATTGGCATTAAAGTTTTCTAACAACCCATCATGTCTATCATCTAATTCTGTTCTATTTTCAATATATTCGGTTCTCTGAATTTCACAGTTTGTCCATCCCCAGTTACAGTTACTTCCAACACCATATCCACTTTCATCAAGAACTTTATACTGGTCGTCTCCTACAGCTTCCCAATGTTTGCCTTCGATTCCCAGCATTGCCAGATCATATACTTCTGGATTTGTATAAAATTCATTAATTACCATCATAGCTCTTTCTTTTTTCTCGCTGCTTGCATTAATTCCAATACCATTATTAATATAAGGAACTACTTGTTTTGCCTGAGAAGCTATCGGATCTACGATAGTCACGTTCCATTCTGGATGTGCTGCATTTGCTTCTTTTGCAAAATTTCTGCAGCTTCCCAAATTCCAAATCATACCACCGGTTCTTCCTGTAAGAAGCCCTGTCTGTCTCTCTTCATTTGCATTTAATACATCACTTGACCACGCTCCAGCATCTGCAAGTTCTTTTGCCTGTAAGCAGTAATCACGAAAACCTTCCCATTCCGGCACATATGTAAATTCTAAATCTTCCGGATTCTGTCCATGATAAAGAACTAATTCACCACCCTTTGGTGCTCCTCCTGTCTTGATATAGCCCTGGGATTGAAAATACTGATACCACGGTCCATCCTGACTTGCATAAATACCATCTGCTGCACATGCCTTATAAAATTCCATCAATTCATCCCAACTAGTAATATCTGTCATACCATATTTTTCCAGCAAATCACCACGAACTGCCATAACATCCTGATTAAATTCATTCTGATAATTTGGAATCATATAAATCTGTCCATCAATCTTAGCCTGATCCCAGGCAACCTCTGGCACTACTTCCCAGATATCTGGTGCATATGTCTGAATAAATTCTTTTGACAAGGGTGCAAAACCGCCTAATGCAACCGTTTGTTCATAATGACACCAGCTAGATGCTGTAAAAATCAAATCAAAATCTTCCTGCGAAGAAAATAAAAGAGAGTATTTCGTATCATGTTCACCCCAGGATAAAAATTCAACATTTAAAGAACAATTTAATTTTTCTTCCAGAATTTCATTAATTTTCCCATATACTTCATCAAAATCCGGTGTTCTCTCTCCAATCAGATACATGGTCAGTTCTTCATGCTTTGAAGTGTCAACCGTCATCTCCCCACCGCTTTCCTGATTGCCAGCTTCATTCTTTTTTGTGCCACATCCAGCCAGCACACCTGCTGCAATAGAAGCTGTAAGTAAAATAGATATTGCCTTTTTTGTTCTCTTTTTCATAATATCCTCCTTAAAAAAATTAATTTTAATATGTATCATTAACCTTTTACCGCACCAATGGTAATACCTTGAACAAAATATTTTTGAACAAGTGGATATGCCAATACAATTGGCCCTGTCACTACAATTGTCAACGCCATTTTTAAGGACTGTGTTGGTAAAGAAATAGCACTTAATGCCCCACTGCCCACTGCATTGCTTGCAATTAAATCCTTATAAGCCTCAATATTATTCACTTTTTCATATAGGAAATACTGTAATGGATATTTATTCGTATCTTTTATATACAACATTGCATTATACCAATCATTCCAATATGCTAATGCTATGAAAAGCCCAACGGTTGCCAAAGCTGGTTTAATGAGAGGAAGAACTACCTGAAATAGAATTCTAAACTCTCCACAGCCATCAATTTTAGCAGCTTCGATTAATGAATCTGGGATTCCCATAATGTAACTTTTCATAATCAAAAGATTATATACACTAAAAATCAGCGGAAGCAACAATGCCAGATAGCTATCTCGAAGATTCAATGTTTGTGTAATCAACAAATAGTATGGCACCAAACCACCAGAAAACAACGTTGTAAAATAAAAGAAAAACGAAAATTTATTTCTCCATTCAAAATCTTTTCTGGATAAAACATATGCTGTCATAGTCTGCAGCAATAACCCCAGAACCGTTCCAATCAATGTAAGCCCAATTGTTGTAACATATGCCTGAATCACAACCATGGGTTCCTCAAATACGGTCTTATAAGCTTCCAAAGTAAAGTCTTGTGGCAAGAGGCTAAATCCATTTTGAGTAATTGCCTCTTCAGATGAGAGGGAACCAGATATAATCATGATAAAGGGTATCAAACAAACAAGAGCCACGATTCCACAAAAACCATATGAAATAATATCCAACATTCTTGCATCAGACCCTTTTTTTATTTTGTTCATACATTTTGTAGATTTCACTTTTCTCCCTCCTTAAAATAAAGTATAGTCTTTCTCGTATTTTCCAACTAATTTATTCACAATAAGAATGGTAATAAAACACAATACAGATTGATATAATCCAATTGCCGCCGACATACCAAAATCGTTACTGCTAATTAATGTCCGGAATGTTAAAGTATCAATTACATCTGTATAATTATACAACAGTCCATTGGTACCCACTAAATTATAGAACATATCAAAATTCCCTTTAAAAATGCCTCCTACTGATAACAAAAGAAGAATTACTGTTGTTTGCCTAATCATTGGAATCGTAATCTTGAAAATCCTCTGGAATACATTAGCACCATCGATTTTTGCTGCTTCATAGATGGATGTATCAATCCCCATAATTGCTGCTAAATACATAACTGAACCATATCCAATTCCCTTCCATACATTAAAAAACAGAAGGATAAATGGCCAAACCTCAGGAGTTGTGTAGAATTTTATCGGCTTTCCTCCAAATACCTGAATAATCTGATTCAACACTCCATAATCCGAACTAAAAATGTTAAATGCCATAACCCCTACAATAACCCAGGAAATAAAATACGGCAGAAACATTAATGACTGTGTAACCTTACGGTATCGTTTATTACGAATTTCTGTTAGCAGCACTGCAACTGCAATCTGTGCAATCGTATTTACTGCAATAAACAACACATTATAAAGAACCGTATTCCTCGTTACCAAACCCGCTTGTCCTGATTGGAAAAAGAATTTAAAGTTCTCTAAACCGTTCCATGGACTTCCCCAAATACCACCAGCGTAATTATATTTTTTAAATGCCATTACAATTCCCGTCATAGGATAATAGGCAAACACCAAAGTATAAATAACTGCCGGTGAAAGCATAAGAAGAAATGCTCTGTACTTATAAAGCTTCTTGCAAAATTCTTTCCATCCTTTTCTTTTCGTTTTCATAGCTCCCTCCTTTGAGCAATTTTTTGTTGCTCATATTCTTGTTTTGTTATAAACATATTATATGCTTTGTCTGTATTTACTGCAATTCGCATATTTTCTAAAGTTTTTTTATAAATATTGTACTGATTTTCTATTTTTCCCTCATTTCAGCGCAACTATTTTGTTTTTTTGTTGCTCACTAAATTGAAAATAAAATTTCTATTCCAACAAAAAAAAACGCTATTGTACATTTTTAGAACAATAACGTTTTCCCTTATCTTGTTTTCTTTAACTTTATATTACTACAATAATACCACCATCATTAGCATACATGGTGCTGACTCCCGCAGTATCCAGCACGAATACATCCTTTACGGAAATTCTCTTTAAGATTGCTTCTTTTACAATTTCTGCTCTCTCAGGACAGTTGCAGTGGCTGATTGCCAGCACCTTATTCTCACTGTCTTTGGCACCTTCGGCAATATAATCTACCATTTTCATCAGAGCTTTGTTGATTCCCCTTGCCTGATCCAACTGAACAATCGTGCCCTCTGGTGTTGCCCCCATAACTGGTTTAATTTTCAGGGCAGATGCCACAAAGGCTTTTAAATTACTGAGTCTGCCGTTTTTTCTAAGGATTTCCAGATTCTCCAGAACAAAATAAGTATTCTGGGATTCAATATAGCCTTCCACAGTCTCTACCACCTGCTCAAACTCCATCCCCTGATTCTCACATTCCTCAATTTTTAAGGCAATGAGAGATTCTCCTACAGATGCAGAACGGGAATCAAAAACATGAATCTTCTGTCCCGGCTTCTCATCTAAAAGCAGATTTTTGCCAAGAACTGCACTATTGTAGGAACCACTGAGGTTCGCAGATAATGTTACTGCATATACATGGTCTGCTCCGCAGTCATATGCCTGCATATAACGCTCCGGAGAAGGACAGGAAGACTTTGGACAATTCGGACTGTCCGCCACTTTTTTCAAAAATGATGCCTGGTCAAAGGTTTCGTCATCTACGATATCTTCTCCTTCTACGGTCAGTGTGAGCGGTACACTTTCAATACGCTCATCTTCTTTCCATCTCTCTAATAATTCTCCACAACTGTCTATTACAATTTTATAATTCATTTCACACAACCTCTTTATGTAGTTTTTAATACTATGTTTTATAATAACATATATCACACTATTTGAAAAGGTTTTTCCCAAAAACACTGGGATTTTTTTTCTTTTTCGTTTATACTGTTAGTATCTTTGATTTTATACTCAAAATTCACGCAATGAAGGAACGATGATCATGATTGCATTACAGATGTTAGATATTAAAGACTTTATGTCAAAACTTTTGATTGGAAATGCCTTCGACCCATTCTGGCTGTCTGAAGCATCCATTACCACTTCCGTCACTTATACCCTGGATGGTGCACTCCACCCTGATTTTTTCGACACAGAAGAAAAAGAAGCTTTAGATGCAGAAGGCAGAACTTATGCTCTCTGGCGGGATTTAAAACCCTTTTGCTTTTCCATCATGAAAGGAAAAAAAACACCCCTTCACTTTAAAATTGTATTTCTACTTTCTCAGAAGAATGTGGAAAAGCTGCTGCGGGATCATCCCATAGGACTTACCAAAGAAGAAATCTTCGGGCTTTTCGTAAATTTCCAGTATGACGGAACCCACCTCACCTGCACCACAGGGACTTCCATAAAAACGTTTACTCTGGACAAAACGCTGGAGCATGTGTGGGATGAGCTGATTCAGAAATTCTTCCGGCAGCAAAAAATTCCTTACGAACAATTATAAGCATTTTATGAACAGGAGCATTTACTTATGATTCAAGACTTAGAAAATCATATTTTTCACAATGAATACCACCCGGTTCCACCTAAAAAGACAGACTGCATTTTATACTATGAAAAGCATGCTGCTCTGGTACATACTTCTCACGATATGCTCACATTTCCCTCCTTTGGTGATGTGGAGGCAGCTGTCCCTGATATTTATGAACACTATCTCTATTTGTTCTCCATTGATGAAACCCGCTATTATCTGATTCCTTCCTTTTGTCCTGAGTGGGCACCTGGCTTTGCCATGGAGGATGTCTCTGTATTCCGGACACTTGGCCCACGCAAGCATGCTTTTGCCCTGATTACTGGTTTCCATCTCTTTACCTGGTATCAGACCCACCGCTTCTGTGGTGCCTGCGGTCACGAGAATATCCATGACAAAAAAGAGCGGATGATGCTTTGCCCTGCATGTGGCAACACCCAGTATCCCAGAATTTCTCCGGCTGTGATTGTAGCTGTGAGAAATGGGGAAAAGCTTCTGCTTTCCAAGTATGCAGGCCGAAACCACACCCGGTATGCTCTCATTGCCGGATTTGCAGAAATCGGCGAAACACTGGAAGAAACGGTTAAACGGGAAGTCATGGAAGAAGTGGGGCTGAAAGTCAAAAACATCCATTATTATAAAAGCCAGCCCTGGGCACTCTCCGGCAGTCTCCTGTCTGGTTTTTACTGTGACCTGGATGGAGATGACCAGATTACCCTGGATGAAACAGAACTGGCTGTAGCAGAATGGTTTGAACGGAAAAAAATTCCTTATGAGGATTACGATGTAAGCCTTACCAGGGAAATGATGCTGCAATTCAAAAAAGGCCTGGATGCTTAAAAGCTTTATACTTCGCAAAAGAGGAGGCGTATCATGCAATATATCAGTCACTGTGAATCACCCCTGGGGAAACTCCTTTTATCCGCAGATGACCTTGGATTAACAGGCATCTGGTTTGAGGGGCAGAAATATTTTCCTCCTTCCCTAAAAGAACCTTTTGAGGAAAAAGAAGTTTCTGTTATAAAGGAAACCAAACGCTGGCTTACCATTTACTTTTCTGGAAAAGATCCAGATTTTATGGTTCCTCTGCACTTTCTCGGCACGGATTTCCAGAAAATGGTGTGGGAAATCTTATGCTCCATTCCCTATGGAAAAACCATGACTTATGGAGAAATTGCCAGACAGATTGCCTTTCAAAAAGGCATCCCGCATATGTCTGCCCAGGCAGTAGGCGGGGCTGTGGGGCACAACAAAATTTCCATTCTGATTCCCTGTCACCGGGTTGTGGGAACCAATGGCAGCCTCACAGGATATGCAGGCGGCATGGATAAAAAGGTGAAACTGCTGACCCTGGAAGGGATTGATATGAGTCGTTTTTTTCTTTAGTTTCCCTTATTACACTGGCAATGTCTAGAGATTTCCATGGAAAAAGGCAGGATGCCTTCCCTTTTATTTATGGGGACATATCCTGCCTGTGCATCTCCTTTTCTTACTTTCACATCTTCTATTGTTTCTTCATACTGTTTATTTCGCCAGCATGAGCATGATTTCATTGCTTCTTGCAACGAATTTTGTCATTTCTTCTGGTGTCAGCTGTCTGTGGCTGATAAGAGCCAGGTCATAGAGCTGTTCGCAGAGTACCTTGGTGTTTTCTCCGTCTTTATTTTCCAGTACATACTGAACCAGTTTGTTGTTGGCATTTAATACCAGTGTCTCCTGTCCGCCGAACATAGATGGATCCATACCGTACATGTTGTACATTTTCATCATTTCCTGCATACGGCGGTTTTCTTCAGAAATGGTCATCATAGAAGAAACATTTTCGTTTTTCAGACTTTCCACTTTCACAGTCAGATTGTCCTTGTTCAGAGCTTTCTTAAACACTTCTGAAAGTGTCTTGGTTTCTTCTTCCAGATTCTTTCCATCTTCTTTGACTGCTTCATTCACATCTGCATCAATGCGGAGGAATTTTACTGTTTCTTTCATCTGTTCTACATGAGAGATAAAAGCAGAATCAATGTTATGTTTCAGAATCACGGCATCCTGTCCCTGTTCTTTGAACATATTGATGTACTGGCTCTGCTGTACTTCATCTGTTACATAATATACAGGTGTTTTTTCCGGTTCTTTCTTTGCTTCTTCTTTTGCTTCCTCCAGAACCTCTTCTTTATTTTCCTCAGTCACCACTTCCTGGTCTTCTGGTGTTTCTTTAGCATTTTCTTTGATGCAGTCTTCTAAGGTCAGGTATTTTCCGTCAATGTTTTTGTATAAAATGTAATCCATCATTCTCTCAGAGAATTTCGCATCTTTGATGCAGCCGAATTTAATAAATGGATTAATGTCATCCCAGTATTTCTCATAGTTTTCTCTGTCTGTCTTGCACATACCGGCAAGCTTGTCTGCTACCTTCTTGCTGATATAATCAGAGATTTTCTTCACAAATCCGTCATTCTGTAAAGCACTTCTGGATACGTTCAGAGGCAGATCTGGACAGTCAATAACACCTTTTAACAGCATTAAGAATTCAGGAATCACTTCTTTAATGTTATCTGCGATAAATACCTGGTTGTTGTATAATTTAATGGTTCCCTCAATGGATTCATATTCCATATTGATTTTCGGGAAGTACAAAATACCTTTTAAGTTAAATGGATAGTCCATATTCAGGTGAATCCAGAATAATGGCTCTTTGTAATCCATAAATACTTTGCGGTAGAATGCTTTGTATTCTTCTTCTGTACACTCATTTGGATGTTTCATCCAAAGAGGATTGGTATCACTTAAAGAAACCGGGCGTTTATTGATTTTTACTTTTTCTTTTGCAGGAGAAACTTCTACGATTTCTTTTTCTCCGTTTTCATTTTCCTTTTCTTCTGTCTTAGCTTCTTCGTGAATATGCTCTACTACCACGTCGTCTTCTTTCAGTTCAGACTCATCAATGGTCTCATATTCCTGAGGTGCATTTGCCTTAGATAAGAAGATTTCTACTGGCATGAAAGAGCAATATTTCTCAATGATTTCTCTTGCACGGTATTCATTGGCAAATTCTACGCTCTCTTCATTTAAGAACAGGGTAATCTCTGTACCTACTTCGGTTCTGTTTCCGTCACCGATTTCGTACTCTGTGCCGCCATCGCTGGACCAGTGAACTGCGGTTGCTCCTTCTTTGTAAGAAAGAGTATCAATCTGAACTTCATCTGCTACCATAAATGCAGAATAGAATCCAAGACCGAAATGTCCGATGATCTGATCATCATTTGTCTTATCTTTGTATTTTTCCAGGAACTGAGTTGCACCGGAAAATGCAATCTGTGTAATATATTCTTCTACTTCATCAGCAGTCATACCAAGACCGGTATCAATGAATTTCAAAGTTTTTTCTTCCGGGTTTACAATCACCTGGATTTTATTTTTATGGTTTTCCGGGAAGGAATATTCTCCCATTACTTCCAGTTTTTTCAGTTTTGTAATGGCATCGCATCCGTTAGAAATTAATTCACGGAAGAAAATGTCATGATCGGAATACATCCATTTTTTAATAATTGGAAGAATATTGTCACTGTTAATTGATAAAGTACCACGCTTGCTAGCCATGATAAATACATCTCCTTTTTATTTCTAAGTTTTTCTCATCTGAAATTAATATTAATACCCTTAGCCAGAAAAGTCAAGACAAAATTAGCACTCATACAAGATGAGTGCTAACAAACTTTTATAAACTTTCTAAAGATTTTATAAATTTCTACTTTTTCTCAATTTTCTGAGCCACAATAAAGATATTTGGCGGATTTTTATGGAGATTTACAATTTCCAGCACCAAAAAACCTTTCTTTTGAATTTTCCGCATGAGACTCAGCGGAGTATCAAAAGCCACATAAGGCATGAGATGTAATTTGGATTTCCAGAATTTTCTCACAGCATCTTTAGATAAATTTCTGCCAAGACAGTCTGTTGCGGAAATAAACACGCCTCCCGGTTTCAGAATATCATAAATCTTTTCCAGAACTTTTTCCTGATTCTTCATATACAGCATGACATTGTAGGCTGTAACAACATCATAGCTCTCCGGCTCTGCCTGAAGCTCCAGTAAGTCTTTCTGCATAAACGTAATATTCTGCTTGCCTTCCAGTTTCGCCTTCTCTGCTGCCTGCAGCATCATTTCCTCTGAAATATCAATCGCTGTTATTTTTCTTACATAATCTGCTAAGGTGATGGTTGCAATCCCGGTACCGCAGCCGATTTCCAGCATGGTATCTCCCTGATTCAGAAATGGAATAGAACGCTTAATGGTTTTCTTATAAGCATTCTCATAAACAGCCAATACCTGCTGATCAAATACTTTTGAACGTTTGTCCCAGAATTGGGAACTTTTCTCTTGTTTTTTATCCATGTTGTATTATCCCTCCACAATGAGATACTGTCCTCCAGGCAGGGCAAACACTTCGCTGGCATCTTCCAACTCTTCCAGAGACATTCCTTCCACATCCATACCATTTTCATCAAAGTAATCCCTGACCTCTTCCAATGAGTCCACGACTACAGCCATACAGTCTTCCAGAAACGCTTCCGCTTCCTCTTCAGTCTCTGCCACAGGTTCTGCGAACAACTGGCTCTGGTTCCTCAAAAAAGTTAAAATACACTCCTCGCTATACTCATACATACGCTCTTCCTCCTTGTTTATTTTTACGGGTTTTCCCCTTCTCTCCTGTTTGTATGCTATGCATTCCTCACTCCTGTAATGCCTGTCATCTGCATTCAGATGCCAGTTCCAGGATTTCAGAGGGCTGATCCACAATCTTATCTGCGTGATGCTCCTCTAATTCTGTCCTTGGGCGGAAGCCCCAGGTCACTCCGATGGTGAACATTCCTGCCGCCTTTCCGGTATCCATATCCGTGTTGGTATCTCCACAGTAGAGACACTCCTGTGGCAGTGCCCCGAATTCTTTTGCAACCGCCAGTGCCCCGATTGGTGACGGCTTTCTGGGAATTTCGCTGGTCTGCCCCTGAATCTTATGGAACATGTCCTGGCCGAAAATTTTATGTACCACTTCTACCGCTGCTCCATGTGGCTTATTGGAAAGCACGGCAATCTTAATTCCCTGTGCCTTCAGCCCTTCTAACAGTTCCAAAATACCATCATACGGTTTCACATGGTAAAACGGATTTTCTGCGAACCATTTTCTATACTGTGTCCGTACTTCTTCATAATCCACTTTGTCACCACCCGGTACTGCTGCCAGCATTCTTTTCACCTGTACATCTGCACCGTCACCAGCATAAAAATTATAATCCTTCACCGGTATTTCCGGAAGCCCAAATGCCCGCAATGTCTGATTTCCAACATGGGCAATGGATTCTACCGTATCTGCAATAGTTCCATCTAAATCAAATATACAAACTTTATACATGTTTACCACTCCTTTGGTTCCAGTCCCATTTCTTTCAGCTCCTGATACAGTCTCGCCACAGGAAGTCCCACCACATTATTATAATCACCCTGGATTTCTTTTACAAAAATCAGGGCTTTTCCCTGAATGCCATAGGCACCGGCTTTATCCATAGGTTCTCCTGTTTCTATATAACTCTGGATTTCTGCTTTTGTCATGGGGTAAAAAGTTACCCTGGTTTTTTCATGAAAGGTTCTGCTTCGCTCTGTTCCGTTTTCCCTTTCCATAAACGTGACTCCTGTATAAACCTCATGACTGCTTCCCTGAAGAGACGAAAGCATCCTTTCTGCCTCTTGTCTGTCCTTTGGTTTTCCTAAAATTTCACCAGAAGCTGCCACCACCGTGTCTGCCCCGATTACCAGCACATCACCTTCTGTTCTTTCAAACACTTCACGGCATTTCTGCTCTGATAATTCTTCCACTGCTTTTCCCGGTTCTCTTGTGGTAATATTCTCCTCTGCCTTACTTGGACATACAGAAAAAGGGATTCCTGCTGTCTCCAAAAGCTCCCGTCTTCTGGGAGATGCACTTGCAAGTATTATTTTTTTCATGTCTGCTGCTCTCCTTTTCTGTATTAAGTATATCCTTACTTCTTTTTCTATGCAACCATAAAATTGACCTTCTTACCTGTTCATGGTAGACTGATAAACAGAAATCACAAAAGATGAGGATAAAATCTATGAAATTATTATTTGTTGATCTTGACGGCACCTTATTAAATGACCAAAAATCCATCCCATCCAAAAATTTAGACGCCATACAGCGTGCTTCCAAAAAAGGGCATCTGACCGTCATCAATACCGGGCGTTCCTTTTCCTCTGCCCAGCCTTATATGAAGCAGCTCAGTGAAATACAGCCCAACTGCTATGCCATCCTGTATAATGGCGGCATAATTTATGATTATACCAGACAGAAATTTCTCTATAAAAAGACACTGCCTCTGGAATATGTGAAACATATCTTTTCCCAGGCTGAAAAATTTGGAATTCATTGCCAGACCTACGAAGGCAACTACGTTCTGGCTCCAAGAGACTGTCCTGAGGTTCAGGAATATCAAGAACATTCCCAGATGCCGGTGCGTATTGACCAGCTTCTTCTGGAGCATCTTACAGAAGAACCTGCTAAGGTTCTGACTTCCAATCTTGACAATCCAGGACTGCACGAAGAATACCGCCGCTCTATGGAGGCCTGGGCAAAAGGAAAAATCTCTATGTTTTTCTCCAATGAGCATTATCTGGAGCATGTACCGGAGGGAATTTCGAAAGGAAATGCCATTCTAAGGCTCTGCGATCTCTTAAATGTGCCTCTAAGTCATACCTACGCTGCCGGAGATGCAGAAAATGACCTGACCATGCTTCAAACTGCCGCCACAGGAATCGCCATGGCAAATGGAACTACACTCATAAAGAAAACAGCCGATTATATCACCAAACAAAATCATAATCAGGGTGGAATCGCTGAAATCATTGAAAAATTCATAGAAAATTAATGAAAAACCCCTTCCATTATTCTCATAAAAAGGATTATAATGGAGAAAATAGAAATGGAAAATATGAAGCAAATGCTATTTTCAGAAAGGAATTACAATCATGGGTAATTTTGGAAAAAAATTTATTGGTATCAGTGCCCTTGGTGCTGCCGCTGGTGCTGCTGTCTATTACTTCAAAAAAAAGAAAGATGAAAATCCTGGCCTTCAGGAAGAATTTGCTGATTTTCAGGATAATCTGAAAGAGACAGCCGCTTCTGCTGTTTCCGTCGCATCAAAATTAAAAGAGGTGATGGAACAGTCTATGGAAGAAGCAGTAAACAAAGTAAAAGAACATACCGATGACTTTGTAGATGATGATATTTTTGAAGAAGAGGATTTGGCTGATGAAGTTGCTGATAAAGTAGAAGAAGCTGCGGAGGAGGTAAAAGATGCGGCTGAAGATATTTTTGAAGATACAAAAGATGCAGCCAGTGACGTATTAGAAGATACCAAAGATATTGCTGACGAAGTCTTAGAAGAAGCAAAAGAAGTAAAAGAAACACTGAAAGAAACTACAGAAAAAGAAGATTAAATGCTGCATGCCGGGCAGCCAAAAACTACCCGGTATGTAAATATGATATAAAAAAGAATGGAGATAGATATGGATAACCAATTATTTGAACAGGCAAAATCCGACGATATTTTATCAAAGGAGCTGATTTCCTTCCTTCTGGAAACCATGGAATACAATAGTCTCAGTTTTATCAATGATGCGATTGAAATTTTAAAAGTATTGAAAATCCGCATTGAGCGCGGAGACAAAATTACAGATGAAGTTTCCAAACAGGTCTATGAGAAAAAGAATTTTGAAGCATTCGTAAAAAAACACTTTTCAGATTACATCTACAATCAGGTGTTCAATTCCTCAGGCAGAAAAGAAAAATCATACTTCCGTCTGGAAGCCTGTGAAGGCGGTTATGAATTAATTCTTTCTGATAAGGATAATAAAGTTTATCGCTGGATTTCCAGTCTGAATGAAAAATTTTCTCTTGTGTATATGATTTCAACCAATATTGTGTACATAAAAAACATCAAAACTAAAAACTACTCCCCTCTGATTTCTGCCAATGGAAAATATTGCAAATATGATGAGAGCATTGGAAAAATCTTAGAAGTATAATATTCTATCTTTTTTAAACAGAGATGACTGTTTCCCCTGTGCCAGACACAAGGCCAAACAGCCATCTCTGTTTTATTTTATCTTTTATTTATACGCAAGTCCAAAATTCAGCTCATAATAATTTCCTGCTGCATCACGGTAAGCATAAGCCTTACCATTTTCATCCTTCATGCTTTCCGGCATATACAAATCTTTGTCATATCCCGGTACATCATTGGGGCTAATGCAAACCCCGTTTTCATCCACTGCCAGCACAGAATCATCCTTTGGCAATGTGATTGGAAGTTTTCCAACCGGAGCAAATTCTCCAAACAGAACATCTAACGTAGCACTTGGATACGTATCAAATCCAGCAAGAAGGGCATCTGCCTGGGATTCAATGTTTCCAACTTCCCATGCCAGAGTAAAGTTAATATTTGCAATTACTTTTCCGCCTCTTTCATGCACCTTCTGGGCAATCTTGCGGATTCTTTGAAGACCTGATAGGGTAGTCTCTTTATGGGTTTCTTTCTCCGGTTTTCCTTCTGCATCTACGTTACACACTTCTTTGTCTTCGCAGATATCCAGTTCCAGGTAACCAGGGGTAGCATTAAAGTATTCACCACTGGAAGGAGATACCATCAGAATTGCATAATCTGCTTCTTCTGGATTCTCTGCAAGGGTAACACCATCCAGCATTTCCCGCAGTGCTTTCGTTGCTTCCTTAGCCTGCTCTGGATTTTTCTTAAAGGCCTCTGCATACACTTTCTTTCCTGCCCGTTTTTCCCTGGTCAGCGGAAGGGTACCGTCATTTTTCAGAAGTACCACACTCTGGCGGTGCACTTTTGCTGCTTCTTCCCAGTCTGCCGGTTCTGCTGCCACAGCTTTCGCTTTTTCTGCATCACGGTATGGATTCTCAAACATGCCAAGTGCAAAGAGTTCTGTTAATGTTCTGGTTACAGCACGGTTCAATGCCTCATCCGTCAGCACCAGCTGCTCTTTTGTAAAGCCTTCTGGAACCGGATGGGTGTCATAATAATCATTCTTTCCTCTATTGTATGCTTCCATACCTGCTTCCTGGTCAAACAGGCCGCTGATCACATCAACACCTGCATGATTAACTGCAAAACCGATTCTTTCCGCAGTATCCAGCATTTCCACGCCCCAGCACATATTATGGACAATTCCGGTATCGGAATTAATATAACCTTCAAATCCCATCTGTTCCCGGAGCATTTCCTGAATAAACGGACGGTTATACGCAAAACCAAACGGCTCGAAATCCATAGAATTTCCAAGGCAGTCTTGCTGTGCTGCACTCTTTTGTGCAGCTGGTTTTGAATAATATGGCATAATAGAAGAGGTATGATTTTTCACAGCAACCTTAAACGCGGGAATGTGATATTTCTGTAAAGAACCTTCTGTGGCATATACATTCCACTGTCCTGCAGCATAGTGCGGGTCAAATCCATTTTCTCTTGCTCCACCGCCAGGAAAATGCTTTGTTGTCACTGCCACTCCATCTGTGGTAACACCGTCTTTGCTCCCCTGAATTCCAGGAATCAGATGCTCCATCATTTCGCAAACCAGTTCCGGGTCTTCTCCGAAAGTACCGTAAGAACGCTGCCATCTTGGATCAGTCATAATGTCTGCCATGTACATATAACCTTTTCTCAGTCCACAGGCATTCCAGCCTCTTTTTACACAAGATGCAAACCGGTCTGCCAGTTCTGTACCTGCTCCTTTTGCAGCTGCCGCAATTCCCAGAGTACCTGGCCATGCAGCGAACACACCTGCTGCATCATTCATTCCAAAGACAACCTCTCCGTTTTCATTTCTGGAATTAGATGCCACACTCACAGGTATGAAATGCTCACATTCTTCTGCCACTGCATGAAGCTGGTTCATCCAGTCCGTAATATCTTCTGCTGTGGCATTTGCTCTTAGAATCAGATGTCTTGAAAACCATTCTTTTAACAACACTGAAGTTCCCGGAAGATGCTGTTCTCCGAATATGGTCTTCCCTGTAAATTCTCCTTCGTCCAGGGTTCCACTTTCGTCCAGAACAACACCTTCTGTTTCCATACTAGAACCTGGAACCGGATATTTTCCCATTCTCCAGTCAGAAATAAAAAGCTGGGCAATTTTTTCTTTTGTAGTCAGTTCTTTTACATAAGCTCTAGCTCTGTCTTTTGCAGGAAGCCTCCAGTCGTCGAACTCTTTAATGACTATCACCGACCGCGCCCTGGAGACGGCGGTGGACC
>USPF01000022.1 GCA_900556555.1 uncultured Blautia sp.
CTTCTCAAATACAAGCGTATTCTGCTTCGGAGGTTCCGGCTCTGAAGATTTGATTGCCAGAGAATATTCAATTACCTGTTTTCCTTCAGAAGTTAACTGTACATAATACGTAGTCTCTGGTTGCAATTTATCTGTACTGAACGTACTGGGTTTTCCTGAAGAATATGCGGCTTCCCAATCACCAATAAAAGTGATTGGTTCTCCATATTCATCATATACGCATCCCTCTAGCCCCTCACTGTTCACTGTTTTATTGCTCAAAGTCAGGTAATAAGTAGTTCCCTGAACTTCTCCTGTTGTAAAAGAGAACCAGTCATACATACCAGGATTATGACTGCCTGATACTTTCGTTCCCATAGGGAGCATTGCAGCATTGTTCTGATTAGTTCCCGGCACCAGCACACCATTCTCTGCAAGTACCGGTCCTCTTGCCTCCGTAAAGTTCCCAGCCGTCTTATATGCCGTGCTTTCACTGCCCGGATCTTTTACAATAATGGAATAATCAATCGTCTGTTCGCCTTCTGCTGACAGACAGATATAATACGTTGTATTCGGTTTCAGGTTATTGCTGGTAAAGGTACTGGGTACTCCTCCCCATCCTGCCTCATCCCAATCACCAATAAAACTAAGCGTTTCTCCAAACTCGTCATATATTTTTCCCTCTAGCCATTCACTGCCTACAGTTTCATTTACCAGCGTAACCTTATAAGTAGCTCCTTCTTTCTCTCCTGTGGTAAATGCAAACCAACTGTAGCTTCCTGGGTGATACGTTCCGAATGCTTCCGTTCCCAGCGGTAAAAGGATGGCATTCTCCTGATTGGTTCCCGGCACCAGTTCTTTTCCCTGCTCTGCCTCTCTCTGACCAGACTCTTCTTCCGTAACCACTGAAACAGTTCCTGAACCGCTCATATTCTCTACCAGTAAGGTATAATCCAAAGTTTCTGCGCTTCTGGGATTCAGTCGGATATAATATGAAGTATTTTCCTCCAACTGCAAACCTGTCATGGAAGAACTTTGTCCATCTCCAGCCACATTCGTATATTTCAGTTCTGTATCTTCTCCATCAAACAAAGATGCCTGAAGCTCGCCACCATTTGAAGTTTGATTGGTAACGCTAATTTGATACGTTCCTCCGTTCTGTGTTGTCCACTTGTACCAGACTTCCTCTTCACTTTGAACAGTACCGGATTCTTCTGTTCCCTCCGAAATCACTGCTGCATTCTCTTTACTACTTCCCAACTCTATTTTTTCTGCCTTCTCTTCTTTCTTCTTACCACTATCCGATTTTTTCCCTGATGCTGAATCTGGCTCCTTTTCTAATGTCTCTAATCCTTCTTGGTCTGGCAGTTTTCCTGCATCCTTCCCACAAGCGGAACATGTCAGCACTGCGGTCAACCCCAAGACCAGCACCCATCTCGTTTTTCTCATTTAAATTCCTCCTAGTTTTATTCTCTTACCTTTAAAGTATCTTGTTTTATTTCTAATGTCAAGAAAGTATATCGAGTCCACTTAAATCTGAAATACTTTTCCACTCAATAACCGTAGAATCATTACAAAACGCCTCATAGTCTGCATCTCCAAGGCGATATTCTTTCTCTGTACCACCCTCAGTAAGTATCCCATTTTCCACACTAATCCGATAGATGGAAATGTCGCCTGTTCCCCGTGATATCGACTGCACACAGAATCCATATCCCTCCGGTGGCTGAATCGCATCAATAATCACCGTCACCTCTCCTGGAATCATCTTGAGACTACAGCCTTCTTCTTCCTGCTGACAACTATACACACGAATGTTATTACACAAAAAAGGTCCTCCGTTATTTCCTTCTCCTACAACCAGATCCTGCACGCCGTCACCATCCATATCACAAAGAAAATAGCTATATTCTCCTGTCAGCGTTCCGACCTCCGAGGTAAATTTATATCCTTCTTCTCCATTCTGAACGGACTGTAAAACTTTTGCATAAACATCACGCATGGAAGATGTATTTCCTTCAGTCTTCTCCTGCATTTCTTTCTGTTCCCCTGCTATTTCTTCTTCAATCCTTACGATTCGGTATTTTCCATCTTCGCCAGGATGAAGCGTAGCTTTTTTATTTTTCTGATACTCCTCCCTCCTGTCAAAATTCTTGTAATAATAAGTATAAAAAATCCTTATTTCATTTTCCTCATACTCTGACGATGTAATCTGGACACTGGCAGTATGCCCCATGGTAGACGGAATAAATACCACCTTGTCGCCCTGTACATAAGCCCCGTTTGGTGCTCCCTTTGTGTTTTCCTCGGACATCTGATATGTAGTAAATGATGAAAGCATCCGATTGACATCTTCCAGAGAATACATATATTCCCACTGGCTGTTCGTTCCATAATATTCTATCAATCCAGACTCATTACTTCCTCCCTCGCAGAGCAGATTGATAATTTGTACATATTCTTTTTCTGAAAATCCCTTTTCTGGAATTTCCTGAGGTCCATAAGCAAGAATATGTTCCATTTCTTCCCGTGTGACGCCATTTCCAATCAATGCCTGATACTCTTCTTCCGTCAACTCTCGAACTTCCGGCTCTGATTCAGGAGGTATTTCCTGCGAAATCTCTGGAATGCTCTCTTTGTCAGCTTCCGGATTGGCAGGAGTCTCTTCCATCACTTCTTCTATCCGCCCTGCCTCCTGTTCTGCCGCATTCTTCTCCTGATATGCATGGAATACTCCCACACAAATAGCTGCACACACAACCGTAAGAGAAACGGCAGTCACCGTAAACTTTCCTACCGCAGTATGAAGAAATGCTTTTTTTACTGTGCTTCCGGCTGCCTTATCTACCGTATCTGCAACTTTCCTTCCACCAACAGAATTTCCCTTTTGTCTCTGAGTCTTGGACTGAGAAAACAATTCAGAAAGCAATTTTGTCTCCAACTGTCCCTGTCCTAATTCCAGCAATCCTTCTGCTGCCAGATATTCTGCATCTGTACGAAGAAGATACAAAAGCAACGGCAATGGTGCCAGACCGTAGAGCTTGTATCCCTTCTTCTGCAACTCTTCCGCCCGCTTCTTAATATTCTTTCTTCCATAGTTCAATCGGGATTTTACCGTATTCTCTGAACAATTCAGAGCTATAGCAATCTCACGAATGGGAATCCCTTCAATCTCATACATCAAAATACAAACTCTCTGCTCTTCAGACAGTGCATCGATGATTTCATGCACAAGCTCCTGGGTTTCTCTTCTTGTATAGGACAATTCCGGCTGATAGTCTGGACTCTCGTCTTCCTGTTCGTATAAAAAAGAAACATCTTCTTCCTCCTCTGTTATCTCTGAAAACAAAAGGGGATTCTTTTTTTGCAACATATTCTTTGCTGTGTTTCCAACAATCTTACCAAGCCACCCTGCAAATGCTTCTGGCTGCTCTAGCGTGTCCAATCTTGAAAATGCTTTCATATATGCTTCCTGCAATACATCCTGTGCCGCATCTTCGTTCTTCATATATTGGAGGGCTAAATAGTATTTACTTTTATAAGTTGTTTCATATAAGAAACAATATCCTTCCTCTCTGCCTTGTTTCGCTAACGCAACAGCTTCACGATAATCCATGTTTTTCACCTCTTCCTTCTCCACCTTGCTTTTTTCTCACTGATTTATAAATTTCCATTTTTACTTTTTCATCCTCCTGATATGCTTTCATATCTTTACAAAATAATTGAATAAACCATTGAATTACATTTCCGTTCTTCATCTGTCTCATCTCTCTTATACTACTAAGACTGCTCCCATGTCAATATTTAGTACAATTAAACTGAGATTTTTCCCGTCTTAACTTATGCTATTATTTCAAAATTTTCAACCCAGGCCGAGACAAGCATAAATAAGTGCATTCAGATCTAACACAGGTACCCATTCTCCATTTTCTTTTACAATATTGATTGCAAAATCCTTCACAATCCAACAGGAACTAGCCCCCGCCTCATAATAATCATCTGACGACTGTGTCAGCATTTCAGCAGCCAGCTGTGATTTATCTGAAACCAGGTCCCGGGCACCCTGCACCACAGTACCAATAAGCCCTTTGTCATACCTTGCTTTGAACAGTTCCACTGCCCGGGCTGCCACACGACCATTATCCAGATTCGCTATTCGCACATGTGCTTGATAATGACCGAACTCTACCCTTTCCACATCTATCACTTCATACTCCAGATGGCGTATCATGGCATGATAGATATCTAGCACATCTTCTCCACTCACAAACTGGAGAAAAAAATTGGATATTGTTTCATTTCCTACAATCTGAGGTACGACCTGTACTAAAATCTGCTCTGCCGTCTGAACATCCATGCCGTTTTGAACCTGTGCAAATTTCCCCTCTATTGTAGCTGTGATTGCCTTTTCCATCACCTTCTGATATCCAAAATACCCCACTACTAAACTGACACTCAACACAAGTGCTATCCAGAATCTTTTCTTTGACCTCGCCCGTGGTTTCCGGACTTTTTCCCTTCCAGACAGCTGTGGCTTTGCTTCCATCTGACCGTCATCCCGTTTTGAACTATCTGCTCCAAATTGTTGTCCGCAGTAAGGACAAAATTCTGCCTCAACTTTTATTTCTTTTCCGCAATTTCCACAAAACATATATCTATTCCTCCTGTACGTTCTTTTTTCTCTTGCTGACCTCATGTAGACCCTTGGTAATAAGCGTTAACAAAACAATCCAAATGACAACTATACAAAAAATAAATTTGCAATAACGCATCCGAACATTCTGCTCGAATAAAGGTGAATCCCAAAAAGCATGAAGTACAATGGGTACCCAGACAATCTTTAAAAATGTCGACTTTGCCAAAGTCTCCCAGCCAAATTCTGCTCCTTTCATTGCAAGAATGATTGCGAACCCTTCCACTGCAGCCCAAGCAATATGACCTCCCGGAGAGAGAAAACCACGCAATTTTACAATATCAAGCATCTTTATATAGAAAAAATCTAACAGATAATTCAAATCTCCTGTTGTTTGAAGTGCATTCAACACACCCTCGTTAATCCCAAAATACAATGCATATCCCACTGACTCAAAAACTGCAAAACCTGCACCTACCGCTCCACCATACAAGATTCCATTGAGCAAATACAATTTTCCTTTATGTTTACTGATAAAATACGCACAAATCCCTATCTTACCGATTTCCTCCACAATTCCAACTACAACCGCTCCTGATATATTAGAAATATCTGAATTTGGTGCAATTCCGAAAAGCATTAGCGTAAAAAACAAAGACGCAACCCCTCCTACAAAAAACACTTTAAACGTCTTAATCATACTAACATTTCTTGGTACGTTCGTCTCAAAGAAAAACACTAGAATTGTTATGGGCGCAATCAAGGTTCCAATGTACGGTATATTCATAAGTGCATAGGGATTCCCCATATTCTTCCACATCAGTGTAAGGGCAAAGTAAACTATCATCAGTAAAACAAACACCCTGCTATATAACCATGGTTTTGGCCATTCGGTTAAAATCTCTGATTCCGCAGGCGTGGTTTTGCTTGTCCCACAAATAAACAATTCTTCGGCCTCTTCCGCCGTATGATGTTTCAGCACTCCCGAAACCATATCCCTCAGATGAAGATCCAGTTTCCCTTCCCAGCCTACAAACTCATTCAGTTTAGAAGTAACTCCTCTGCTTCTTCGATTTTGCTCACCTCCGGTTTGCCAGCTCCTGTTATCCCCGGCAAAGCTCAGCCGTTCCCCACACTTGTGACAAAATTTTTGAGAGTCATCTGTAATTTCTGTTCCACATTTTTGACAAAACATCTTTTATCCTCCTCTTGTAATTTTATTCATTTTCGCACCCATTCACAATCTGTTTAGCAACTATCTTCTTGGGTTCTATAACTTAGACAACTCTCGTTCTAAAAAAGTTTTATTTTTTCAAAAATTTTTTTTAATTTTTTTGTCCAAAATATATAACATATTCATCTTTTCAATCACAAAAAATTTGACGGCCACACAGCCCTAATACTGTATGACCGCCATCTCATGTTTTAAGGTTTACAATTTCCACAAGCCGTATAGCCATTATCCAAAAGTTCCTGCTTATCCCCTTTATAATATTCTTTATTGTCCTCATCCATGGTTTTCACAGAAGCACATTCTGGCAAATGAATTTTCTTTGTATGTGCATTTAACACATAATCGCAGTCCTCTGGCCCTGCATTTTCCATGTTTCCGGCTGCTTCCTCCTGCTGGGAGTCACTGCCTCTGGTTCCCGGTGTATAATCATTACACGGCTCCTGGGCAAAGGTAATGTCTGTTCCATTGCTGCTTATGTCTATGGTTCCTTGTTTGTCTGTACGGAACAATGGAATCTGTTCTTTCTCTAAAAGCTCCACCGTATCCTGTCTTGGATGCCCATAACGGTTATCTGCTCCGCAGCTTATGACCGCATAGTCCGGATTTACTGCATGAAGGAAATCATCGCTCACATGGGAACCGTGATGATTCATCAGCATTATATCCGCCTGAATATCCGTTCCCCCATTTAAAATTTCCTTCTCACTCTCCAGTCCGATATCCCCTCCAATGAAAAATTCATTCTCTCCATTCTTCAAAACGATTCCTACCGAATCCTGATTTTCATCCTCATGACCATAAGCTGCAGGCGAAATAATCCGAAACGTTGCTGTTCCAAAAGTAAATTCGTCTCCTACCTTTGGATGAACGGCCTGATACTGTTTCTCTTCCACCACCTCTACATAAGACTGATAAATGGAAGAATCTGTCTCATAATCTGGTGTAATCAATTGTTTCACCGGAAATTTATGCAATGCACCGATGGCTCCTGCCAGGTGATCCTCATCAAAATGAGAAATCAGCAAATAATCTAGTTCTTTGACTCCCTGCTTTTCCAGATAGCTTACTACAAAGGAAGATGCCTTTCTGGCACCGCCATCTATGAGCATATAACGCCCCTGGGATTCCACCAGCACCGCATTTCCCTGTCCCACATCTAGATAATGTAGATTCAAGCTTCCCGAAGCCTGCTCCTGTTTCTCCTGTGATTCCTGCCCGGATGCCTGAGCAGTGACACTATTCACATCTTTTGGATTGCATCCTGCCAGGCACAGCAGCAATACCAGGAAGCCTGCTGCCAGGCTCATTTTGTATCTCTTATTTCTTTGAAATCTTTGTCTCATGGTCTTCCCCTTTGTTGTCTTTTATTGCATCTGATTCCAGATTTCCACATCTTTATTCACCACATAACCACTGCCGCCTCTGCCTTTGACATCTTCCACCATATTCAGCATCAGCACCGTATCCTCCTCTGACACATCAGTATTGTACACAGCAAACCATCCCAGTTCTGTTCCGTTTTCATCCTCCTGACTGGCTTTAATTTCTGCTGTTCCGGTCTTTCCAGCCAAAGTTGCCCCTGTTACCTTAGAAGCTGCATATCCGGTTCCGTTTGGATTACTTACTACTTCTTTTAAATCCTCATAAACTGTTTTCGCTGCTTCTGGGGTAAAGACTCCTTCTGCCCAGTAAGATGCGGCTTTTCCTTCTTCGTACTCCAGATAAGGGGCAATCATATTCCCTTCATTAAAGAATGCTGAATACATACATGCCAGATGCAAAGGGTTTACCAAAATCTGTCCCTGTCCGTATCCACTGTCCGCCAGCTGAATGTCTGATTCTATGGTTTCTGAATTGGAATATTGGGAAGAAGTCATCCCAATATCAAAAGGAATATCCTGTCTAAAACCAAGCTTATCCAGTTGCTTTGCAAGGCTGTCTGCACCTATCTTCAACGCTGTTTTTGCAAAGTAAATATTATCGGAATAAATCAGGGCATTTTTTAACACTGCCTGATCATAGGTATGGAGAGTGGTCACTTTATAATTTCCCCAGCTCTCATCCTTCTGCCAAGAAAGTCCGCTGGCTCCAAAATCTTCGTCTTCCGTAATGGCTCCTGTTGTCAGTCCAATAGCCCCGATAATGGGTTTAAAAGAAGAACCCGGAGCCCAGGTCTCTCTTACGCGGTTGTACATAGGCTTGTTTTCATCATTGTTCAGCACGTCCCAGGTTTCCTGAGACATCCCCACAATAAAATCCATGGCATTATAAGATGGTGTAGATACCAGTGCAAGCACTTCCCCGGAAGTAGGGTTCATCACCACAGAACAGCTTTTATCCTCCTGATATGCCTCATATAGCTTCTGCTGCCAGCGAATGTCAATGGTCAGCTTAATATCTTCCCCGTCTTCTGCCGGTTTTACAGCAAGTGCCTGTTTTTCTTCTCCCTGCTGGTCTACAATGGCAATGCGGTAACCTTTCTTCTCTCTTAAACGCTCTTCATAGAGCTTCTCAAGACCGCTTTTTCCAATGATGCTCTGCTCATTATAGCCCTGGCCTTTCCTCTCTTCCAGTTCCTCTGCCTGAATCTGCTGCACATACCCCAGCAAGTGTGACGTACACTCCCCATAAGGGTAAACCCTGCTGTCTGCTTTTGAAATTAAAACTCCCGCATGCTCCAAAAGCTTATCCTGAATACTTCCTCCCGGCATGCTTCCGTCTTTGGCTTTATAGGGCTGGTCTAACTGCTCCTGTGTCATATTTTTCAGCGGGACAAAACTGTCATCCTGAACCCAGGAAGCATCCAGTTTGGCCTGAATAGAATCTTCTGTTGTTCCCAAAATTTCTGCCAGAGCCTTGATATCTTCTTCTGCCTGAATGTTCATTTTTCCCGGAACAAGTCCCACAGATTCAACCGTTCCTTTTCTCGCCAAAAGCACATCATTCCTATCATAAATACTGCCCCTCTCGGCTTCCACAGAAGATACACGCACCTTGTCTTCCCTTCCCAGTTCAGGGAAAATCACAGAATCCTCCCATACAAGATGCCATTTTCCCTCTTCTTTTTCAAAGAACGTATCTGTATCATATGTAATCTCCCCTGCAAGGGTATTCATACTCACCCGGTAGGACAATGGCTGGTCTTTGTCCTGTTCTTCTGGTATATCCAACTGAATGTCTGAGGCTTCAATACCTTCATATATATTTTTATTTCTGGTAACAAAATCTTCCTCGCTGATTGTTTCTTTTGAACCTTCATCCAGAAGTTCATACATTTTCTCATATTCTTTTTTCTCAATATATCCCATATATTCTTGTATTGCCTGCTCTCTGGTCTGAGCAGTTAATTTTTTATAAAGTAAAATGCCTGCTGTTGCTGCGGATACTAAAATAACAGCACCGGCAATGGTAATGATTATCTTTTTCTGCTGTCTTTTTCTTTTTTTACTCTTTTTTTTGGTCATAAGACACCTCCTGATGAAATGATTATTTTCTATATCAGATATTTATATCTTACAACTGTAAGATAATTTTTTCAAGCATTTTTCTTTGAAAAATACATACCCCCGTCAGAAGAAAATTCTCTTCTTGACGAGGGTATGTTCAATTATTCTTTTTCTGTTGTTTCTGTTTCTTTAATTGTAGCTGTTTTCTGGATTTTTTCGCAAACCGCATTCCACAAAACATTGTCTTTAATCTGCTCTGGTGATGCATATTGTTCCATCGTAGCTACATCAGGAAATCCACTGGAAACAGCATATGCTTCTTTCTCTTTTTCATATTCTTTTTCTGTAAATTCCATTCCCTCTGCATCCATAAGAGCCTGTACAATAAGGTTCTGTGTAAGATACTGCTTTGCAGAATCCTCAAGTCCTTTATCAACATCCTCTTCAGAAAGTCCCTGGCTCTTCACATAGTCATCAAAGGTGATTCCAGCCTGCATCTGATACATGGAATCTAACTGTTCTTTTACAGTAACCTTTGTCTCTTCCATTAATTTTTCCGGATATTTCAGGATTTCGGAGTTCTCTACCACCAATGCAAATAAGTCTGCCTTTATTTGCCCTTCGTAATCAATATCTAAAGAAGTCTGAAGCAATTTTTTCTGTTCTTTTTTGAATTCATCTACAGTCTTGAATTCTGTATTTTCAGCCACCCATGCATCTGTCAATTCCGGTGCAGCAGAAATCTTATTGATTTTTACTTTAAACTGTACTGCCTTTCCGCTAAGGCTCTCATTGGATTTATATGGATCCGGGAACGTGAGGTCCAGAGTAACTTCTTCGCCCTTTTTATGTCCTACCAATCCGTCTTCAAAACCGCTGATAAATTGTCCTGAACCAATGAGTAAATCTGCTCCTGTATCTGCTCCGCCTTCAAAAGCCTCTCCATCCATGTAACCGGTATAGTCAATATTGACGGTGTCATCCTGCTGGACTGCACGGTCTTCTGTTACCTCCACTGGCTTATACTTTTTCAAAAGCAGATAATGAATATTATTTTCCAGCACTTCTTCTGTTACTTCCTGCTTAGGAGCCTCACTAATTTCCAGATTCTGATACTCACCTAACTTCACATAATCTTCTATATTTTCCACATCTGCTGCCACCACAAGACCTTTTTCATTTACTAATGACACTTCCTGCTGGCTTTCTTCTTTTTTATTTTCTTTATCCTTATTACATCCTGTAAACATTCCCAGAACACCAAGAGCTAACAGGATTATCGCTAATCTTTTCTTCATTTTACACTTTCCTCTCATATTTCTTTTCAAGCTGCCCCTGCGGCTTGGATTGCACAACGTGCAATCATTATACCACAACCTGCGGAAAAAGAAACTGTTTTTCTTGCCTTTTCCCTGAAAGGATGCTAAAATTGTAGAAGTATGAATTTATCGAATTTTAGGAGGGTCAACACGAATGGCTGGAAAAATCTTTCTAATTGTCTTGCTTGTCTTAGTCATTGTACTTGTTGTTCTATATTTTCTTGGAAAGAAAGCACAGAAAAAACAGGAAGCACAGCAGGAGCAGATGGAGGCAGCGAAACAGACTGTAACCATGCTGATTATTGACAAGAAACGTATGCCGATCAAGGAATCAGGGCTTCCTCAGATGGTTATTGATCAGACACCGAAGCTTATGAGACGTTCTAAACTTCCGATTGTAAAAGCAAAAATCGGACCAAGAATTATGTCTTTAGTAGCAGATGAATCTGTATATGATTTAATTCCTGTGAAAAAAGAAGTAAAAGCGGAAGTAAGCGGCATTTATATCATGGGTGTAAAAGGACTCCGTGGTCCTCTGACACCACCTGAAAAGAAAAAGGGATGGTTCAAACGCATGAAAGAAAAAGCGCTTTCTGCAAACAAATCATGATATTAAAAAGAGCATCAAATCTCACCACCTGGGATCTGATGCCTTTTTTATTTATTTCGTACTTTTCCCTATCTGCTCATATACATTGACTGCATCAGTCACATGAAAGCCCTCTGTAAACAGATTTCCATCTGCTTTTGCCGTAACCAGCATATACTTCCTGTCATTGATTTCAGCAAGGCTTGCAAGGCATAGCCCCGCAGACTCTGTATAGCCTGTTTTTCCGCCCAGAATCTTTCCACCAGTCACCTCGAAAGTATCCAAATTTTTATATAACGTGCTTTTCAGTTCAATACCCTCAGGATGTTCCTCTGTAGCTGTTGTTGTATATGTATTTGTAGTGAAAACTTTATAAAATTCCTCATTTCCCAGTGCCTTGTTGAGCAGTTCTGCTATATCTTTCACTGTAGAATAATTGTCATCATGATGAAATCCTGTCACATCTGCGAAATGAGAATTTTCCAATCCAAGTTCCTCTGATTTTTTATTCATCAATTTCAAAAAATCCTGTTCTGTACCTGCTACATCCTTTGCAAGAGTCATACAGCAATCTCCGCCTGATGCCAAAATTGCCCCGTAAAACAAATCCTCTGCCTTCACCTTTTCACCCATATCAAACCCTGCCACAGAAGCATGATTTTCAATCAAAGTCCCCTCAATTTCGGATGGAATGGTAACTTTCTTTTGATAATCTTTGATGTTTTCTACGCCCACCAGCACCGTCATAATCTTTGTAAGAGATGCCGGATAGATTTTCTCTTCGCTGTTTTTTTCTGCCAGCACTTTCCCGGTTTTTACATCCAGTAAAATTGCACTGGCACTGTGAAGCTCACTCAAATCTACGTTGATATCCGGCAGTATGTCTTCTTCTTTTTCTGCCTTTTTTTCTTCCTGCTGTGCCTGTTTTCTGGCTTCTTCCTGTTCCTTTTTTTCTTTTTTCTTATTCCCTAATACCACAGCCCCTACAAGGATGGCAAGAAGCAGAATCCCTATTCCAATTGCCATCAGTATCATTTTCTGTCTCCGCACCTGGCGGATTCTCTCTTCTTTTTTTGTCATATTATATTCCCCCCTGCACTAATATTTCAGCAGTTCTCCTTCTCCTGCCGGCTCATAAAACAGCTCGCTGATATCATCTGACAGAAACATTTCAAGATTTTTATGAAAATCTTTCGCCAGCTTGAACCTGGAAATGTCCTTCATTGGTACCCAGAAAACTTCTCCTTCTTCGGAAGACTGCAGTTCTCCCGAAAAACAGTTTGTTTTATAAAAGAATACCATAGAACGCACTCCATTATCAAACCATTCTTTTACCCCACATAGTTTTACGTTGCTGATATCCAGACCTGTCTCTTCTTTGATTTCACGTATCACCGACAAGACCAGCGATTCACCTGGCTCTACATGACCTCCCGGAAATGTAACGCCCGGCCAGACTTTCTTACGCCTGTTCTGCATGAGAACATTTCCTTCGTCATCATAAATCATACAGATATTCATCAGTTCCGTCATCTCATGTCCATGCATAACAAACCCTCTCTTAATTCCTTATTTTCGCATTTGGATAAATCCAGTCCATCCTACTGTCATCAAAATGGTCATCCAGAAATTCTTCTACTGCATTATCTGCCTTTGGATTCTGCTGGCGGTCACTGTAACGTGCCAGTGCAAGAGACGAAACAGCCATGTTAAACACCATAAATACAATTGCAATCCATGTGATGATTTTTCCAGGTTTCACTGGTATTTTTTCAATCCATCCCGAAAACAACGGATAGAGAATTTTTAGCCACACAACTGCCGCAATCCCCCAAAAAAAACAATACAGCAGGTTGATTCTTCCTCCCAGATTAAACGGAATCTTGCTGTAATCCCAGAACACGGTGCCAAAGACAAGCTCTGTAAATACACTACAAATATACTCATAAGCACCGCCTAACACAGTACCTGCAATAAAAATCGTGCTGTCTCTTTTGTCCTTATATTTATACAGAAAAGCGGTAAGAAAAGCACAGCCAAGCCCCCAGACAATGCTGAATGGCCCATACACCACACTGCTCCTGCTCATCCAGACTCCCGCTGTAATCCTGCAAAAGATGGTTTCTGTAATATCTCCTAAGAAAGCTCCCAGGAAAAACAAGGCGATTAATTTATAAAAACAGCATCCCTGGGCAAAGATTTCCGAAGACTTCTCCTTTGGCTCTTCTTTTACTTCCTGTTCCTGGCTGATATTTGGAAATGCATTTACCATACGTCTCTGGATCCTTCTGGTCAGGGCATTTCCGAAATCATCCGTTACATCCTGTACATAATTCACAAATCTCCGCATTTTAACAGAATGATGCAGCTGCAGAATCATGGTAATACAGCATACCGTATCCACTACCAGAAGAACTGCCAGAATGATAATGATGATATCTTCTATCTTTTGAGGAATCAGGTTCATCAGCTTCAAAAGAAACGGATTTACAAACCAAATGCAGGCAGCTCCGGCAAGACCGAAAATCACCATGTGTATCAGGTTCAAATACCCCTGAAACTGGAATCTGGACTTACTGTAATCCCACCATTTCCGGTTAAATACATGCTCCAGAATCATACTGGTAACAAGGATGATCACAAAGGCGATGACGCTGCCTCCAAGAATCAGAAAGAATAAATGATGTTTTAACTCAGGAAGAAAGATACTGTATGCCAGTCCAATCACACCGTAAACCGGGCACAAAGGAATATTTAAAAAGCCTGTGTTGACAAAATGCTTCCTTCTCAGTGCATTGGCAACTACTCCTGCACACCATCCAAGAAAAGAATAGATGTAAAAAATCCAAAAAAGATCACTCCAGGTATAATCCATATTGTTCTCCTATCTGTTTTAATGTCAAATTTTGTCAAGTATTGTATTACAAGACAGGAATGGTGTCAACCTGTGAACTGCTAAAAAAGACAGCACAGCCCTTTCCAGCCATACTGTCTTTCTAATTATGCTCCTACCTTGCCAAGTCCCATTTCCTGGCCAATGTTTAAAATATGATCTCCGATTCGCTCAAAGTCGGTCAGCATTTCTGAATAGATAATGCATCCTTCTTCAGAACAGGTTCCGTTCTGCATACGGATTAACTGTTTTTTCCGGTAATCATCTGTCATATCATCAATCTGCTGCTCAAATTTCTCGATAGCCTTCATATCCTGATTATCCTCCTGTTGGTCATGATGGATTTCACCAAGATAATCCAGGGCTTTTTTGCAGACTTCTTTCATTTCATCAATCTCTATGCGGACTTCCTTTGAAAATGTAATTCCCTGCTTTTCAATCATTCTTGTATAACCGCAAATGTTCATGGCATGATCACCGATTCTTTCTACGTTTCCGCAGACTTTAAAAAGAGCACTGATATACTGGGAATCTCTTGGGTTGCTCTCGTTTACAAGAACCTTAGAGATGTATTTTGAAATCTCTTTGTTCAGATAATCTATGTATTCTTCTCTTTCCTGAATGGTCTCCAGGTCTGCTGTTGTACCTGCTTTCACGGCTGTGAAACTTGCCTCCACATTTTCTTTTGCCATATCAATCATTCTGTGAAGTTCTTTTTTAATACTGGTCACCGCAATAGCTGAAAGACCAATCTGTGTATCTCTCTTGGTTTCCATTGGGCGGATAAATTCCATATGCATAACATCGGCCTGCTCGTCTTGCTTCTCCGGCAGAATCCGTACAGCTGCTTTTGCCAGATAGTTTCCAAAAGGAAGCAGCAGCAGTGTAGTCACAATGTTAAATAATGTGTGCATATTTGCAATCTGTGAGGAAACATTTCCCGGTGTAAAGCTCTCCACCAGTGCGGTGAGCGGTGTTGCGATACATACAACTGTAAAAATTGCCGTACCAATCAAGTTAAACATCAGATGAATCACTGTAGTACGTTTCGCATTCCGGCTTGTTCCGATTGCTGCCAGAATCGCTGTGATGCAAGTACCGATATTCTGTCCGAACAGCACATATACTGCATTAGACAGCCCTATAAGACCACTTCCCGCTAATGCCTGCAAAATACCGACGGATGCGGAAGAAGACTGAATCACCGCTGTAAACACAGCTCCTGCAAGAATGCCCAAGACTGGATTAGAGAATTTTGTCATCAGAGATACAAATGCTTCTGATTCCCGAAGAGGCATCATGGCACCGCTCATCATTTCCATTCCAATAAAGAGAATACCAAGTCCTGCTACAATCAAACCGTAATGATGCACTTTCTGTTTCTTTACAAAGACGATCAGTGCTACACCTGCAAAGGCGAACAATGGTGCCAGTTCTCCTACATCAAGAGCAATCAGCTGTCCTGTAATAGTTGTACCGATATTGGCACCCATGATAATCCATACTGCCTGTTTCAGTGTCATCATACCTGAGTTTACAAATCCTACTACCATGACTGTAGTGGCGGAAGAAGACTGAATCACCGCTGTGATACCTGCACCTACCAAAACACCAAGAAAACGGTTGGCTGTCAGTTTCTCCAAAATCTGTTTCATTTTATTTCCGGCTGCAGCTTCCAGACCATTGCTCATCATCTGCATACCGTACAGGAATAAAGCCAAACCTCCTAAAAGACTGAAAAAATCTGTAATTTTCACGTTGTTTCCTCCCATTTGGTTTACTAAAGTTTTACTTATTTTTCATTCGTACATTACTTTTATACCTTTTATGAGAAGTTCCTGCAATATTTTATACAGAGATTTAACATACTTTACGGAGATTTAACATTGGCAGGGATATCTTTTGTCACGACACTTCCTGCCCCGATTACCGTGTTATCGCCAATGGTGACACCCGGCATTACGATAACACCAGCTCCCAGCCAGCAGTTTCTTCCAATATGAACAGGCATGTTATATTGATATGCCTGTTCTCTCAGTTCCGGAAGAATGGGATGCCCCGCTGTAGCAATGGTTACATTTGGACCAAACATAGTGGTATCTCCTACATAGATATGCGTATCATCCACAAGGGTCAGATTAAAATTAGCATAAATATTTTTTCCTGACACTGAAATTGTTCCTGCATAATTTCATCATCACTTGGATAATAAATTTCACCGGTATGCAGTTTTTCTTTCATTTTTGAACCCCTTCGCTTTTCCTCCCCATACGCTATACCCTTTACAGGACAATCCCCATAAGTTCTATCAGAATTCCCCATATTACGCTGGTTCCGTAAAGTGTTCCTGCAATCAGCAGGTTTTCTTTTGCACCTTTGTTGGTACGGAATAAAACTAAAATTCCTACTCCTGCTCCTGCCAGAAGCCCTGCTATCATCTGTCCTACTCCAAGGATTCCGCTTAAATATAACTGTGTGATAATCACAGAAGCTGCACAGTTTGGAATCATACCTACAAGCCCGGCTAACATTACCCCTAGCACAGGCTGATTTACGATTACATGTGCAATCTGTTCTCTTCCTACTGTTTCTACAAAAAAGCCAATAGCAAGAGAAATCAAAAAGAGAAAGAGTACAATCTGGCCTGTGTGTATCAAGGCAGAACGAAAAATACCGCCGCCTTCACAGCCACAATGGTCTTTCTCACACAAATCATGAATGCTTTTTTCATGGTGTTCCCCATGATGATGGTGATGACCATGTTCCTCCAAATGATCATGTTCATGATGATGCTCTCTATGTCTCCGGATATCAAAATCCGGTCTTTTTGCCTTTATTCTTCTCCATATAAAATCAATGGAAAACCCAGTAACAGCCCCTATGATCACCTTCAGAACCAGTATTTTCCAGATTACTGCTGCCGGTACAGACTCTGAAATAAAAATCGGCAGCATTTCATCTGAAGTAGAAAGAAAAATTGCAAGCAAGGTTCCCACGGAAATCACACCGCCTGCATAAAGCCCGGATGCAGCCGCTGAGAAGCCGCACTGTGGAACCATTCCTACAACACTTCCGATAAAAGGCCCGAATCTTCCTGCTTTTTTCACAACCTGCCTGGATGTTTCTTTCATTCTATGTTCCAGATATTCCATGGCAAGATAAGTAAGGAATAAAAAAGGAACCAGTTTTACTGTATCAAGCAATGCATCTAAACAAATATCGATCAGCATATGTCAACTCCTTCTACATGCCAAGAGAAAATTCCCCGGCATCTTTTTCTTTTACATTCACAGATATCTGACAATCTGCTGCATGTTCTGCATTGAGCTCCAGTGCATAGTCAATGAGAAGATCTAGGCTGTTTTCCTGTTCTTTTACATCAATTTTTGTAGCTGCAATTCCCATCTGAAGATTCCCAAAAGGTGTTGCATAATAAGTAAGGTTTTTCTTATTCTCTTCAAAAATCATCTGCACATTGGTCAAGCCTTTTTTCTTAACCTCCACACTGTTTGCAGAAACTTTAATGCTGTTCTTTGTTGGTTCTGTGAATCCTTCTACTCTTTCTTCAAAAAATATATAATGATGACCATTTTTAAAATAATAATCGCCTTTTGCTACTAATTCTACTTCTTCTGTATCTGCTGCTTCTCCAAGGCTTTGCAGTCCTTTAATCGTAATCAGCACATCTTTTGTCATAATTAAAACTCCTCTATATTAATCTGCTTCGTCATCTTCACATCATAAGGCAGGATAGAATTGGCGAATTCCTGAAAATGTTCTTCTTCATCGCTTACAAAAAAGCGGTATGGAAATTCTTCCTCACCCTCTCCTTCGTGTTCCAGATGTTCTCTTTTTAAAAGTCTCTCAAGCTCCTTGGCTGTTTCGTAAGCCGGATTTACCAGAGTCACCTGCTCCCCTGCCAGCTCCTTCAGCATGGATCTGAGAAGTGGATAATGGGTACAGCCCAGAATCAAGGTATCAATATCCTGATTAAGAAGTGGCTCCAGGTAGCGTTTTGCTACTTCGACAGTCACGGAATCTTTCAGCCATCCTTCTTCCACCAGGGGAACAAACAAAGGACATGCCTGGCCGATAACCTCGATCTCAGGGTCTTCTTTTTGTATCGTTGTTTTGTATAAATCGGATTTGACCGTTGCTCTTGTACCGATCAGACCGATTTTTTTATTCCTTGTTGTCTGTGCAGCTACCTTTGCTCCCGGTTTTACTACACCAATAATCGGAATATCTATTTCTTTTTGTATGGTTTCCAATGCCAGGGCACTGGCTGTATTGCAGGCAACTACAATTGCCTTTACTTCCTGTGTCTGAAGGAAACGGACAATCTGCCTGGAATAACGGATAACTGTTTCTTTTGATTTACTTCCATAGGGAACTCTGGCTGTATCTCCAAAATATACAATTCTTTCATGTGGAAGATTACGCATGATTTCTCTGGCAACCGTCAGCCCGCCTATTCCTGAGTCAAAAACACCAATGGGTGCATCTTTTCTCTGCTTCATATTCTAACCTCTTATTTATCGTTTATGTCTCATTGTACCCTTATCTCGTTCAGAATGCAAGTTGAAAACCACAAATTAAAACCAGCGGAACCGGAAGCGTATTGTTTTCTTTTCTTCTGGTTTTTCTAAAATTTCCAGAAATTCCTCTGTTGTCAGAACGGATTTTAAATCCTCCTTTTTCTCTTCTGTCACTACTCCATAGGTATCCTCAATAAAACACAGGCTGGGATACAGCACACACCACCAGTTATGACCTCTGGCCTCTCCGATTTTCACATTTAAAGCTTCATATTCTCCTGCCGGAAATGTACAATCCCCGTAGCTTTTCTTGGGAAAATATGTTTTTTCTACCACTGCTTTTACCGGATAATCAAATCCCTGCTCATGAACCAGCTTTTCTGCTTCCCTTTCGATTTCACCCAGATGGGTGAGTACCGCATCCTTGGTCTTCTCTAAATCTGCGTCTTTGCCCAGGATTTCTTCCAGATATTCTACAATTCTTGTTTTTATTTTTAGCTTTAATTTCTGGTCTTCTTCTGTGTCACTGTTTGCAATCACATGAAGGCGGAAAACCTCTCCTGCAATCCCCTGCTGAATTTCCCGTTGGAGCCTTGCCTTGATTTCCCTGTTTTCTCTTTTTAACTGAACGGTATTAAGTCCTGTAAGAAAAAGTGTTCCTGCAAGCCCAATAAGAACAGATGCCAGGATCAATCTTTTATTCTGAATTTTTTCCCATATCTTATTCATTTTCTATGTACCTCCTGATAGAATTTATCAGGAGTATTGACGGATTTCGGGTTTGTTATTCACCACAGTCACAATGGGCAGTTTGGGGATTTGCTCTTTTCTGTGCCATGCATTATACAAATCCTGAAGTGTCACTGCATCTTTTGGTTTTCCATTCAGATTGTTTTCCAGAATACCCGTCAGAAAGTCCCCCACAGAATCCTTTCCCTGTCCATCAAGTTTCATAAGCTCCTCTGGATTTTGACAGGCGAAGACATAAATATTTCCTGCCACAGAAGGCTTTTTCTCCAGCATATCCAACAATCCCTCCAGAGCATCTTTTTCTGCCAAAATCCCCTCTCCTAAAATCAGCGTCTTTATATGGCCCATATCCAGATAATTTTTCTGGTTTTTGTTAAAATTTTCTTCTGCCTCTTTGGGTGTTTTTCCTTCATACACAATAGCCTGTGGCTGGCTTTCCTCCGTATCTTTCTTATTTTGTCCTGTCATACCAGTAAGTTCAGGAATTCCGTATATGATCTGATATTTCCCTTGCACATAGTCAGCACTCATAGAAAGGGGGAAAATCCTCTTTTCCAGGGAAACTCCACAGCCTGACAGATATGTCAGAAAGACTAGCAAAATCCCTAAAACACCTGCCTTTTTCCAGGTTCTTTTTTTCCGCACTGCAATGCCAGCCCATATTAAAAGGACAGCAAAAACAGGGCCATAATACTTCACGGTAATATGCATAAACCACTGTACTGAAATCTTCTGATGCTGGCAGAACATAGCTGCCACAAGGATTCCAGCCGCAGACACAAAAGCTGTTTTTTCCAGTTTGATTCTCAGCAAAAGTTCATGCTGATAAAAAAATACGCTGCCAAGGCTGAATAAAACACTAAACAGTACAGCTGCCACCCAGAACACATCCACCCGCTCCAGAAAATCTCCCGGTATCTGAATCCCTGCCATGAAATCCACCAAAGGATATTCTTTATGCTCATATCCTCCAAGACCAAAACTCCCCTGCAAAAGCAAAAGGGAAACCGCCAGAAAACCGGAAATCAGTGTAATTCCCCCTCCCATGCTCGCCCTGGCCTCTCCTGGTTTTTCCACATTTCCAAGGGTTACGGGAAGAAATACAAATGGCAAAAAAACGCATACCATCTTCCAGATTCCGGATGCTAACCCTTTTAGGCTAAGGCTTCCCATTTCCTGTAAATATGTGGGTTTCATCCTCAAAATCCCAAGCAAAAACATTCCGCCAAAAATAAAAATCAAGACAGGAAAACAGACTTCTGCCATCCGTGCTCTTCTCTCCAGCCCCTGGTGGCTTCCCAGATAAGCAGCTCCTCCTGACAGAAGAATCACCACCCATGCCATGCTGCCCTCCACCAGAAAACGCTGGGTAATCCTCGTAATCATAAGGAGCAGATACACCCCCATCAGCCAGAGCCAGGACAGATATAACAAGATAAAAAAACGTGCTGCCGTCTTGCCCATATATTTTTCCGGATACTGAAAAACCGTCTTGATTCTCACAAAATATGTGCATAGAATCAGGTAAACACCTGTCCCTGAAAGCACAGCCAAAATCCCCTGTCTGCCTGACAATCCCGGTATCACTGGCATCGTCAGAAATAAAATCCCCATCAGTCCTGTTACCATCTGCCTGTAAAGCTGCCTGTGGGAAATCTGAGCGTTTTCCGCATACATTATTGTTCCCCTCCTTTGCTTCTCAATTTTATCTGCTGTTCCTTTCTTGCATAAACCGGCCGCCTGGTAAGGAAACGGAATGGAATCCTGATGATACTGTCTCTTTCACCGCAATATCCGGCTTCTGTCTTGGCAGCAAAAGGAGACAGATAAGGAATTCCAAAGCTTTTCAGCCCTGCCAGATGACTGACGGTAAGGTAAAGTCCAAGCAAGATTCCATAAATCCCAAAACTTCCCCCAAGCAAAATGAATCCAAACTTTAACAGACGGAAAGGAGCAGAAAAACTTTCACTTGGAATCGAAAGGGAACACAAAGCCGTAATTGCCACAACCACTACCACAATCGGGCTGACCAGATTCGCTTCTACTGCTGCCTGCCCAACAATCAGACCTCCAACAATCCCAATGGTTCCCCCTAACGGCCCAGGCATCCGTATGCCTGCCTCTCTGATGGTTTCAAAAGCAAGTTCCATAAATAATATTTCCAGCATTCCGGGAAACGGCACTCCCTGTCTTGCCTCAGAAAAAGACAAAATCAATGCTGTGGGAAGTACCTGGGTGTGAAAATTCGTCACTGCAAGATACGTTCCTGAAAAAAGCAGTGTAAAGCACACCGCCATGTAACGGATAATTCTCTGGAGAGATACGATTTCAAACCGGTTATAGGAATCTTCACTCACTTGCAGAAAATCATTGAAAACAGCCGGGAACAGGATTCCTACAGGCGAATGGTCACACAAAAGGAGAATTCTGCCGTTTAAAATTTCTGCCGCACATTTATCCGGCCGCTCTGTTGTCTGAAACTGAGGAAAAGGCGAAAGCCAATTGCTTTCTGTAAGCTGCTCAATCACACCAGAATCTAAAACGCCATCAATCACAAAGGAATCCAGCCGTTCTTCCATGTCTTCTAACAGCTCCGGGTGAACTAAATCTTCCATATACAAGAGTTGAACCAGTGTCTGGCTTCTTTTTCCCAGTGTTTTCTGCTTCACCTTCAATCTGGTATCCCTGATTCGTTTCCGCACCAATGCAGAATTGGTTTTTACCGCATCTGTAAATCCTTCTTTGGAGCCACGCAACACTTTTTCTCTGGTAGCTTCTGATACACTTAGATTGGGATATCCTTTGCTTGAAACCTTGATTGCTCTGGTATATCCATCCAAGAAAAATAAGGCATTCCCTGCCAACATGGACGCAAATGCCTGATCCATGGAATCCATGGGCTGGACATCTGAAATTCCCATCCCATTGTCACGCACAAACTCCAGGATTTCATCCGCAGGCATTTCCCACATGTGATTCACCAGTTTTCCAATTACAGAGTCCTCCAGAACCATATTGCTTACAGCTACTTCTATATAAACTACCAGACAGCGGATTTTCTTCTCTTCCCCCAGTACCATGGGGCGGATAATAAAATCATCACAGTTTTTCAGCCTGTTTCTTATATACGCTTCGTTTTCCTCAATATGAGGTGAAATATCAGAATTCATGCTGTTTCCCTCCTTTTTTCATAGAAAAAGAGAGGCCAGGTGCCTCTCCTTTGCCTCTCTTCTAGTATTTCTTATTTTTCCCATTCTATTCCTGATTCAGGCTTCGCATAATTGCTTTTTGCTGATTATCAATGTGTACACTCACATAATTCTGTGCTTTGCTCTCGTCTCTTCCTCGCAAAGCCTCACAGATTGCTTTATGCTCTTCTGCTAAGGTTCTTCGTACAGCGATATCCTTTAGATATTCCATGCGGTAGCGGTACATCTGCTCTCTCAAATTGTTTAAAAGCTGTACCAGCCTCTGATTATTTGTTGCCTGATAAATCGTGTCGTGGAATTTCACATCCATCTCCGCCAGTTCTGTAAGGTTCCCTGACTCGATCAGGCTTTGGAAACTCCGCTCTATAGATTCCAGCTTTTCCAGTTCTTCTCCTGTAATACGTTTGCATGCAAGAGAAATGGCCAGAACTTCCATTCCCTTTCGTACTTCCAACACGTCATTTAAGTCTCTTTCTGTAATAGAAGCAACCTTTGCTCCTTTTCTTGGTGCCATCACCACCAGGCCTTCCAGTTCCAGCTTGCGGATTGCTTCGCGGATCGGTGTACGGCTTACTCCAAGCTTATCTGCCAGAGCAATCTCCATCAAACGTTCTCCTGGTTTTAATTCACCCTTTAAAATCGCCCGGCGCAGGGTATTAAACACTACATCACGTAAAGGCAGGTATTCGTCCATTTCCATCTCCAGATTCATCTCTGATACCTCCTTCCGCCATTGTTAAATACTGTGGTAAGAAATACTGTTTTTGCCAGCCTGCTTTCCTTCAATGCCTCGCATGCATGCTCTGCTAACAGTTTATCGTCAAATAATCCAAACACAGTAGGACCGCTGCCGCTCATAAGTGCATTTAATGCACCGTGTTCCTTCATATGATTCTTGATTTCTTCGATAATCGGATAGCGTGGAATCGTAACGGTCTCTAATACATTTTCCATCAAATCCGCCATCTTGTACAGATTATGCCACTGAAGTGCATCCAGCATCTCGTCGATTCTCGGATGGGCTTTTAATTCATTTGCCCTAAGATTTTCGTACACAAACTTTGTTGAAACACTGATACCCGGCTTTCCAATCAAAACATAACAATCCGGGCAGGCAGGCAGTGCACGGAGTTTATCACCAATGCCTTCTGCCAGAGCTGTTCCCCTTAAAAGACAATATGGAACATCGGCTCCGATTTTTACTCCTCTTTCCATTAAATCTTTCACAGACAGGCCTAACTGGAATAGTCTGTTGACACCTATCATTGCTGCCGCTGCATCAGAACTTCCGCCTGCCATACCTGCTGCCACCGGAATCATCTTCTGCAAATCTACTGTTAATCCTTCTTTTACCTGAAATTCATCCATCAGCATCTTTGTTGCTTTATATACCAGATTATTTTCATTTACCGGAACATAAGGAAGGTTCGTAGTAATCTTGATTCCTGGTTCCTCACTGATTTCCATATCTAACTGATCATACATATTAATGGTCTGCATAATCATACGAAGTTCATGGTATCCATCTGCCCGCCTGCCAAGAACATCCAGTCCCAGATTTATCTTTGCAAGTGCCCTTAATTTCATGCAAAATCCTCCTGATCTTACTTTTGTACATTGTATATTGTATCCTATTCAGTACATTTTATTCTATATGAAAATCTTGTATTTTTCAATGTCATTTTTTCACGAATTCTACAGCCTCTTCTTTGGGGAGTTGATACTTTTCCTCAATTTTTCTCAAAATATCCTCTTCTGGGATGTCCAGTTCCCTTAGAGACTCCACCAGGATAAAAATATTCTGTTCCCTTTCTTCCTGTTTTCCTTGCTGTTTTGCTGATGCTTTCATATCTTCTAAAGCCTTACACATGTTTACTTCACCTCTTTCATTCATGTATTCCTGTTTATCTGGCATTAAGTCCTGTGAACTTGTCAGAATACTAATCATATCATAAGTATCTTCCTCTAAATTGGTAAATTCTTTTTTATTATCATTCACATATTTTTCAAGCTGCTGTTGATTTTCATGCCTCTGCAAAAATCCAAATACTAATTTTGCATCCGTACACATCTCCTCTGTTCCGCGAAAACGCCTCACATCTACTATATAAATTGGATAGTTCACAACCTTATTCCGCACCACTTCAGGAATATTTTCCCAATTCAGCATATCATTCAAACATGTCGGCCCATTCCATGGTTCTTTCCCATAATATAAAACCATTGTCAGAATAGGATTCAGTTTATCCTTTGACGAAAAACCAGAAAGGTACTCCGCTCCCGTCAAATCCTTTGCCCTTTTATGTCTTTTTTTAATATTTTGCAATTGTTCTTCATATCCAAGAAAATCATACTTCCATACCTTAATGGGCATAGCATAATGAATATCCTCTTGATTTTCTATTCCTATCAGTGCAAAATTCACGCCAAAATCTGCCTTCTTAAATACATCCCGATATCCATAGATCTGCATTTTCTTCTTCAAACTCCCAAAGAGACCTCCTGTATAAGTATCTCTGCCACGAAGCTGGCTTCCTTTCACAATTTTCCTTCCTTGAAAAATACCTGCATTCACTATATCTGCAAACCGTGCATTATCTGCCCAAAATCTTCTGGTAACTTCATCACTCTGTCCCATAAGTACATCCTCCTGCCTGTTTGTTCTATACCACAGTTTGTCTGTACAACAAAAGCAATGAACTTTTTACTTTATATATCTACATTATAAATAGAATATATACAGATAACAATACTGCTGGTATAAATTCCTGCTATTTTATTATTTGACTAATTGAAATTTTGGCGAACTGCCAACAGATATGAGAAAAGACAATCTCTCTGATTTCGTTTATTCTATCATGAATTCCTTATCTTTACAACTGCTTCTTTTTCTGGAGCTGCCGCCTCAAACTGAAATCATAAATATTCATCTAAAACGGCTGCTCCATTCCCTTCCTTACCGCTCCACTTTCTTCATCAAGATCAGTGTATCATACGGCTTCACATTTTCATTTTCCAGCCCATTTAGCTGGACAATATTTTCGATTGTTGTATAGAATTTCTTGGCAATATCCCATAGAGAATCCTGCGGCTGTACCTGATATCCTACAATTCCCGGCATACTGCACAGTTTTTCCCTGTCTAATTCATGTTCCTCGATTTCCTGAATGATTCCTGTATCCGTCTGTTCCAAAACAATCGCATTCAAATTCATTACAATCTTCACTTCGATTTCATCACTGTCTATCATAGTGGTAGAAAGCTGCTCTAAATCTGCCCTGAGATGATAAACACAATTTTCGGTGATATTTTCTGCCTCTATGGTATGGCTGAATGGAATCATAGTCTCCATAGAATAGAATGGCATCTCATCGTCTCCTATGATATAGAGGATACGCACTTGGATAATTCCCTCTACTAAGATGCCATTCTCCACGATTTTCGTACTGTCGACTTTCACAGTTCCGTCACTGTGACAGATTTGAAGGATTTTCCCCTGGCTATTTTCTGCTTTCACACGGTCATTCACTTTACATTTTGAAAAATTCTTTACCAGTAAACTTTCCAGTTTATAATTCTTACGAATTGCCCTGCAATCTTTTACCGGGGTATAAACATCCATTAAAAGAGAAACGTCTTCCTCCTCATAAATTTTCATTTCTAATTCTAAGGCCGTATCTACGCTGAGAATCCTGTCTTCTCCATCATCATCTTGCTTTACTTTCAATTCGCTGTGCGGCACATTAATAATCACATTGGGAATCATATCCGGGGTGCAGCCGCTGCATTCCACCTCCTGATAAAAAGGCACAGAATGTTCCAGCCACTGAAGAGAATTATTGTCATCATTTCCACGATAAAGGGCAAACAGAAACAATTCTCCTTTAACCCCGGTCTTATCATTCTCAGCCCGGATGTCCAGTCCACGTACTTCCACGGTATCCCACAGTAATTCATAGATATCAGGCTTATTAGAACTCAGAGCAATATCCTCTTTAATACGCATGATATCTTTTTTATGTACTGCGGTGCTCATAATGGAGACTTCTTGTTTTTTCTGGGAAATATCACTGTCTTCCACCCCAAGTGGAATTTCCACCTGACGGAAATCTTCCACATAAGCAGTAAAGGTCACCAGGGCTTTCATATTCAGTTTTCTGGAATTAATAAGCTGGATGCTCAAATCCTCAATGTCCCATTTCACCTGCACCTTATCTCCGTTTTCCAGTCCTTCCAGATTCATAGTCTCTCCAATAGGAAGATTTCCCATCAGACTATATATTTTCCGCTCCGGGCCGTCACTGACGTAAAGAAGATAAACCACAAGAGCACCTGACAGATAGGCTTTTCCCTGGGAAATCTGAATATCGTCAATCTGGATTTCCCCCTTTTTCTGAATCATTCTTCCGATATCCGGTTTGACATCTGGTACATTCAAATCCTCATCAAAGGTAATCTGGCTTACCGCCTCACATTTTCTTTCCATCATATACATTTTTTTTGTAATCAGTTCCACACTAAGACCCCTTTTCTACTCAAAAATTACCGGCTCTTCCCGGTACTTCATCTTAATGACCAGGCATGGAAAAGAGGACTCTTCCGTCAATTCTTCTTTGCTATCCGGTCCAAGAAGTGTTGTCTGCAAATGAATGGCATTGTCCCAAAGTGATAAATCTTCAATTTGAATACTGTATCCACCTGTTTCCTGTTTTCCATATCCCTTCATCAGATACAGAAACCCTCCGTCTTGATAGGTCATCTGAAATTCTTTTTCCTGATTTTGCTCCACCAATTCCTTTACTTTTTCCGGATAGTCTTCTTTCTTTACAACCGTATATTCTGGTTTGAGACCATCCTGTGCCCTCACCTTTTCAATACTGCATCCACACAAAAAGCAAGACATCAATGCAATCACCAGCACTCCTGCTCCCCATTTTTTCACATTACCCTGCCGCCTTCACTTTGCCAGTCTTATCCTATATGTATGCTTATATTTCCTGGATTATACCTTGATTTTGCTTGCAACTTCCTATTGTTTTCATTATAATGGTTTACATGTATATGGAAGGAAAAGGTATGTGCTATGATACGTTTTATTATTGTATGTATTTGTGTAGTTGGTTATCTGATTTTATCCATTCCCATTCTGCTGGCTGAGTGGGTTGTGGGAAAATTTAATCCCCGTGCCAAAGATATCAGTTCCCTGCGGATTATTCAGACTGTATTCCGCTTTATTTTAAAAGTAACGGGAGCAGACATTACCATTATTGGTCACGAAAATGTTCCCAAAAACCAGGCTGTGCTCTACATCGGAAATCACAGAAGTTTCTTCGATATTCTTCTTACCTATGTACACTGTCCTGACCTGACAGGCTACGTTGCCAAAAAAGAAATGGAGCCTATTCCTCTGCTTTCTATCTGGATGCGGTATCTCCACTGTCTGTTTCTCGACAGAAAAGATATCAAGGAAGGTATGAAAACCATTCTGACTGCCATTGAAAAAGTCAAAAATGGTATTTCTATCTGTATCTTCCCGGAGGGAACCAGAAATAAAGGGAATGATGAGCTGGAACTGCTTCCATTCCACGAAGGCAGCTTCAAAATCGCAACAAAATCCGGTTGTCCCATTATTCCAATGGCTATCAGCAATTCCGCTGAAATCTTTGAGAATCATTTTCCAAAGATTAAGCCTTGTAAGGTGGTTGTGGAATACGGAAAACCGATTTATCCTGAACAGCTTTCCAAAGAGGATAAGAAACGCCTGGGGGCTTATACCCAGGGAATTATCTTAGAAATGTTGAAGAAAAATCAAGAGTTGGTGAAATAAAAAAGGATATGGGGCGTGCTCTCACACGGGCATCAACCATATCCTTTTTTCTTATATGATGTTTATAATCTTTCCAGCACCTTCACCACATCTTCAAATCCCATGAAGTGAGATGCCTTAACCAAAACGGTATCCCCTTCCTGTAAAATCTTCGGAAGCTCTTTCAGCATTTTTTCTTTTGTTGCAAAATGAAGGATTGCCTTTGCCGGAGCTGCATGTTTCGCAGCTTCTGCCATATACTGTGACAATTCTCCTACACAAAGAAGCAGATCAAGATTTCTGGAAGCTGCATACACACCTACTTCCCTGTGCATTTCCACTTCGTCTTCTCCCAGTTCTCCCATATCACCCAGAATTGCCACTTTTCTTCCCATGGCATCTGTAAGGACATCCAGAGATGCCTTCATAGACACTGGATTGGCATTATAACAATCATCTACAACTGTATATTTTCCGGTTTCTATGATATGGAATCTTCCGCTGACTGGCTGAAGACTCTCGATACCTGCCTTGATTTCTTCCAGACTAAGTCCATAGGTAAGCCCTACTGCTGTTCCCGCTAAGGCATTATAAACCATATGATGTCCCGGAATCGGAATCAAAACAGAAAAGCTTCCCCTTTCTGTATGAATACAGCAGGAAATTCCCTTTAAACCTTCTGGTTTGATTTCATCTGCCCAGATTCCGCTATGGTTTTCTATTCCGAAAAATACTGGTTTTATGCCTTTCACTTCTTCCACTGTCACTAACTTATCATCATCACCATTTAAAATCACATGCCCTTCCGGCTTCAGGAAATCGAAAATCTCTGTTTTTGCTTTCAGGATTCCATCTCTTGATTTTAAAAATTCCAGATGACAAAGACCAATATTTGTGATTACACAGGTATCCGGTCTGGCTATTTTTGCAAGGCGGTGCATCTCACCAAAATCACTGATTCCCATTTCCAGCACAGCCATCTCATGCTCATCTCTCAGACGGAATACTGTCAAAGGGAGACCCAATTCATTGTTGAAATTTCCCTGGGTCTTCAAGGTACAGTATTTTTGTGATAAAACTGCTGCAATCATTTCTTTGGTGCTTGTCTTTCCTACACTTCCTGTAATTCCCACAACCGGAATCGCAAGCTGTGCCAAATAGTATTCTGCAATGTCTTTGACTGCCTGGAGGGATGACTCCACTAAAATATAGGGATATGGCTTCTCTCCCAGCTCTTTTTCTGACAAAGTGGCAAGTGCCCCCTTCTCCATAACATCTTCTATAAAATCATGTGCATCCGCCCTGGCTCCCTTGATTGGGACAAATAAGCCGCCCTCTTCTGCCTTTCTGCTGTCTGTGAAGATGCTGCCTACTTCCTGGTTTTTCTTTTCTTCTGTTCCCACATAAGTACCATGACAGGCTTCTGCTATATGTGCAAGTGTCAGATTTTTCATTTTTGCTTTCCTCCCAAACCACTGAAACCATTACTGATATTTCTTTAAAGAAACCTCTATGAGTTTTTCACAAAGCTGTGGATAATTCATTCCAATGACCTTTGCTTCCTGTGGAATCAGGCTGGTAGGTGTCATACCCGGCAGGGTATTGGCTTCCAGACAATACATACTTCCGTCTTCTTCCATCAGAAAATCCAGTCTTGCATACGCCTGAAGATTCAAAGCCTCATAGCCTTTTTCTGCATACATCTGCATTTCTTTTGTAAGAGACGCAGACAGTTCTGCCGGACAGGTTTCCACGCAGGAACCTGCGGAATATTTGTTTTTATAATCATAAAATCCCTGTAAAGGTGCGATTTCAATGACCGGATATGCTTTTCCATCTACCACTGCCACAGAAAACTCTCTTCCTGTGATAAACTGCTCTACCACTACCTGGTTTTCATAGGAAAAAGCCTCTGCCAGTGCCATGCTATACTCCTGCTGATTGTGAGCAATGCAGACACCTACGCTAGAGCCTCCACAGCATGGTTTTACGATAACAGGAAAATCCATTCCGTAATCTGCCAGGGAACTGCTGCAATTTTCTTTCTCTAAAGTCATTCCCTTTGGTGTCGGAATCCCCTTTGCCTCAAAGACCATCTTCGTGATGCCCTTATCCATGGCCATTCCGCTGCTTAAAGGTCCGCAGCCGGTATATTTCACACCTAACAAGTCCAGAACAGACTGAACCTTTCCGTCTTCACCATTGGCACCGTGCAGAGCAAGGAATACAATGTCTGCTTTCTGGCACAATTCCAGAACATGTGGACCAAAGAACTCTTTTCTGGTTTTCATCACTTCTTCCAGACGGCTGCTCTGTTCCCTCATCCAGTTTGCATCCTTCTCCACATCATATTTTTCAGGGAATACTTCCTCTCCCACAGTGTCTTTTCCAAAATAAGCATCCACCAGCACAGCTCTGTGATTTCTCTCTCTAAGTGCCTGGCAGACACCTTGTCCTGATGAAATAGAAACTTCTCTTTCTGTACTGTTTCCTCCTGCTAAAACTACGATATTCATATCATATTATCTCCTTTGCAAAGGTTTCTTTTAATTATATACCACAACAGGTACACCTTTTTCTATGTTGTTAAAAATTTTCTCTGCCTGATCATATGGCGTGTTGATACAGCCATGAGAACCATTGTTCATATAAATAGAACCGCCAAAACTGCTTCTCCAGGTTGCATCATGAATTCCCGTATTGGCGTAAAACGGCATCCAGTATGTTACAGAAGAATTATAGCCTTCTCCTACTAAAGTGGCATCTCTTTCTTTGTACATAATAGCATAAACACCTGTATGAGTATCCCAGCCTCTGTTATGGTTTCCGGTGACAATGTCTGTGGATACCAGAAGCTGCCCATCTTTAAAAAACCACATATGCTGTCTGGAAAGACTGATTTCTACATAAGTATTTCCGATTTCATCCTTTTCTCTCCGGTAAGCACTGTATGTATATTCTGGTGTGATAGTCTGGGATTCCCCACTTTTGATGGCATCCAGAATCTTGGTTGTGGTGTCATTAGGTGCGATAACCCATCCATAATCCCCGCCAGACACGGTAATGGTCTCTCCATAGGCCGTAGTAAACTGTCTGGATGATCCAAAAGTATCATACTCATGCTTTAATTCCTGGACATAGGCTTTTGCTTTTTCATGGCTCAGATCAAGGCTTCCATCTTCCCCAACTACCAGCCAGTCCTTCATCACATCTTTATTCACCACTTCCTGCCTGTCCGCAAAATCAATAGTGACTGTAACATTCAGAAATTTGTTTCCCTCTTCTTGCTGTTTTGCCAGCTTTTCATCTGTACTTAAAACTTCAGGGCTCGTATAGCATCCTGCTTCCTCCAAACTGACCTCTGATGCACCTCTTTCAATGGCATCCAGCACAACAGATTTCACCTTTTCTTTGTCCACTTCTGTCCCCATGGTTTCCGGAATGATTTCGTATCCATTCTCTGTCACTTCCAGATGTGCATTGACAGGCTTTACCATATTTTCATCCTGAACCACTGCAAGCTGGTCCACTGCTGCTTTTACAGCCGCTTCATCATAGGTTGTAGTGGCTGACATGGTATAATCTTTTGCATGAATAAAAGAAAGGAACCACGTAAACGGATTCTGCTGTTTTTTCAATTCCTTAATCTTTCCGTCATCCACATACTGCATTCCAATCTTGGCCGCACTAATGGTCTCTGTCTTATCTTCCCGTTCTTTAATTACCAGCTCATAGGAAGCAATCTGGCTTGCCATGTCTCTTTCTACTTCCTTCACTGTTTTTCCTGCACTGTCCAGCCCGTTAATCTTAGAGCCTGAGAAAAAGTGTTTGGAAAAATAAACAACTCCTCCTGCATATGCCAAAACCAGTATGAGTACATATGCCATTAAAACTCCCAGAACAATCTTTTTTGCCTTCTTGTACTTTCCCTTCTTAGATTTCTTTTTTGCCATATACATTTCCCCTTATTACTGAAAACCTACAACTTCAAATTGTATCATATGCATTTCCTGAAAATTATACCATACTTTTTTCCATATTACCAAGAATTAATAAAAAGTTCATAACCTGCCCCAGAAGATAGACAGATACGCCAAAAGGGCACTGCGACTTGCTCACAACACCCTTTTCACCTTCTATATTTCTCTGTTTTTAGTTTTCTTCCAAAAGTTTATCAATGCTTACCAGCTTCACACTGAGCACAAAGATTTCTGTTGCTGCTTCTAATTCTTCTACCGTAGGAAAACTTGGTGCAATACGGATGTTCCTGTCCTGAGGGTCTTTTCCATATGGATAAGTAGCCCCTGCATCTGTCATTTTCACCCCTGCCTGGGCTGCCTTTGCTACGATTTTCTTAGCACAGCCTTCCAGGGCATCAAAAGAGATAAAATAACCTCCGTTTGGTTTTGTCCAGGTACCAATCTCCGCACCTTCCAGATCTCTGTCCAGAATCTTCTCTACCATCTCAAATTTTGGCCGGAGAATCTCCGCATGTTTCTTCATATGCTTGTGCATACCCACGATTCCGCCGAAGAAACGCACATGACGAAGCTGATTAATCTTATCATGACCAATGGTCTGCACAGCCATATGTTTTCTGAATCCTTCCAGGTTTCTTGTGGAAGCTGCAACGGCTGCGATACCGGAGCCAGGGAAGCTGACCTTTGATGTAGAAACAAATTTGTATGCCAGGTCTGGATTTCCTGCCTTTTCACATTCATCCAGAATCTCCAGAAGGAAATCCTGTTTGTCATCATACAGATGATGGATGCAGTAAGCATTATCCCAGAAAATACGGAAATCTTCTGCCGCAGGTTTTAACCTTGCGAAACGCTTCACAGTTTCTGCTGAATAGGTGATTCCCTGAGGATTAGAATATTTCGGCACACACCAGATTCCTTTGATTGCCGGGTCTGTGCTTACCAGTTCCTCTACCATATCCATATCCGGACCGGTAGGTGTCATAGGCACATTAATCATCTCAATCCCAAAATATTCTGTGATACGGAAATGTCTGTCATAACCCGGCACAGGACAGAGGAATTTCACCTTATCCAGCTTGCACCATGGTGTACTTCCGCATACACCGTGAGTCATAGAACGTGATACCGTATCAAACATAATGCTAAGACTGGAATTGCCAAAAATAACAATATTATCAGGAGTCACTTCCGTCATTTCCCCAAGCAGGCGTCTTGCTTCTGGAATACCGTCCATAACACCATAGTTACGGCAGTCCACTCCTGTCTCGCATTTTAATTTATCTGTGCTTTTTAATTCTTCCATCATATCCATGGCCAGTTCCAACTGTTTCTTAGATGGCTTGCCTCTGGACATATCCAGATTTAATCCTTTTGCTTTTACTTCTTCAAACTGCTGCTCTAACTCGGCTTTCATGGCCTGTAACTGTTCTTTGCTAAGTTCTCTGTACGGTGTCATGGCTTTCCTCCTGCTTATTTTTATGTTTTAACTCATTGAAACCTATTGTATTCCAATATATGATTTTCTGTCAAGTATTTCCTGCATTTTTATTACCTTTTTCCTGATAAAAATTGAATTTTTCTTCTTATATGCAATATTCCCTCACCTTTCTTGCAATTTGACTTTATTTTAAAGCTCTCTGGTTCTCAAAAATATCTTTTTGAACAGCAACAGCAGTTCATGCATGATAAGAGGCACTGCTGAAAGAGCAAGAAGCAGCTTCCAGTCCCCAAAGGAAAGCTTCACAGTTCCAAATAAACGGACAAAATATGGAACTCCTGTTACCATCATCTGTAGTCCAAGCCCCAGGCAAAAAGCCAGAATCATAAAAGGATTTTCCAGATGATTCATGGAAAAGAAGGATTTATTCCTATCTCTCATACCTATGGCGTGAAAAAGCTGAGATACTCCCAATACGGTAAATGCATATGTCTGACCGCCAAGGCGGAATGCATACAGGGTAATTCCTGCAATCAGCAATCCATAAAACACCGTAAAAAACCATCCTCCATTTGCAAACAGCCCTTCCTTGGGATTTCTCGGTTTTTCTCTCATTAAGGCTTCCGTATCATTCTTATCAACGCCAAGAGCCAGGGCAGGAAGGGAATCTGTAATCAGATTTACCCACAGGATATGACTGGCTTTCAAAGGGGTAGGAAGCCCTAGTGCTACGGCAAAAAACATGGTAATAATCTCCCCGAAATTCGATGACAGCAGGAACAAAATAGATTTTTTTATATTCACATAAATACTTCTTCCT
>USPF01000023.1 GCA_900556555.1 uncultured Blautia sp.
TGAATATCTGTATCGTGTTCGCCCAGCTTGAACGGGAAACGATACAGAAGCGGGTAACGGACGCTTACTACTCCCGCAGTCAGCGGGGCTTTAAGATGGGCGGGAAAGCCCCTTACGGCTTCCATACGGAGCCTATCAAGATGGACGGTATCAACACAAAGAAGCTGGTGGTAAACCCGGAGGAAGCGGCCAATATCCGGCTGATGTTTGAGATGTACGCCCAGCCCACAACTTCCTACGGGGACATTACCCGGTACTTTGCCGAACAGGGGATTTTGTTCCATGGCAAAGAGCTGATACGCCCCACGCTGGCGCAGATGTTACGCAATCCTGTCTATGTGCAGGCAGACCTTGATGTGTACGAATTTTTCAAAAGTCAAGGTACAGTCATTGTCAATGACGTTGCCGATTTTACGGGCATGAACGGCTGCTATCTGTATCAAGGGCGAGATGTAAAGGCCAGCAAGAAAAACGACTTAAAAGACCAAATGCTGGTACTGGCTCCCCATGAGGGTATCGTCCCCTCCGACACCTGGCTGACCTGCCGCAAGAAGCTGATGAACAACATGAAAATCCAGTCTGCCCGGAAAGCCACCCACACATGGCTGGCAGGAAAAATCAAGTGCGGGAATTGCGGGTATGCTCTTATGAGTATCTACAATCCCTCCGGCAAACAGTATCTCCGCTGCACGAAACGGCTGGACAATAAAAGCTGTCCTGGCTGTGGGAAAATCATCACTTCGGAACTGGAAGCGGTTGTTTATCAGCAGATGGTAAAGAAGCTGGCAAGCTACAAGACGCTGACAGGAAAAAAGAAAGCGGCAAAGGCAAACCCGAAAATCACCGCCCTGCAAGTGGAACTTGCCCATGTAGACAGCGAGATTGAAAAGCTGGTGGACAGTCTGACGGGGGCAAACAATGTCCTGTTCTCCTATGTGAATGTGAAGATAGCGGAACTGGACGGGCGCAAGCAGGAACTTCTGGCAAGGATAGCGGAGTTGACTGTGGAGGCCATCAGCCCGGAACAGGTCAGCCAGATTTCCGGCTACCTCGATACCTGGGAGAATGTATCTTTTGATGACAAGCGGCGTGTGGTGGATTTGATGATCACCACCATAGCCGCCACAAGCGACAGCTTGAACATCACATGGAAAATCTGACTGGCGGCACCCCTCCCGTCAGATACCTACCCTGTGTAGTCCCTTGTAAACTGTACTTTCGTTCAGACTAAGAAACTTAGATACTCTTATGTCTGAACGTCTTTTATTCTATAGCTTCTTTTCTGAAGCGGTATTTCAAAAATATAAAATTAAATAAGACAAACATGGAGGTAGACGTTTATGGACACTTTACTGAAAACGTATTTTCCCATCATCCGCACAAGAGAAGAAGTGCTGGATCTGATTGGGGAGAAAGAGAAGCTGACAGATCTGTTTGAGAGCTGGAGTGAAGAACAGCAGGAGGAGTTTCTGGATTTTTGTACCGGTGCAAAAGGCGTGAAGATGCTGTATGATTCCTTTTTTAAAGAAATCTTCAACCCGGAATATCATGCAGAAAGATTGGAAGAGCTGTTAAGCCTTTTGCTGGAGACAAAAATCCGTATCAAACAGATATTGCCAAATGATTCTGTCCGTCTGGCAGATGAATATACCCTGCTGATTACAGATATTGTAATAGAGACAGAGGATGGAAGGATTGCAAACCTGGAAATACAGAAGATTGGTTATGCCTTTCCTGGCCAGCGGACAGCATGCTATTCCGCAGACCTGCTGCTGAGGCAGTATAAGAGGGTGAAGGACAGGAAACGGAGCGAAAACAAAAAGTTTAATTACAGGGATTTAAAGAAGGTATATACCATCGTTTTATTTGAGAAAAGCACCAGGGAATTTCATGAGATTCCGGACAAATATCTCCATTATGGGGAGCACACCTACGATACGGGGCTAAAGCTGGAAACACTCCAGAAAAGCGTGCTGGTAGCTCTTGACATTTTCCAGAAAAATATAGAAAATAGGTCTATAGACAACAAGCTGGAGGCATGGTTGCTGCTGCTTAGCAGTGACGAGCCGGAACGGATCCTGGAGCTTTGGGAAAAGTATCCAGAGTTCCGTGAAATCTATGAAGAAGTGTACCAGATGTGCAGAAATGTGGAGGGTATTATGAGTTTATTTTCAAAAGAGCTAGAGGAAATGGACCGGAACACAGTGAGTTATATGATTGAAGAACTGGAGGCAGAGGTAAAGGCAGCAGAGGAGAGAGCAGAACAGGAACGGAAAGAGAGAGAAGCAGCGGAAGAGAGAGCAGAACAGGAACGGAAAGAGAGAGAAGCAGCGGAAGAGAGGGCAAAGCAGCAAATTGCAGAGCTTCAGGAGAAAATCAGACATTTAGAATCTGCAAAGAAGGAAGAATAAGATATTGACGATATTGCATCTGCCTGTTATAATAGCCATCAACAGAATTTCAGAAGGGAGAACTCAATAAAAAATGGATGACAGTAGCGGTGATGCTGCCCCTAAATTAAATAATATGAGATTGACATAAATGCAGCAAGGCATAGTTTGTGTATGTGTGATACACAGACTATGTCTTGTTGTGTTTTTTATAGGGCAAATGAAAAAAATAAGAAGATAAGAGGTAGATATCTATGGACAGTTCAATGATTGTTTTATTATTCTTTCAGGTAATATTAATTGCACTCAATGCAGTCTTTGCAAGTGCAGAAATAGCAGTGTTATCACTAAATGAAACAAAGCTGGGTCGGATGGCAGAGCAGGGAAATAGCCGTGCAAAACGGTTAGTGCGTCTTACTAAGGAACCCGCCAGATTTCTTGCAACGATTCAGGTGGCAATTACACTTTCTGGATTTCTCGGAAGTGCTTTTGCAGCGGATAATTTTTCAGAGCCGCTGGTAGACTGGATGATCAATATGGGTATATCTATTCCACGGGTAACTCTGGATGCAGGAGCCGTTATTTTCATCACACTGGTGCTTTCCTATTTTACATTGATTTTTGGAGAATTAGTTCCAAAGAGAATCGCTATGAAAAAGCCGGAGCAGATTGCAATGGGGATTTCAGGTCTGGTAAGTGGAATTTCTATTGTGTTCAAACCAATTGTTTCGTTTCTTTCTGTATCTACGAACCTGGTTTTAAGATTATGCGGCATTGACCCAAAGGAGGAAGAGGAACAGGTCAGTGAAGAAGAAATCCGCATGATGGTGGATGTGGGAAGTGAAAAAGGTACAATTGAGCATCAGGAGAAAGAATTTATCCAAAATGTATTTGAATTCAATGATATTATGGCTGAGAGTATTGCGACCCACCGCACAGATGTAGTCATGCTCTGGATGGAAGATGATATGGAGGTATGGGCAGAAACCATACATAACAGCCGCCATACGTTTTATCCGGTATGTGACGGTTCACCGGACAATGTCATTGGTGTATTAAATGCAAAAGATTATTTCCGTATCGATGATAAAAGCAGAAATAAGGTGATGAACCAGGCAGTTTATCCGGCTTATTTTGTGCTGGAAACCACAAAGGCAGATGTCTTGTTCCGTAACATGAAAGCAAATAAAAGTGCCATTGCAATCATTATCGATGAGCATGGAGGTATGACAGGAATTGTGACCATGAATGATCTGGTGGAAGAACTGGTGGGAGATTTAAATGATGATACAGAGGATGCAAAAAGTAGAGAACCTTATGTTGAAAAAGTAGAGGAACATACCTGGATGGTGCATGGAAATCCAGAGCTGGAAGTAATAGAAGATGCTCTGGGAATAGAAATAGCATCCGAAGGTTTTGATACATTAAGTGGCCTGGTATTCCAGAAATTGGGAGTAATTCCGGAAGACGGGACACAAAATATAGAACTGGAAATACAGGAAATGCAGATTCATATTACCTGTATCAGAGAGCACCAGATAGAGGAAACAGTCATAAAAATCTTATAAAATTTAGGGAACGGGAGAAGTTCACAAAACTTTCACAAATAAATTAGCACTCAGGTGTTGACAGTGATAATAATAGGTGCTATATTACAAGTAGAACAAAGGAAGAGGAACAGAAATCCAAATCCTAAAGTTCAGAACACAACACTTCGGATATCTCCGATAGTGCTAAAATATAGTTTTCATATTTGTGAAAGGAGATATGACTTATGTTAAGACCTAGTATTTTTGGAGAAACTTTATTTGATGACTTTATGGATGGCTTCAGATTCCCGGAATTTCCATCATTCCCAGATGTAGACAAAGCATTGTATGGAAAACATGCCAAGAACATGATGAAAACAGATGTAAAAGAAACAGAAGGCGGTTACGAAGTGGACATTGATTTGCCTGGATTTAAGAAAGATGAGATTCAGTTACAGCTGGAAAAAGGATGCCTTACCGTGAGTGCGGCCAAAGGACTGGATAAAGATGAACAAGACGAAAAAGGCAAATATATCAGACGGGAACGTTATGCAGGCAGCATGAGCCGGAGCTTTTATGTAGGTGAACATGTGACAGAGAAGGATATCCATCCGAAATATGAAAATGGTATCCTGAGATTTACAGTTCCAAAAGAAGCGAAACCCGTTGAGGAAAAGAAACATTTTATCTCCATTGAAGGATAATCCTTCAGGGAAAGTACACACCCAGCAGGACATCCTGCTGGGTGATTTTGCATGTGCAGGTATAAAATGGAGGTGACGAAAATCATGAATGCAAAGAGAGATTACTATGAAGTTCTCGGAGTGGAGCGGACAGCAGACGAAAATGCTATCAAAAAAGCATACAGGAAACTGGCAAAGAAGTACCATCCGGATACGAATAAAGGGAATCCACAGGCAGAAGAAAAATTTAAAGAGGCAACAGAGGCCTACGCTGTATTAAGTGACCCGCAGAAACGGAAACAATATGACCAGTTTGGATTCGGAACAGATAATCCTGATGGCAGCTATCAGGAATTTCATTTTGAAGATGGCGATATCGATGAAATATTAAAAAATATGTTTGGTGGAGGGTTTGGAGGATTTCACACCAGTGGTTTCGGAAATGGATTTGACCAGGATTTTGGAGGAGGTTTTCATTCCAATAGCTTCCACAGAGACTTCAGATCCAGACAGACAGTACAGAACGGAGCAGATCTTCATGGGGAAATCACCATAGAGTTTATGGAGGCTGCCAGGGGCTGTGAAAAAACCATTCAGCTTACGGAAGCAGACGGAAGGAAAAAATCCTTAAAAGTCTTGATTCCGGCAGGCATTAACACAGGGAAAAGCATCCGCCTAAGAGGAAAGGGAATGCCTGGAAGTGGCGGTGGAAGAGATGGGGATTTGCTTTTGAAAGTCAATGTAAATAACGATTCTGTATTTGACAGGAAGGATACGGATGTCTATACCACAGTGAGAATTCCGTTTACTACGGCTGTGTTTGGCGGCGAGACAGTGGTTCCTACCTTGTCAGGAAGAGTTATGTGCAAAATTAGCCCCAATACCCAGTCAGGAACGAAAATCCGTCTCAGGGGAAAAGGCATAGTCTCCATGAAAAATCCTCAGGTACATGGAGATGAGTATGTGATGATACAGATTGATGTGCCACAGAATCTAAGTCCGGAGGCGAGAAAAAAATTGAAAGAATTTGAAGCACTTTTGAGGCATCAGCGGGGTGGAAGCGCTGCATAAGAAATTTTCCGGTATTCAATAGGGCTCATCTGATACCGCTGCCTGAATTTTCTGCAAAAATATCCTGCACTGCTAAATCCGGTTTTTTCAGCGATTTTGGACACAGAGTCTTCGGTGGCCCGCAGCAGTTTGGCAGCACAATTTAGCCGGTACTGTATCAGGTAAGCCACAGGAGATAGCTGTATGCCGGTTTGAAAAATCTGAAGAGCAGAGCTTTTGCTGATCAGGGCACAGGATGCAATTTCATCCAGAGAGATAGGTCTAGAATAATGTTCGTGAATATATTCCATCATAATGCGAAGCCGCACCTGGTTGTTTTTAACGGGGTGAACAGGGGCTTTTTGTGGGGGAACAGAAAGGGAATCAAATAAAATCTCCCAAATTTCCCATAAGGTCTGAACGGTATGCAACTCCCTTTTTTCCTCAGAATCCTGTATGGAAAAGAGCTTGTTTAAAAGATCGAGAATCTTGCCCTGCCAGGGAATATCCGATGAGAATGTCTGAAAACAGAGGGAAGAGGAAAGGATGGGGGCAATGTATTTTTCATATAATAAAGAGGACTCTCCGGCCAATAAAGAAGGAGAAAAAACAATGTTGGGCATTAGAGTGCTTTCTGTGGATTCATACCGATGGAGAATCCCACTGTTGACGAACAAAGCAGACCCTTGGGGAAGGAGAAACTTTTCTTCTCCCACATAGCAGGTGGCGGAGCCGCTTTTGATATAGATAACTTCCAGTTCATGATGCCAGTGCCAGTCAACACAATGAAAGTCAAAATCCCAGATGTCTTCCAGATAATAACAAAAAGGAAAACTTTCAGAACCGTGGGAAGCAGTTTCGCGAAAAGTATCGTCGGTAATAATGTGTGGATAATTTTGCTGTGGTTTCATGGTTTGATATTCTCCATTTCGGTGTTTTGGGATATTATACTATATTTATACGATATTATGCAATGACATAGGATAAATAATAGGATATAATCCCATATTAGGAGGATGATAGAAATGAAAAACCAATATAACAAAACCATTACTGCCTGCTTTATTGCTTATATTGTGCAGGCCATTGTGAATAATTTTGTGCCGCTGCTGTTTCTGACCTTTCAGCGGAGCTATCACATTCCTTTGGCACAGATTACAATGCTTGTGACCTTTAACTTCGGGGTGCAGCTTCTGGTTGATTTGCTGTCTGTGGGATTTGTGGATAAAATCGGGTACAAAAAAGCCATGATAGGCGCTCATGTGCTTTCTGTGGCAGGCTTGCTGCTCCTTACTATTTTGCCGGATATGCTGCCATCTGCGTTCATGGGTATTCTGATTTCTGTCATGGTATATGCCATTGGTGGCGGGCTTTTGGAAGTGATTGTAAGTCCTGTTGTAGAGGCATGCCCGTCAGACAACAAAGAAAAAACCATGAGCATGCTCCACTCCTTTTATTGCTGGGGACATGTAGGTGTAGTGCTTCTGTCTACGCTGTTTTTCTTTGCCTTTGGCATTGAGAACTGGAAGCTGATGGCAATCTTATGGGCATTGGTTCCTCTTGCAAATGCGTTTATATTTGCAAAAGTACCAGTTCCTTCCCTGATGGAAGAAGGTGAGCAGGGGCTTAGCCTGAAAGAATTATTTGGTATGAAAATGTTCTGGATTTTGCTGATTATGATGGTTTGTGCAGGAGCCAGTGAGCAGGCTGTGAGCCAGTGGGCATCCACCTTTGCCGAAAAAGGCCTTGGAATTTCAAAAGTGGCAGGAGATTTGGCAGGGCCTATGGCTTTTGCAATCCTTATGGGAACTTCCAGAGCTTTTTATGGAAAGTATGGAGACAAGATTCAACTGGACCGTTTTATGAGGTTTAGCTGTGTGCTGTGCATTGCTTCTTATCTGGGAATTGCTTTCTTCCCCATACCGCTTTTCAGCCTGATTTCCTGTGCAGTGTGCGGTTTTTCTGTGGGGATCATGTGGCCTGGAACCTTCAGTAAAGCGGCAAAAGTTCTGCCAAAAGGAGGAACGGCCATGTTTGCACTTCTGGCTTTGGGCGGAGATTTAGGATGTTCTTCCGGTCCAACCGTGGTAGGAGCAGTTTCCAGCCTGGCAGGGGAAAATCTGAAATTGGGTATATTTGCTGCCGGTATTTTTCCAGTTCTATTATTATTGGGAATTGGAATGTGCAATAACGTTAAGAAAGAAAGGAAGGGATTGGCATGGAATTTCTAAAATGCAGTCCAAAGTGGACAAGAGAACCAAAGAAGTATGTGTAATCTTCAGTTCTACACTGTACACACTTTTGCCAAAAGTAAAAATCCTGCTTCAGATTATTACTACAAAGGTCTCCGCAGGTGTTTCCACCCATATCGGAGACCTTAAAATATTTTTATGTCTGATTATTTTTTACAATCCATACCGCAGGCGGTGGCAGTTTCGATGAGGCAGCGGTCATTGGTGACTGCATCATAGAAGCGGAAACCGCCTGAGAAATTGTACACATCATATCCATTTCCAGTAAGAATCCTGGTTGAAATATAGCTCCTGAGACCACTCTGGCAGATGACATAAACGGGTTTTCCTTTTTCGATTTCATCCAGATGTTCACGCAGGACATCTACAGGAATGTTCTGGAATCCATCTACATGTCCACGTGCGTATTCTCCGGGAGTTCTGGTATCAAGAAGGGTGACACTTCCGTCTTTTGGAAGTTGGTCAATCTCTTCCATATGGAACTGTTTCAAAATTCCGTTTTCGATATTTTCAATCATAAATCCAGCCAGATTTACCGGGTCTTTTGCAGAAGAATAAGGAGGTGCATAAGCCAGATCCAGTTCCGATAATTCTGTGGCTTTCATGCCTGCATGGATAGCAGTTGCCAGGACATCAATTCTCTTATCCACACCTTCATAACCGACAATCTGTGCACCAAGAAGACGGTAAGTTTCTTTTTCAAAGACTACTTTCATGGTCATAACCTTGCCGCCCGGATAGTAGCCTGCGTGGCTCATAGGAGAGAGGATGACCTTGTCCACATCCAGTCCTGAACTTTTGGCAATTGTTTCATTGATTCCAGTAGCAGCGGCAGTTATATCAAATACTTTTACAATAGAGCTTCCCTGAGAGCCGGGATAATGACTGTCCACACCGCAGATGTTGTTTGCTGCAATACGTCCCTGTTTATTTGCAGGGCCTGCAAGGGAAATCAGAGTATCCTGTCCAGTTACAAAATGTTTTACCTGTACGGCATCCCCTACTGCATAGATATCAGGTGCGGAAGTTTCCATCTTGTCATTCACCAGGATACTGCCCTTGATGCCAAGCTCCAGCCCGGCCTCTTTTGCCAGTTTGGTATCCGGAGTCACACCGATAGCCAGAATAACCATATCTGCGTGAAGGGATGCTTCATCTTTTAATAAGACCTGCACACCGTCTTCTGTCTCCTCAAAGCCTTCTACGGTATGTCCAAGAGCCAGTTTCACACCGTGCTTGCGCATTTCATTGTGAATGAAAGATGCCATATCGGAATCAAAAGGCTTCATAAGCTGTTTCGGCCGCTGGACAATGGTAACATCCATGCCAAGTTCCCGGAGGTTTTCTGCAACCTCTAGACCAATGAATCCGCCTCCAGCCAGAATGGCGGATTTTGGATGATTTCGGTTGATATACCGTTTGATGCTAAGGGTATCTTCCACGGTACGTAAGGTAAATAGTTTTTTTAAGTCAGTTCCGGGAACCGGAGGCTGTGTAGGCTTTGCACCTGGGGAGAGAATCAGTTTGTCATAGGATTCCTCAAATTCCTCCTCTGTTTTTAGATTTTTCACGGATACTGTATGTTTCTCAGGATGAAGAGCTGTAACTTCGTGACGTACCTTCATATTGACACGGAAACGGGAGAAAAAACTCTCAGGAGTCTGAAGCGTCAGATCCTGGGGGTCTGTAATCACATCCCCGATGTAGTAGGGCAGTCCACAGTTTGCGTAAGAAATAAAACCGGAACGTTCAAAAACTACGATTTCTGCCTGTTCATCCAATCTGCGAAGTCTGGCTGCAGCAGTTGCTCCACCGGCTACGCCGCCTACGATTACAACTTTCATATTATTTATCCACCTTTCCTTTATAAGAGGCAATGCCTCCGATATTTTTCACATTTGTATAGCCCATTTTTCCAAGCATTGCGGTTGCCTGGCTGCTTCTTGCACCCGAGTGGCAATACACAAAAAGAGGAGTATTTGTCTGCGTAACGACGGTCTTGATATTGTCAATCACCTGCAGCGGTATATTTCTGCTGCCTGGAACATGTCCTTCCCGATATTCCTGTGGTGTACGTACATCCACAAGCAGAGCGTCAGGTGTAGCTTTGTAGTCTTCAAATCCCTGGTTGATATCAGGTACCTTAAAAAAATCGAAAAATCCCATAAATGTTACCTCCCTGTTTCTGTTTCGCCGGTCCAGTCTTTGATACCGCCGAATTCTACAATATTGGTATATCCTAAATCTGCCAGCTTTTGGGAAGCCTGTTTGCTCCGGTTTCCGCTGCGGCAGTAAACCAGAATCAACTGTTCCTTATCCGGAAGCTGAGTGATTTCTTCTGTTTTAATAGTTTCATTTGGCAGATTAACTGCCCCTGTAATATGTTTTTCTTCATATTCTTCTGGAGTACGCACATCTAAAATGATGTAATCTGTTTCCTCCTCCATCATAGCAGCCGCTTCTTTGGAGGAGACTTGCCGATAGCTGTTGGATTCAGGCGGCTTGTTCTGATTGCATCCAGTGAAGAGAAACAGTGCAAGCAAAAAGCCAGAGAATAGGGTGACTTTATATTTTCGTATCATGGAAAACCTCCTCGGAGTATGTTTTATGTACTTAGTATAGTAGAAAAAAAGTATGTGTTCTGTGACAAGGTTACAAAATGACAAGCTCAGTGTTCTTTCATATGGCTTTTATAATATTCTTTTGGTGTGATGCCAAATTCTTTTTTGAAGGCACGGAAAAAGTGATTGTATCCTCCAAATCCAACCATTTTATAAACTTCTGTGATAGGCAGGCCTTCCAGTATATATTTTTTGCACATCTTCAGGCGGTTTTTGGTAATGTAGCTGTGGACTGTCTGTCCGGTCTGTTTTTTAAATTCTCTGCAAATATGATAGCGGCTTACAAAAAACACCTTTTCCAGTTCTTCCAGGGTGATTTCTTCGGTGATGTGGCGGTGAATATACGCAAATAAATCATCTAATACAAACTGCCGCTGTCCTTTTTTCTGTTGTTCAAATTCTTCCCGGATACATGCTCTTAAAATTGCAATGAGCATGAGAGACAACATATTTTTTTCAAATAGTTCTTCCGCAAACTCTGTTTTGTCTGCCCGTTCCAGCCTGGTAAACAGGTTCTTCAAAATTGCGGCAGTGCCTCCATCTGTGGAAACGCTGATGCAGGAAAAAGGGACAACTTCAATGCTTTTCTGGAAATCCACAGATTCATCAGATAAATCCTTCAGCAATTCCTTAGAATAGCGTATCCAGAACAATTCCACAGGATGTTTTGGATTTTTCCAATATAATTGGATGGATTTTTGCGGTTTTATAAGAATCATATCATTTGGCCCGCATTGCCTGATTTCACTATTTTCTTTTGCTTCATGAAAAATACAATTTCCAACCCGCACAATCAAAAAACTGTAATAGTCCATGGAGGAAATTCTCTTTTTTTTGCTATCTTCCAATAAAATGCGTTCAATCTGATAGTTATACTTTTGTTCTTTTTTATAATCTGTCATAATTTATAAAAAACCTCACTTGTTTTTGTGCAATATTTTGCATACGCGGCATAAATTTAAAATGATTATGGTTAATTACTATAATAAGTCAATTTTCGACAGTTTTCAATCAATTTATGTATATGTTTTCATAAATGTATTTTATATACTTTGTCTATGCTAGCAGGTCGTTAAAAACGTGTCAAAAGGAGGAGAATGTTTTGAAAGAAACACAAACAAACGTAAGACCCTTCTCAATGAAGGATAAAATCGGGGTAACCCTGGGAGATTTGGGATGTTGCTGTACAGAGCAGTTCCGTGCTATGTTCCTTACTGTATTCTATACACTGGTACTTCAGGTAAATCCCATTCATGTTGGAATTCTGATGTTAGTTACAAAAATATGGGATGCAATCAATGACCCGATTATTGGTGCACTGGTAGATATGTGCCGTTCGCAAAAAGGCGGAAAATTTATTCCTTGGATTCGTGCCTTTTCTTTTCCGATGGCGGTATTGTGTGTTCTTGGTTTTGTAAATGTAAGCAATCTGGACTATGGTTTCCGTATTGGTTATATGTTTGTTACTTATGTATTGTATGAGGCACTTTATACTTGTGTCAATGTTCCTTTCGGAAGTCTTTCCAGTGTCATGACAGATGATGTCAAAGAAAGAACAGCCTTATCACGTTACCGCAGTCTTGGAGGAACTATTTTCATGACTGTTATTGTTATGATTGGTCCTCTTGTATTGTATGAAAACAATCAGCCAATCCCTGGCAGATTTCTGATGATGGCTTCTGTCTGTGCACTTGTCGGACTGCTTTGCCTGCAGGTGACCTGTGTATGGTGCAAGGAGCGTGTTGTACTTCCGGAACCGGAGAAAAAAGAGAAACTTCACTACTTTGAAATTATTAAACATGTTGCAAAAAACCGTGCTTTCCTGGGTGTTGTTTTGTTCAGTTTCCTTGGAATGGTGGGTGCTTCCATTGTGAACGGTCTTAATACATACCTGTTCCGTGACTGGTTTGGTGATGTACAGATTATGGCTGTTTCCGGTGCACTGAACACCTTATATGCCGTGATTGTTTTTGCATTTACCCAGCCCCTTGCAAACAAATTTGGAAAGAAGGAATGGTGTGTTGCTGGAGCCGGAGGAGCAGTCTTGGTGTTTGCCGTTTTATTCTTCTTCCCAATCCACAATCCAATGTTGTTTATCATTATTAATGGTATCTGTTTCCTGGGTGCCAGCGGAATGCAGGTTCTTGTATGGGCACTTGTCAATGACGCTATTGACTATCAGGAGTTGCAGACAGGACAGAGAAACGAGGGAATCCTTTATTCTGCATATTCCTTTTTCCGTAAACTGGCAAATGCAGTTTCAGGAAGTCTCTCCAGTTTTGCACTGGGTATTATTGGATACCAGGTTGCTGAGACCGTTCAGACAACAGAGGTAGTCAACCGCATCTGGAAAACTTATACAGGAAGCTATGTAATCGGATATGGACTGGCAGTTCTTGTTCTTCTTTTCCTGTATCCACTGAGCAAGAAAAAGACACAGGAAATGCTGGAAGAGCTGAAAGTAAAACGTGCAGAGAGAGCTGCTAAGGCAGAAGCAAGTGATATTTAGTTTAGAAAGGATATTATTATGAAAACATTACAGATTGAGTTTGCAAACCGCCAGGGGCTGGTACTTCGTGGTATCGTGACTTTGCCGGATGGAGAGGGAGCTTTTCCTGTTGTGATAAATCTTCATGGATTCACCGGAACAAAGGAAGGGCATAAAGGACTTCATATTACCATGGCAAGAAAGCTGGCAGAAGAAGGAATTGGCTGTATCCGTTTTGATTTTTCCAATAATGGTGAAAGTGACGGAGAATTTGAAAATATGACATTTACTTCTTTGATCCAGGATACAGAAGATATCTGGAACTGGGCAAAAGAACAGCCCTATGTAGATTGTGATCGCATGATTTTGTCTGGCCACAGCATGGGCGGATTCGTGGCAGCAACCAGTGCACCGAGGCTTCACCCGGCTGGCCTGATTCTTATGTGCCCAGGAAAACAGATGTGGGATGGATGTGGAGAACGTTCCCGTGCAATGGAACAGCACGGAATTCTCTTTGGTGACATAGAAGGATTAAAATTCAGCCACGCCTTTAACTACGACCTGGAAAAATATAATCCGTTTGAAGATGCAAAAGGATATGAAGGACCTGTGTTGATTGTACGGGGAACCAAAGATGAACTGGTAGATGAGGAGACTTGTGAAACTTATCTTTCTCTTTATCAGAATCCAAATAAGCACTTGGTTCATGTGGAAAATGCAAATCATAATTTTTCCGGCATTCCATGCAGAACCGAATTGACGAAACAGGTTTGTCTCTTCGCAAAGGAGATTTAAAAAGACACTGATTCCATTGCAGACCAGAAAGAAGGAATAAGAATGAAATTAACTGAAAAACTTACAATCCGTAACACAACATTCAAAAACCGTGTCATGTTTCCGCCCCTTACTACAGGATATGAAGACAGAAATGGCACCATCACAGATCAGGATATGGATTTTTATACCCGTCTGGCAAAAGGCGGTGTGGGATATATTGTAATTGGTGATGTGGCACCAGTGAATAATTTTACACCAACACCAAGATTATTTCAGGATTCTCAGATTGAGTCTTTTAAAAAGCTGGCGGACAGTGTTCATGAGTATGGAGCAAAACTTGGAATCCAGATTTTCCATCCGGAATACGATTGCGAGACCATGATGCGTCTTTTTGCAGAAGGAAAGATGGAAGAGGTGCGTGCAAAACTTCATCATGATATGATGCATTTTGTGGATGAAGTAAGTGAAGAGACACTGCTTTCTATTATTGACAAAATGTGTGCCTGTGCAGCTCGTGCGCAGAAAGCAGGTGTGGATGTAATCCAGATTCATGGTGACCGTCTGGTAGGAGCACTTTGCAGCACAAAAATGAACCACAGAACAGATAAATTTGGAGGAAGTCTGGAAAACAGGACACGTTTTGCACTTCTTCTTGTGGAGGCTTTAAGAAAAGCAGTTCCTGACATGATTCTTGATTACAAATTCTCTGTTGTAACACCTGAGAGAGGAAAAGGCGGAATCGATGAGGCAGATGCACCTGCTTTCGCACAGATGCTGGAAAAAGCTGGTGTGGATATGCTTCATGTGGCACAGGCAAATCATACAGGAAATATGGCAGATACCATCCCTCCAATGGGAGTACAGCCTTATGGATTTTTTGCAGAAATTTCTGGTAAGGTAAAAGAAGCTGTATCCATTCCAGTCAGCACTGTAGGACGTATTATCACTCCAGAGATGGCAGAGCAGATTCTTGCTTCCGGTAAGGCGGATATGGTAGGGATTGGCCGTGGCCTTCTTGCAGATGCAGATTGGGCAAATAAAGCTGCAAACCATGACTTCTGTGATATTCGCCTTTGTATTTCCTGTAATAAAGGATGTACGGATAAGATTCAGCACCGTGAATTTTTATCTTGCGTGCTGAATGCAGAAAATGGATATGAAGGAACGAGAAAAATCCTTCCTGCTGAAACACCGAAGCATCTGGTGATTATAGGAGGAGGAGCAGCGGGCATGGAAGCAGCCCGTGTGGCAGCCGAAAAAGGTCACCGTGTGACTTTGTTTGAACAGAACACCAGACTTGGCGGTCAATTAGAACTGGCCTGTGTGCCTCCACGCAAAGAAGAAATGCGTCGCTTTACAGAATACCTATCCCACTGCATGAAACAGGATGCCATTACCCTGCGTCTTGGGGAAAAGGCAACACCGGAAAAGATTCTGGCATTAAACCCAGACCATGTAATCATTGCAGTTGGTGCACATAGCTTCCATTTCCCAATCAAAGGAATTGATCAGGCTTGTGTCTGTGATGCATGGGATGTTCTTAGAGGAACCACACAGGTTTATGGAAAAGCAGCTGTTATCGGAGGCGGTATGGTAGGCTGTGAAACAGCAGAATATCTGGCTGAAAAAGGATGCCAGGTATCTGTGATTGAAATGATGGATAAGATTGCAGCAGGAGAAAGCGAAACCATCCTTCCTACTTTAAAAGAAAATTATAAAAAATATGGTGTGGCGGAATATCCTTCTCACAAAGTAGAAGAAATTCAGATGGGAAAAGTGATCTGCCGCAACAAAGCAGAGGAAGAAGTTATCATTGACTGCGATTTCGTTGTTCTTGCCATGGGAGCAAAACCAGTGATCTTCGACACCACATTTTTAGAAGAAGCAAAGATTCCTTTTGCAAAAATTGGAGATTGCGGGGAGAGGGCAGCAGACATTGCAAATGCAGTGAGAACCGCCTATGACACCGTGAATGCAATCTCATAAATGTAGAAAATAAAATCTCATAAAGAAAACCCGAAAAGCACTCTGGCTATGCATAGTATGCAATCGTAGCCGGGGTGCTTTTTTTCATAGATAGGTTCTTGTTCAATATGCGTATATGTATTATACTTTTATCAAAGTGAAAAGAGACATTGAGCAGTATCAGGAAAAAATAAAAGAGAAAGGGAATAGGGATTGAATATGAAAAATTTAGTATTACATGATGTGAGCCAGGACAGTGCATACCGTTATACGGGGATTACAACCTTTGAAAATCTTGCAGAAGTAACAGGAGATTATCCATTTGAAGAAGATGTGATGGAAAAAGCTGCGATTCATAAGCAAACCATGATGAGCCAGCAGAACGGAATTTCATCTTTTTCAGTGACTCTCCGTATTTCACCGGATGCAGAGATTCTGGAAGATGGAGAGAGCCTGCATTTTACGTTTGACGAATTTGAAATCAGAGACGGAAGAAGTAAATGTGCGGCAGTTTCCATGTTAGATCCAGAGTATCTGGAGGATAACTGGGTGAGAGTGCAGGTATTTGTGCTGGATCAGGAAAAGATGAACAGGTTGTAAAATAAGGGGGCAGCAGAAAATGAAAATATCAATTCTTTATGTGAGCCAGAGTGGGAATACAGAGTGTGCGGCAGAATATATTGCAGACGGAATCATGGCTAGTTTTCCATTCATTGAGGTGAAGTTAATGTCCATTCGGAATCAGGAGGTCGACCTTGATTTTTTACAACAAAGTGAAGCGGTGATTTTTGGTGCACCTGTGTATTGTGCAGGAGTAAGCTGGGAATTAAAGCAATGGTTTGATTCTCATGTGCGGCTGGATTTAAGCGGGAAAATCGGTGCTGCCTTTGTAACTGCACAGTCCCCGGTAGGAGGAGTAGATACTGCGATTATGGATATTGTGAGAAATATGCTGTTGAAAAGAATGCTGGTATTTTCAGGGGCAGGAGAAAAAACAGAAAACAGATTTCAGCTGGGAGCCATAGGCATTGCAAAAACTCTAGAGCAGGATGCTTCACAATTGGAATTGTTTGGGGAGCACGTTGCCAAGATGGCGGTGCGAATGGCAGCCAGATAGAATAGGAAAAGGTACAAAGTATTGCAAACCATTGATTCTTGATGGTTTGCAAAAAAATAACAAAAAATTAGCACTCACTACTTGACAGTGCTAATAATAAGTGTTATATTTGCCCTAGAACAAGAGAAAAAGCACACCCGGACAGCTTTCCGGGATTAGAATAACCAAAATGGAGGGATACTATGAACATCAGTAAATTTACTCAGAAGTCACTGCAGGCCGTCCAGGATTTGGAAAAAACAGCATATGAGTTTGGCAATCAGGAGGTGGAGCAGGAGCATCTGCTTTATAACCTGTTAAAACAGGAGGACAGCCTGATTTTAAAGCTCATTGAAAAAATGGAAATCCAAAAAGAACATTTCATGGGCAATGTGGAGCAGGCATTAAATGCCAGAACCAAGGTGTCAGGAGGACAGCCATATATTGGACAATATTTAAACAAAGCACTGGTAAGTGCCGAGGATGAAGCCAGAGTTATGGGGGATGAATATGTCTCAGTTGAGCATTTATTCCTGTCGCTTTTAGCAAATCCAAGCCCGTCTATGAAGAAAATCTGGCAGGAATATGGCATTACAAAAGAGCGTTTTCTCCAGGCACTTAGCACGGTCAGAGGAAACCAGAGAGTCACCACAGACAATCCGGAAGTGACCTATGATACCTTAAATAAATATGGTCAGGATCTGGTGGAAAAGGCCAGAGAACAGAAACTGGATCCGGTCATTGGCAGAGATGGAGAAATCAGGAATGTCATCCGGATTCTTTCCAGAAAGACAAAAAACAATCCGGTTCTCATCGGTGAACCAGGTGTAGGTAAAACAGCAGCCGTAGAAGGTCTGGCTCAGCGTATTGTACAGGGTGATGTGCCGGAAGGACTGAAGGATAAGAAGATTTTTGCCCTGGATATGGGAGCTTTGGTGGCTGGTGCCAAATACAGAGGTGAATTTGAAGAACGTCTGAAAGCTGTTCTGGAAGAAGTAAGAAAAAGCGAAGGACAGATTATTCTTTTCATCGATGAACTGCATTTGATTGTAGGTGCAGGTAAGACAGATGGTGCCATGGATGCCGGAAATATGTTAAAGCCTATGCTTGCAAGAGGAGAGCTGCACTGTATCGGTGCAACCACCTTAGATGAATACAGAAAGTACATTGAAAAGGATGCTGCCCTGGAGCGTAGATTCCAGCCGGTTCTGGTAGATGAGCCTACGGTAGAAGATACGATTTCTATTTTAAGGGGATTAAAAGAACGCTATGAAGTATTCCATGGTGTTAAGATTACAGACAGTGCCCTGGTAGCAGCAGCGACCTTGTCTGACCGTTATATTTCCGACCGTTTTCTGCCAGATAAAGCCATTGATTTGGTGGATGAAGCCTGTGCACTGATTAAGACAGAGCTGGATTCCATGCCTACAGAGCTGGATGAAATGCGGAGAAAGATTATGCAGATGGAGATTGAGGAGGCGGCTTTAAAGAAAGAAAATGACCGTTTAAGCCAGGACAGACTCATTGATTTACAGAAGGAAATGGCAGAGCTTCGCGATGAATTTAACACCCAGAAAGCACAGTGGGATAATGAAAAAAATTCCGTAGAACGTCTTCAGAAACTGAGAGAACAGATAGAAGATATGAATAACCGCATCCAGAAGGCACAGAGAGAATATGACCTGAATGAAGCTGCAAAACTTCAGTATGGAGAGCTTCCATTGCTTCAGAAACAGCTGGCAGCAGAGGAAGAAAAAGTGAAAAACCAGGATTTATCTCTGGTGCATGAGAGTGTGACAGACGAAGAGATTGCCAGAATCATTTCCCGCTGGACCGGTATTCCGGTAGCGAAATTGACGGAAGGTGAGAGAAGCAAGATTTTGAATCTGGAATCAGAGTTGCACAAACGTGTGATTGGTCAGGATGAAGGTGTGACTAAGGTAACAGATGCCATTATCCGTTCTAAGGCTGGTATCAAGGACCCTACAAAACCAATCGGTTCTTTCTTGTTCTTAGGGCCAACCGGTGTAGGTAAGACAGAATTAGCCAAGACACTGGCAGCTACTTTGTTCGATGATGAACAGAACATGGTACGTATTGACATGAGTGAATACATGGAGAAATATTCGGTATCCAGACTCATCGGAGCGCCTCCAGGATATGTAGGATACGAAGAAGGCGGACAGCTTACTGAGGCAGTGCGTAGAAAACCATATTCTGTGGTTCTTTTTGATGAAATTGAAAAAGCCCATCCGGATGTGTTTAATGTACTGTTACAGGTACTGGATGATGGCCGCATCACAGACTCTCAGGGACGTACTGTGGACTTTAAAAATACCATTTTGATCATGACGTCAAACATTGGCTCCACGTATCTGTTAGACGGTATTGAGGAAAACGGTGAGATTAAACAGGAAGCAAGAGACCTGGTAGACAGAGATTTGAGAGGACATTTCCGGCCAGAATTTCTTAACAGGCTGGATGAGATTATCATGTTTAAACCACTGACCAAGGATAATATCGGAGGCATTGTGGAATTGCTTCTGGATGATCTGAACAGAAGATTAAAGGATCAGGAGCTTTCCCTGGCATTGACAAAAGCAGCAAAGGATTATATTATAGAAGGCGGTTATGATCCGGTTTACGGTGCCCGCCCACTGAAACGGTATGTTCAGAAATATGTGGAAACCCTCACTGCAAAATTGATTTTGTCAGGTGATATCAGAGCCAATGACCGGATTGTCATAGATGTTGAAAACGGTGAATTGACTGCACATACAGAGACCGTGCAGGAGGTTCTGTAATCAAAAAGGAGTATGGACAATGCCAAAGGATCCGGTTATGTTATTGAGTTATGTAAACACTCAGTTGAGAGATTTCTATTCTTCCCTTTCTGCTATGTGCGAGGATAAGCAGTGCAGCGCGGAAGAAATCACTGCGAAGCTGGCAGGAATCGACTATGAGTACGATGCCGCCAGAAACCAGTTTGTATAAAAAGATATAAAGAGAGACAGCTTTTCCGGCAGGCGTGAGAACTTTCCGGGGAGGCTGTTTTTGTTTTGCCAGGAACCCTGTGATGCTTGCAGGAGGCCACAAAATATTGATATAATAGCGTTAGAACTTATTATTCGTTGCACCAGGAAAGGAAACAGACACGGACATGAAAAAAATAGCAGTGGTAGAAGATGATAACAGTCTGAGGACTGCTCTGGCAGGTGTCTTAGAAGAAAATGGATACAGCCCATGCCTGATTTTAGATTTTATCAATGCGGATCAGGAAATTTTAGCAGCACAGGCGGATCTGGTGCTGCTGGATATTATTTTGCCGGGAACCAGCGGACAGGAAATCTTGAGAAATTTAAGGAAAAATTCCCAGATTCCAGTGATTATGCTTACCAGTAAAACAGGAGAGATGGATGAAATCCTTGCCATGAGTTATGGGGCTGATGACTATGTGACAAAACCATATAATCCCACATTGTTACTTCTGAAAATAGAGGCCATTTTCCGTAGAATGACACCGGATCAGACAGATACAGAGCTGGAATACAAGGGAATGCGTGTGGATCTGCTCCGCAGTACCATGAAGTATAAAGAACAGGAAACGGTGCTTTCCAAAAATGAAATTACGATTTTATACTATCTAATGAAAAATCAGGGGAAAATCGTATCCAGGGATGAATTAATGGATTATCTATGGGATTGTAATGATTTTGTAGACGACAATACACTGACAGTGAATATCAACCGCCTGAGAAAACGGCTGGAGGAAGCGGGACTTCCGGGTGTGATTGAGACGAGAAGAAGGCAGGGATATCTTTTAGTATGAGTGGAAAAAAATATCTGAAAGACCACGGGATGGCTCTGGTCATATGGGGATTAGAGGCGTTGATTCTGGAAAGTATTTTGTGGATGTTTCATGTGAGAATTCCGGTACAGATTTTCGCTTTTTCCGTACAGTTTCTGGCAATCTTTTTGATTTTTTACTGGGATTTTTCCAGAAAAAAAGAGTTCTATTGTGAGATGGAAGAGAAATTAAATACCCTGGAAGAAAAGTATCTGTTAATGGAAATGCTGAGGCAGCCGGAATTTCTGGAAGGAAAATTGTTTTATGAAACTATGGTACAGATGGAGAAGTCCATGAACGATGAAATTTATGGGCAGATACGGAAAAATAATGAATTTAAGCAATACATTGAGACCTGGGTGCATGAAATTAAATTGCCCATTGCAAGTATGCGTCTGCTTTTAAAGGATTATCGGGGCGGTTCTGCAAGAACCTTGAAGGAACAGCTTGCCAGGACAGAGAGTTATGTGGAACAGGTTCTGTATTATTTAAGAAGCCAGGTCCCGGAGAAGGATTATGTGATCCAGGAGTATTCTCTTAGAACCGTTACAGACCATGTGATTGGGGAAAATAAGGATAGTTTTATTGGAAATCATGTAAGAATCCGACAGGAAACAGAAGACGTTTGTGTGCTTACAGACGAAAAGTGGCTGAGTTTTATGGTAGGACAGATTTTGAACAATGCTGTGAAATACAGGCAGGAGGAGGCTCCCAAGATTCATCTGTGGAGTGAGGAAAAACAAGGAATCACATCTCTTCATATAAGGGATAACGGAAGAGGAATCGCACCGGAAGATTTACCCAGAGTATTTGAAAAATCCTTTACCGGAAAGAACGGAAGAACCGGACAGGCATCCACAGGAATCGGCCTGTATCTATGCAAGAAGCTGTCACAGAGACTGGGGCACAGACTGGAAATAGAATCAGAAGAGGGATGCTATACAGAAGTGATTCTTTCCTTTGAACAGGATGCACATATGACTTTTTAACCTTACAGCAATGTAAGGTTATTTTATGCAAACTTATGGATAGGGCAAGGTTTCTCTCTTATAATGAACTCAGAAACAAAAAATATTGCAAAGAAAGTGAGGAAATATATCGGTTATGGAGAAACTGTTAGAAATCCAGAATCTTATGAAATTTTATGGCAATAAATCAAGCCTTACCAAAGCGGTCAATGATATTAGCTTTACCGTAGAGAAAGGGGAATTTACAGCAATTATGGGAGCCAGTGGTTCCGGAAAAACCACTCTTTTAAACTGTATTTCCACTATTGACCGGGTGACCAGCGGCCATATTCTGGTGGAGGGGAAGGATATTACAAAGCTAAAAGGGAGCGCTTTGATGAAATTCCGCAGAGAAAAGCTGGGATTTATTTTCCAGGATTTTCATTTACTGGATACATTAAATGCCTTTGACAACATTGCCCTGGCATTGCAGATTCAGAACGAAAAACCAGAAAAAATACGGAAAAGAGTAAGAGAAGTGGCTCAGAAATTAGATATCACAGAGGTGCTGAAAAAGTATCCTTATGAAATGTCAGGAGGGCAGAAACAACGTGTGGCCTGTGCCAGAGCCATGATTACAGACCCGTCTTTTATCCTGGCAGATGAGCCTACCGGAGCATTAGATTCCCACAGTGCAGGTGTCCTTCTTGGAAGTCTTCAGTATATGAATCAGGATTTGGATGCTACGATTCTAATGGTGACACATGATGCGTTTTCTGCCAGTTATGCAGGTAGAGTTCTGTTTATGAAAGATGGAAAACTCTTCCACGAACTGCAAAAAGGCAGAGCCAGCCGAAAAGAATTTTTTGAGGAAATCATTCACGTGGTATCTCTTCTGGGAGGTGATCTGAATCATGTTATTTAGTCTTTCTGTGAAGAATTTCAAGAAAAGTATCCGGGATTATTCCATTTACTTTTTTACCATGATTCTTGGTATTGCAGTTTTCTATATTTTCAATGCCATTGAGACCCAGACAGCTATGATGGAAGTGACAAAAACCAAAGCAGCAATCATTGATATGATGAATGGCGTGATGGACGGTGTCAGTATTTTTGTTTCTTTTATCCTTGGGTATCTGATTGTTTATGCCAGCCGTTTTATGCTGAAGAAACGGAAGATGGAATTCGGTGTGTATATGACCCTTGGCATGAGCAGAGTGAAGATTGCAGGAATTTTGTGGATGGAAACCATTTGGATGGGAGTGATTTCTCTGGTGGCAGGACTCCTTGTGGGTACGGGGATTTCTCAGTTTATGTCACTGATGGTTTCTCATCTGTTTCAGGCAGATGTGTCCAGATTTGTGTTTGTGATTTCCTGGAAAGCAGTGGTGAAATCTATCCTGTATTTTCTAATTATCTATACTGTGGTAATGGTATTGAATACCATTGCTATTAGCCGTACAAAACTCATTGATTTTATGACAGCAGGACGGAAAAAAGAAAAAAATCTACTGAAAAATCCTGTGGTCTCTGTGGTGATTTTTCTTCTGGCATGGGGGATTCTGGGATATGCTTATTACAATGTAACCGCAGGATCAGAGAATCTGGAATCAGAGTTTCAGGTACTGGCACAGGTGCTTCTTGGTATTGTTGGAACTATACTTGTATTCTGGTCTTTTGCCGGATTTTTCATGTGGATTCTTGGAAAAATGCCAAAGATTTATTATAAGAAAATTAATTCCTTTGTATTTGGAGAACTGTCCAATAAGTTAAATTCTACGGTGATTTCCTGTAGTGTCATCTGCCTTCTCATGTTTATGACTATCTGTATCTTGTTTTCAGCTTTTGCCAGAAAAGATTTCAAAGAAGCAGAAGCAAAAAAGCTGGCTCCTGTGGATATTTCCGTGGTGAAAGACTTAGGAGATGGAAAAACCATAGAAGAAATCATGGAAGAAAAGGATATTTCAGGGAAAGATTTTCAGGATACCTTAAACTTTACTACTTATGAGCTTCCAGAGGTAACAAAGGGAAATATTGTAGGGGATGCTGTAGATAGAGAAAGATTTGGAGAGGCATATCTGAACCAGCAAATAGAATTACTTTCGGTAAGCACCTATAACCAGGCAGCAGAGAAATATCATCTTCCTACCTATGAATTAGAAGAAAATCAGTATCTTGTCATTGCAGATATGGAAGGTGCGGTGGGTATTTTCAATATGGGATTGAAAGAAAATCCAGAGCTTACCATAAAAGGAAAAACCTATTATCCAAAAGAAAAAACATGTCAGGATGGATTCCTGGTGATGAATTATGACCCACAAAATATGGGCTTTATCCTGGTTCCGGATTCTGTGAAATTTACAGAAGCAGAACAGAAAAAGAATTATTTGATTGCTGATTATGCAAAGGACACCAAGGCTTTCCGGGAAGAGATGGACGAAGAATTTTTTGAACGGCTAAACGGAGAAAAAAGCGATGAGTTTTCTGTGTACTTCACTACTCAGTCCTCTGTGTATGATGACAGTATCGGCAGCAGTGCCATGTATATTTTCCTGGGATTGTATCTTGGTATTTGCTTCCTGATTTCCGGTTCTGCGGTATTATCCTTAAAGATGTTATCTGATGCAGCGGACAGCAAAGAGAAGTATCGGATTCTTCAAAAACTGGGATGCGATCAAAAACAAATCTGCCGCGGGCTTCGGAAACAAAACGGTATGGTATTTCTTTTACCTGTGATCCTGGCTGCCGTTCATTCTGTCTTTGGCATTCAGGTGTGCATGGAGATGCTGTCTATTTATGAAACAAAGGGAACTGCACCGGCACTGGTGCTTACCATGATACTCATAGGAATGATTTACGGAGGGTATTATCTGGTGTCACAGTTTGGATGTGAGAAGATTGTGAGAGAGTAGGAAAATAGATATTATCAGTTTTATAGCTATTTTAGTTTTTGGTATCATGGAGACAGATGAAAAGAAGTAATTCATTATATGAATATACTGAAAGATATATAGTAATAGTTACTAAAAAAATATAATAAATATGTAGGATTTGTACAAAATAGATGTAAAAGCTCTTCACTTTGTTGATTTTATAAGCAAAAAAGTATATGATTAACTTACTATGCTTGTTGAGAGGAAACAAAGTGAAGAATAAAACACAGTATTTAAAATTTGTTTTAACATATAATTTGATTCTGCTGATTCCGTTACTGATTATTAATCTTTCTGTCTTAGGAATGTTAAAGAAATATCAGTATAATAAAGTAAGTGATGAGGTGCGGATGACGTTTGACCGCCAGGACGACTTTTTGAAAAATGAGATTTTCGCACTTAAAAACTATGCAGATGAATGTAAGTTTAATAAAATTTACAATGATTTGTATTTTGATAGTCCAAGTATATATTTTGATATCGAAGACAATTTAAAAGAACAGGAGATGAAGTCTCCGTTTATAGATCGTGTTTATATGTATGATGAGAAAAATGGCACGGTCTATTCATCAAGCGGTACGTTTTCTCAGGAACTGTTTTTTAATAATATTTTGAGAACCGATATCCTAAACCTAGAAAAGGTAAGACAGATGGCAGGACATGTTCTGGCATTTCCAGCAAAACCTCAGGGTGATAAAAATGATGGCATATTGTTTGCATATGCTATGAGAACCTGGACAAAAGATGGAGAGCAGATTAAGTATTTTCTGTTTCCGGTAAGAGATAGAAAACTGAGATCGTATTTTGAAATTCCGGAAGGAGAACGAATCTATTTATTAAATGATAAGGAAATCTTATATTCTACGGAATCTGAAAAAGAAAGTTACGAGGATTTTGTGAAGAATGAGAAGTATGAAAAAGATTTTTATGTATGGAAACAGCAGATGAATTGTGGATTTCAATACGTCCGCATGATTCCTAAAAAAATCATTACCAATAGCATGTGGATTTATCTAAAGGGCTATGGAATGTGGGTGTTCTGCAGTTTTATTGTAGGTATTGTACTTGCAGGAGGTTTTTCTAAAGTCCGATATGAGAATTATATGAAACTGCTCAGATCTAATGAGGCACTCAAAGAAGAATGTGATGAGTTAAAAGTAGAAAGCTGTCTCTATGATCTTTTGAGAAGAAAGATTTATCCGGAAGATGAAACTTGGAATAAATGTCTGGAATGTAATATTCGTATTGAGCGGAAATCTCGATTTTTTATACTGGTTTCTGATCAAATCTTAGAAAGAAAAGAAGATTATGAGTGGTTTGTACAGCAGATTAATCAGAACGATATAACAGATGCTTACCGAATTGATCTTGTGGATGGTATTCTGATTTATCTTGTTTGTAGCGATTCAGAAAAAAGTAAGCTGGAAGAATCCATCCAGAACTTTTTGAATCGTGATATACCGATGGGAATCAGTGATGTAAATACGGATATAAGTGAACTGAAATATTTTTATCAGCAAGCAAAAGAAAGGCTGTTTGCTCTAAATAAGGAAGAAAACTGTTCACAATATCCAGAAAGAGAAGTATCTTCTTTAAAAACAGCCGTAGATAATTCAGATGTGAAAAGAGCAGGACTTTTGTTAGATGAATTATTAGATGTAATTGAAGTGGTGGATGATACCATGTCCAGCGTAATTTTATGGGAAGTGTCTGAAATTTTTAAAGTTGACCGAGAACAACTGCTAAGGTTGCAAAAAGACAACCGGGATAATCTGAAGGCATTTAGCATTGGTTTCTTGAAGGAAATGAAAAAGAAAGTTGAAACACTGAAAAAGCGTGAGACAGAGAAAAATTCAGGGTATAAAAAGCGAGATATTATGGATGTGTTGAATTATATCTATGAAAATTATCTGGATGACAATTTCAGTGTGAAATCAATGGCATCCCATTTTCAGACTTCAGTGTCTAATATCAGCCATTTCTTTAAGAAAAATATGGAAGTAACGATTTCTCAGTATGTAGAACAGATCAAACTGGAACGAGCAAAGGAAATGTTGAGAACCAGTGATAAGAAAGTATCTGAAATTGCAGAAATTTTGAGGTATGCGAACAGCACAGCTTTTATTGAAATGTTTAAAAAGTACGAAGGTGTGACACCGGGAGTGTACAGAGAATCCAGCGATAAAGAAAAGTAAGGAATCAAAAAATATGAAAAAGAAACGATATCATGTTTTGTTTATTCAAGTGGATCAATGGGGTGAAAAGTTTCTGGATTTCACAGGGAATCATACGATTATGACACCTACGATCCAACAGTTGGCAAGAGATGGAGTAACCTATTCTAATTGCTATAGTACTTGTCCGGTATGTATCCCTGCCAGAAGAAGTCTTATGACAGGACTATTTCCGAAAACACATAAAGACAGGGTGTACAGTGACAGGATGAAAATGCCGGAAGTTACAACTTTGGCACAAGCATTTCATCAGGCGGGTTATCATACAATGGCTGTGGGAAAACTTCATGTGTATCCACAGAGAAATCGTATTGGTTTTCAAGATGTCATTCTGCAAGAAGAAGGCAGATATGAATTCGGTGGTCCGGATGACTATCAGATATGGCTTGGCGAACATGGACATCTGGGACAAGAGTTTCTCCACGGAATGGGAAATAACACATATTATACGAGAACCTGGCCGCTAAGTGAAACAGCGCATCCTACAACATGGGCTACCGCTCAGATGGTAAAACAGATAAAAAGGAGAGATCCAGAGAAACCGGCATTTTTTTATCTGTCATACACATTTCCTCATCCCCCGTTGGTCCCATTATCAGAATATTGGAATATGTATTCTGATCAGGACATTGAGGAGCCAGAGTGTGGAGACTGGGAAGATGAAAGTTTTATCTTGAAAGAATTAACAGAAGCCGCAAGATATTATTCTAATAAAGAGAGGGTAAGAGCAAAGAGAGCTTACTATGCACAGTGTACTCACATTGACCATCAGATTCGTTTGGTGATTGGGGCATTAAAGGAAGAAGGAATTTTGGATGATACGATTATCGTGTTTACCAGTGACCATGGAGAAATGTTATTTGACCATGGCATGGTAGGAAAACGGACTTTTTATGAGAATTCCACACATGTTCCTTTGATTTTTTCGGGCAAACCGTTTTCTGAAATGAGAGGGAATACTGATGATAGGATTGCCTGTTTGGAAGATATTATGCCGACGTTGTTAAAATTGTGTGAAATTGAGGTTCCTTCTTCCGTGGAAGGACAATCGTTGTTTGAAAAAGACAGACGAGATTTCTTGTACGGAGAAATTAGTGAAGGATATCGTGCAACACGGATGATTCGAATGGGAGAGTATAAGTTGATTTATTATCCTTATGGAAATAAAGTACAGCTTTTTCATATTTCCAAAGATAAAAATGAATTGCACGATTTATCAAAGGAAAAAGAATTTAAAGAGCTAAAAGAAGATATGCTAGCGAAGTTGTGTTCTTCTTTGTATGGAAAAGATAGGGAAGAATGGATAAAACAAGGAAAACTTGTAGGAATGGAAGAACCAGAGTATAAGGAACATGGAGATTATACGTTTTCAAATCAAAGAGGCCTTCATTGGCCGATATAGAATATGAATGGAAAAGACTGGATTTGTTTAAAATTCAGCCTTTTCCATTTGTATAGAAAAAGGAGATAGAAAAATGGATAGCATTAGAATGAGAGAGGGAGAAACTCTACTGGTGAAAAAACCTGAAACCTTTTCAAACAGGATATCTTGGAGGACAGGATTTTTAAAATATGACGGAAGTCTTTTGAGGAACGCGGGATATTATAAAATCAAGAGAGAACTGATGGTAGGAGAGGAAGAAGGAGAACGGAAATCAGAGGAAACAAAAGCGGATCATCTTATGGAAATAGAGGTTACTTCTGGGCAGGAGGCATATATAAAAGCTAAGAATAAAGGAAATGCAGTGGTTGTGGCACGAGATGATACTGGAAAAAAGAAAATATGGAAGGTAGAAATAGTACATGAAAATCAAGAAAGCTTGCCGCATGTTTCAGGAGAAGATTTTCAACAAATTCGTGTTAGATGGAAACGCTTATTAACAGGAAAAGGACTAAAAGATACAGAAGAAGGCAGAGAACTGCTGAATCAGATTCACAAAGAGGCAGAAAAGGTATGGAATCAATATATCTATAGAGGACAGCCAATATGTGAAGATATTCCGTGGAAAGAAAACAGAGGGAAACAACATCAAATTCCTTATACAGATGATGCGATACAGTTCACATCAGCCTTTCAAAAAGTTCAGATTTTGTGCAAAGCATATAGTGCAGAAGGTGGACAACTTTATAAAAAGAGAGAGTTATTACAGGATATTATTCATATTTTAGACTTTTTGTGTGGAAGATGTTATGTGGCAAAAACACAAACAGAGAATTGGTGGACATGGGAAATCGGTATTCCAAAAGCATTGATTCCATCATTGATTATTTTGTATGAAAGTCTCACAAAAGAGCAGATATGGAAATATACAGAGGGAATTACCTTCTTTCAGCCAGATCCTTTTCATGAGGGTGCAGTTGGGGCTGCTAGTACACATGGAAAGGGGTACCGGGAAGGCCAGGGAGCGAATATCATTGACTGCGCTACAATTGCAGTAGGATTAGGAGCTTTAAGAGAAGACAATGAACTGGTGTACCTGGGGATGCTGGCGTCAGCGGAGACTTTTGTGATTAAATATGCAAGAAATGGAGAAGAAATTTCAACAAAAGGATATGAAAGTGGTTTTTATGAGGATGGTTCTTACTTAGATCATATCAAAGTACCATATTTGGGAGCTTATGGAATAGAATTCATGAAAGGTGCTGCAAAAATCCCATATTTGTTACATGAAACAAAATGGAACTATCCGGACTCTGTATGGAAAAAGATGGAGACCTATGTGATTCAGGGATTTGGAAATGCCATATATAAAGGATGCATGTTAGATTGTTTGAAAGGGCGTTCTGTATCAAGGCCTTCATGGAATAATCGGGAGATAGGTCGTGAAGCTATGAAAATAAGCATCAGGCTACTCGATTTTTTAGGCGAAAAATCAAGAAATAAGGTGCTTCCGATGTTGAAGGAATGGATGGAAGAGGACAAAGAGTTTCTGGAAAGTTTGAATCAAGTAGAGGATGTGGAAATAAAAGACAGAGCACATAAAATTTTGAGAGATGCATCTGTAATAAGCTATGTTCCACCAATCCATAAATCCTATCCACTCATGGACCGGGTAATCCACAGACGAAAAGAGTATCTTTTTGTTGTGTCTATGTATTCAGAACGTATTCAAAATACAGAGATTATGAACCATGAAAATCGTTTTGGCTGGCATCAGAATAATGGAATGACATATCTTTATGATGCAGACAATCAATATACAGAAAATTTCTGGAATACAGTCAATCCATTGCGGCTTGCTGGTACTACTATTGTTCCGGTAAACATAGGAAATGGGAAACCGGATAGCTCAGGATATGCACAGGGAGGAGATTTTTGTTCCAAGGAAAGCTGGGTAGGAGGCACTGCGATTGGAAATCTTGGAGTGAGCGGAATGTCTTTTTCAGGAGAGATTCAAACGGTTGTAGGCGATCCAATCGTGACGTATGCCCCAGACTTAAAAGGAAAAAAATCCTGGTTTATGTTTGATGAAGAAATAGTCTGTCTTGGCACAGGCATTACAAATAAAAATATGGATATGTCAGTAGAGACGATTATTGAAAATAAGAAGATTAGAAAAGATGGAAGCAACCGGTTCTTCGTAAACGGAGAGAAGGCTGATGTTTATGTGAGAAAAGCAGATGTGAAAGAACTGGTGCATGGCAATCAAACGAAGTCAGGTACAAGTTTCACTTCTGTGAACTGGGCATATTTAGAAGGGAATCAATCGGTGGGAACCGGATATTATTTTCCAAAGGAAAACACAGAAGTACAAGTTTGCAGGGGAGAAACAACAGGAGACTGGAAAGATATAGGAACTTTTGAAGGAAAAAGCACCGAAAATTATTTGGAAATGTGGTTTGACCATGGGAAAAATCCTGAAAATGAATCTTATAGTTATGTGCTGCTTCCAGAAATAAAGATAGAAGAAATGAAAAAATATGTGAAAGACCCACAAATCATAATTTTAGAAAATAGTAGAAAGCTTCAAGCTGTGTACCATAAAAAACTTAAAACGATTGGAATTAATTTCTGGCAGACATGTGGAGGAAGTATAGCCGGAGTTACAAGTGATGGAGCAGCATCTGTTATGTTGCAAGAAACTGTCAGTGGGACATGGAAAATTTCGGTTTCTGATCCTACCATGAGAAACAATAGAAGTATAAAGATTGCGTTGGATAAAAAGATAGAAAACATTGTCGGCATAGATGAAAATGTGTTTTGTGAAAATGGTAAGGCTTTGTGTTTTGATATGACAGAAAAAAATGGAGATTCCTCTCTGGCAGAACTTCAAATTTCATATATTTAGATATCTATTTATTGAATAAATGGTTAAAATACCCAATGAAAAGATGCAGTATTCAAGAATACGAGATATACATATACAAAAATTATATTTATAATACAGGTATCAAATGAATGCTGGCCGGCATCGATGATGATGGAAAAAAGAAGAAGCAATATGAAAACCAAGGAGGACTAGGATTAAAATGAGAAGTAAATGGGGTCGTATTATTAGTATGGCTTTAGTTGGTACAATGTTATTAACTGGTTGTGGTGGCGCTGGTGGAGACAAGAAAGAAAACTCCAAGGACGAAAAGAGAGAAGTGTCTGATAACCTGAATAAAGAAGGTTTACCAATCTTAAAAGAAAAAGAAACCTTTACTATTGCAGTACCACAGAAGAGTACATTAAAGGCAGCAGCAGAAAAAGAATGTGTTAAGGCAGCAGAGGAAGCTACCAATGTTCATATTGAATGGGTTGAGATTCCGGCTTCTGGATGGAAAGAAAAAATCAACATCATGTTCAATACCGATAGCTTACCAGATGCAATCATTGGTGCGGTAGATATGGCTAAGAATTATGAGCAGTTAGCTGAATTGGATGATATGTTAAAAGAATATGCTCCGAATACAACAGCTTTCTTTGACTCAAGAGATGATTATCCAACAGGTTTATTATCTCCAGACGGAAAAATCCATACATTGCCAACAGGTGATGAAGCAATTCATAATATTATTGACTCTCAGTTATGGATTAACCAGGCTTGGCTGGATAAATTAAATTTAAAAATGCCTACAACAATTGATGAATTCAAAGAAGTGTTAGTGGCATTCCGTGACAAAGATCCTAACGGAAATGGAAAAGCAGATGAAGTTCCATTTACATTCCGTGATGCTTGGGGCTGGGGCGGAACAATTGAAAACTTATTTGGACCATTTGGTGTCATTGAAACAGCAAGCCATGTGTTTACACAGGACGGAAAAGTTACATTCAGTGCAGCAGAAAAAGGATATTATGAAGCTCTTTCTTGGATGAATGATCTGTACAAAGAAGGGTTAATCGACAAAGAAGTATTTACACTTAGCCAGGATCAGTACGCATCAAGAGGTGCTACAGGTGATAACTTAGGTGTTGTTGCTGGATACCGTGCAAACGAAGCAGGTGTTGTAAATGAAGCAGATTATCGTGCAGTTCCTGTATTAAAAGGAAAAGATGGCACACAGATGACAGGTATCAACAACGTAACAAAAACAGGTGGTTTCGTAATCAGCAAAAGCTGTAAGAATCCAGAAGCTTTAGTTCGTTGGTATGATTACATCAATTCAAGCTTAGAATTAGCACTTACCTGGGGACGTGGAGCAGAAGAAGTAACATGGAGAATCATTGAACAGGATGGAAAACAGGTTCCACAGTTTATCACAATGGATGAAAAACTCTTAAAAGAAAACGGTGGATATCAGTCTAAAGCAGAATATAGAAATGCAGAAAGCTTTTCCGGTGATACACCTGCTCTTTGGAAATATGACTATGCTAAGAGTGTAGTAAATGATGAAAACTGCCCACCAGACTATAAATTAGATGCTGTAAATGAACAGATGCAGTATGGAGTTATGGAACTTCCATCAGGAACAGCTACTTTAGAAAACTCAGAAAGAAGAACCATCTTATTAGCTGATATTGACAACTACCTGAAGAAGTTTATTGCAGATTCTGTTATTAATGGAATTGATGACAAGAAATGGGAAGAACATCAGAAAACATTAAAATCTCTTAAAGTAGAAGAATATACAAAACTGTGTCAGGAATATGTTGATTCATTAGAAACAGATAAATAACAAAGAAGTATAATCTGGTATAGTGCTTGTGTAAGTACAGTGCTGTACCAGATTGTATTTATGGAGGAAAATATGTCAAATACAATAACCGCGATAAGTCCCGGAATAAATGCGGTGCCAAAAGATCCTGT
>USPF01000024.1 GCA_900556555.1 uncultured Blautia sp.
CCGACCCCTCGCTTAGGAGGCGAGTGCTCTATCCAGCTGAGCTATATGGACACATCTTTTTATCTTATTCATCGTGAAAATATTACTCTGAGTTTTCACTCATTTATAATACTATAATCTCTTACTTTTTTCAAGTTTAATTTTAAAACAGGAAGCCGGAGCGTGTCTTTCTCCGCCTTCCTGTCACCTTTACCTAATAATCAAATTCTACATACCCTTGCAGCCATACGATTCCTTTAAACCGTCTCCCTGCCTGGGGTACGCCTAACAAGTCATTTTCATTAATACAGATGTCTAATTCCAGGCTATTACATAAAATCCTCATTTCATAGACACTATCTCCTGTATCTGTATTATGGACTTTATTTACCTCCAAAATCCGACCCATGATATTGTAGAGATCACATTCCATGCCATAAGGGATAAAATATGTATCCACAATACTATAGATATCCTCATTCTGGACTCTCTGAGAAATCATGGAATAAGTATCCATATCCTCTATGGTGAGGCTTTCCATGGCTTCTTCATCGCCATTTCTGGCCGCTGCAATCAGGCGGCCTCTGTCAGCAGCATCATTCTTCTTTTGCTGTTCTTCCTCATCCACTTCCATGACAGGAAGCAGAATCGTACCTTTTTTTGCAAGTCCTGACAATGTAACATTATACACTCCACCGGAAATATTCCCTCTGGACCTCTGTGTAAGATATTCTCCTGCGTTTTGCAGATAAAAGATAACTGTCACTCCAATACGGATATCATCACAAGCCCCTGCAAAAGATTCTTTTCCTGCATGTTTTTCAATGGTCACTTCTTCCTGCATAGTGATTCCTGTTCCACGGAAATAGGGAAAATAATACTCCATTTCAAAATGGTTTTCCTCATTATATTCCCCACATACCGTAATACCAAAATCACATCCATACAGCTTAGACAGTTCTGTAAACAAATGACCCGCTCTGTCTTCTACTACTATTTTTTCGTCATAATTTTCAATGACATCCTTCAAAACAGCATCAAGCTGTTTTTTATCCTCTATACCGGAAAACCCGATTGATTTTAAATAACTGTGCAAGGATGCACCTCCATCTATTTGCTTGGAATAATTGCTTCCACGCCTCCCATATATGGTCTTAATGCTTCCGGAATTCTCACAGAACCATCTTCCTGAAGGTTATTTTCCAAAAATGCAATGAGCATTCTTGGAGGAGCAACTACTGTATTATTTAATGTGTGTGCTAAATATTTTCCATCTGGACCACTTACACGGATTCCTAATCTTCTTGCCTGAGCATCTCCCAGATTTGAGCAGCTTCCTACCTCAAAATATTTTTTCTGTCTCGGAGACCATGCTTCTACGTCTACAGATTTTACTTTCAGGTCTGCCAGATCTCCTGAGCAGCATTCCAGTGTTCTTACCGGAATATCAAGAGAACGGAATAAATCCACTGTATTCTGCCATAATTTATCGAACCACATTGGGCTTTCTTCTGGCTTACATACTACGATCATTTCCTGTTTTTCGAACTGATGGATTCGGTAAACGCCTCTTTCTTCGATACCATGAGCACCTTTTTCTTTACGGAAGCAAGGAGAATAGCTGGTAAGTGTTTTGGGAAGTTCCTCTTCTGGTGTAATGGTATCAATAAATTTACCAATCATAGAGTGTTCACTTGTTCCAATCAGATACAAGTCTTCGCCCTCGATTTTATACATCATAGCGTCCATCTCAGCAAAGCTCATAACACCGGTTACAACATTGCTGCGGATCATAAACGGAGGAATGCAGTAAGTAAATCCACGGTTAATCATAAAATCTCTTGCATAAGAAATAACCGCAGAATGAATTCTTGCAATATCTCCCATCAGATAATAAAATCCATTTCCTGCTACTTTTCCGGCACTTGTCAAATCAATGCCATTAAAACGCTCCATAATGTCTGTGTGATATGGAATCTCGAAATCAGGCACCACTGGTTCTCCATATTTCTGAACTTCCACATTTTCACTGTCATCTTTACCAATTGGCACAGATGGATCAATGATATTTGGAATTGTCATCATAATTGTTTTGATTTTTTCTTCTACTTCTTTTTCCTCAGCAGACAGTCTTTCTACGGTTTCCGCATTGGCTGTTACTTTTTTCTTTGCCTCTTCTGCCTCTTCTTTTTTGCCCTGTTTCATAAGGCCGCCAATCATTTTAGAGATTTTATTTCTCTCTGCTCTTAATGCTTCTACTTCCTGTTTGATTTCACGGTTTCTCTTATCCAGTTCAATCACTTCATCTACCAGAGGAAGTTTATTATCCTGGAACTTATTTCTAATATTCTGTTTTACTACTTCTGGGTTTTCTCTTAAAAATCTGATATCTAACATCTTCGTTTCTCCTTCTTTATTTACTATAATTTTTCTTATTAGCTGAATATGTCAAATTCATTTTCTTCTATTCCGAAATTCACAGCCTGCTTCAATGCTTCGATTTCTTCTTCGCTCAGCATTACATAAGATTCTCCATTTACAATCTCTTTTACATACAAGAAGCAATTTTCCCTGCTATGAATTGCATTTAATAAAAATCCTGTGTTTTTTGTGTCCAGCATTGCAAGTACAAAACTCAGTTTTCCGCCCATATCTTCAAAGGCATCATATTTTACAATTCCATATTTATTCAAGGTAAGTCCCTGCATTTTCTCAAGCTTGGCTATATTCTCAGCATTTATTTCTGAATTAACTGCAAGTTTTTCGATCAAATCAAATTTTCTCTTGAATAGCTTCTCCAAAGATTGCCCATCCTTTCCTTTCATAAAGAGGGCATACTTCCGGTTCAGCCTGTTAAGTCCTAATGATAAATTAAACACGCACACTAATAGTATAACCACAACTACCAAAAGCATAAGCAATAATATACCAGAGTAGGACTGAAGACTCTGTATAAATTTATTCATAAGTATCCTTACAACTCCTTATCTTACACTTTCTAATAATTCGACAATGCGTTCCAATTCATCCTGAGAATAATATTCTATTTCAATTCTGCCTTTATCCTTGTTTTTTCTATGGATTGCTACTTTAGAACCAATGATTCCTTTGATTTTCTCTTCTAATTGCTGATATATTAATTCCAGAGCAGAATCTTTCGGTCCTTCTTCCTTCTTTTCCTTAGGATTAAGGATTTCTTTTACCAGTTTTTCTGTTTCTCTTACGCTGAGTTTTTCATCAAATACTTTTACAGCAGCCCCATACTGCATCTCTTTATTTTCAATAGCAAGAAGTGCCCTGGCATGTCCGGTAGACAACATTTCGTCAATCAACATTTGCTGTACTCTCTCGTCTAATTTTAAAAGACGCATAGAATTAGTAACAGCAGTACGGCTCTTTGCTACTCTTTCAGCAATGGTATCCTGCTTTAAATGAAATTCTTCCATTAAGCGTTTAAATGCCGCAGCTTCTTCAATAGGATTCAGATTTTCTCTCTGGATATTTTCAATCAGAGAAATTTCTACTGCTTCCTGTTCTGAAAAATCTTTGATAATAACAGGTACTTCTTTGATTCCTGCCAGCTTTGATGCTCTCCATCTTCTTTCTCCGGCAATGATTTCATAGTAATCATCTTTTTTCTGAACCAGTAATGGCTGTAACACTCCGAATTGCTTGATTGATTCTGCTAATTCCAACAGTGCGTCTTCATCGAATTGTTTTCTCGGTTGCTTCCGGTTTGGTTCAATTTGTGTCATTTTTACAGTAAAAACTGTACCTTCTTCTTTTTTTTCTTGAAGTTCCTGTTTCGCAGTTTTCTTTGAATTTGTTTTTTTCGGGGAAGTTCTGGGGTTTTTAGCTGTTTCGCTTATCATAGCATCTAACCCTCGTCCCAATCCACCTTTTCTCGGTGTCATTCTTCATCCCCCCTGTTCATAACTTCTTCTGCTAAAAGTCTGTAACTTTCTGCTCCCGCTGATCTGGTGTCATATATGTTAATAGGCATACCATAGCTTGGAGCCTCTGCCAAACGGACATTTCTTGGTATAATTGTTTTGTAAATAGACTGATTCAAATTACTCTTTACATTTTCCACTACCTGTAATGACAGATTTGTCCTGGCATCGTACATGGTAAATACTACCCCCTCTATTTCCAGGTCAGGATTTAATCTTTCCTGTACAAGTTCTATGGTATGTATAAGCTGTGTAAGCCCCTCCAAAGCATAATATTCACACTGGATTGGCACTAAAACAGAATCCGCTGTAGTCATAGCGTTAATAGTCAAGATATTTAAAGAAGGTGGGCAATCCATAATAATATAGTCATAATTTTCTTTAATCGTATCAATCTGATTTTTCAGCAGATACTCTCTTCCTTCTATACCTACCAATTCAATTTCTGCTCCTGCCAGGTTTACATTTGACGGAATTAAAGATAGATTCTCATATACGTTTTCTATGATGCAATCCTTTAATTCACACGCTCCCACTAATAATTCATATAGTGTTTCTTCTGTATTGTCTTTATCGACACCCACTCCGCTGGTTGTATTTCCCTGCGGGTCGATATCAATAAGCAAAACCTTCTGATTCTGTTCTGCCAGACATGCAGAAAGATTAATGGCCGTAGTAGATTTTCCTACTCCGCCCTTTTGGTTTGCAATTGCAATAATTCTTCCCACTTAAATTTCCCCTTATAAAAATATAAAATCCATTTTTGGTACAACAACAATTATAGCACCTTTCTAAATCTATTTCCATAGCAATGTTTCACGTGAAACATAGATTTATGTTTTTTATAAGTACATATAAAATGTTTCACGTGAAACATTTGAATACTTTCTGTAAATTCTTTATAATTTCTTTTCTTGTATAATCTTTCTTAATGCATTATAATAATAGTATCTTTCATTTATAAGGAGGTTCGCCATAATATGAAAAAAAACAAGCATAAATTACTGACCACAAGCATACTTTTTGCATTAGCAACTGGTATTATTTATGTGATTAACCGTTTAGTTTTCGCAACTGCTGTTCTCAAGAACTTGTTAAAATCCTCAGCAGATAACTATTATAATTGGCGTTTTGGCAAAGTTTATTATAAGAAAAAAGGACATGGTTCTCCTGTTCTCCTGATTCATGATTTAACTGTTTATAGTTCTGCTTATGAATGGAATAAAGTCGTCAATGAATTAGCAGAAACCCATACTGTCTATGCCATTGATTTATTAGGATGCGGCCGTTCTGAAAAGCCAAGAATCACATACACAAACTATTTATATGTTCAGTTGATTGCTGACTTTATTAAAAATGTTATCGGTGAAAAAGCTGACGTTATAGCTAGTGGATACTCAGGTTCTTTTACTGTTCTGGCTAGTTATACAAATCCAGAATTTATTAGCAAGATCATCCTTATTAATCCACCTTCTCTGGCAAGTTTAAATAAAGTTCCAAGCAAACGAAGCAAATTATACAAATTTATTTTAGAATTTCCTATCTTCGGAACCTTGATTTACAATATAAAAACATGCCAAAGCAATATACAGCTTTTATTCATAGAAAAGTATTTATACAATCCTTTCAGTGTCACTCCTGAGATGGTTGACACTTATTACGAAGCGGCTCACAAGAGCCTCAGTAATTCCAAGTTTTTACTTTCCAGCCTCGTTGCCGGCTATACAAATAATAACATCACTCACGCATTAAAAGAAATTAATCAGAGCGTTACGATTCTCTACTGTGAGGGAGAAACAGATTCTGAAAAGATTGCAGAGTCTTATACAACCTGCAATCCAGCTATTGAATCCTGTATGTTAAAACACGCAAAACATTTACCACAATTAGAAACTCCTGGAAAATTCTTAGAAATTTTAAATATCTATTTATAAAGAAAAAGGTTGGTGTAATAAAACGCACCAACCCTTTTATGTGTAAATGTTTCACGTGAAACATTTTTATTGATTCCACCCTTCCACCATAGCGTCGAATGATTCCAGCATCTGTTTTACTTTCATTTTATTTACCAACACAGTATTTCCTTTGGAATCAATAACCAAATAAAAATTTGAATCATACGGATAATAATTCACCGTGACATTTAAACCACCTTCTTTTTCAAAAGTAACCATCATATCTGGTGAATTATTTTCTGTTTTTACCTGAGTCTCTCTGGTCTGCCATTCCATACTGGTTACTTCCGAATAAAAATCACTGAAAAGAGTTTTATCAATTTCCTTATCATTCAAGTAATATTTTTGTTCCTCTGAATCATCAGTCTTTTTTGATGCCACATATGTCTGATTGTTTCTGATAAAGGTTACCTTATCCAAATCAGCAAAAGAATAATCTGCCACCAGAGAACTTGCCAAACTATCTATATCTAAAGATAGCATCAATTTTACAGAAGAAGCTGACAGCTTATACACATAGTTTCCACCTTCTAACATTGCATAATAATTTCCGTTTTCGTCCTGGTTTCCTATATAAAATATTTCCTGTTTGTCCACTTTCGTTTCTTCTTTTTCTTCTGCCTCTTCAGATTCATCTGTTTCTTCCGTTTCTGTCACCTGATAATTTATGGTGATTGCTATTGGATTATCTAATCCATATTTAGTCAAATCCTGAAGATCATAAGAAACAAACTCCTGCCATGCAAGCCCAGTGTAATTGTTCATGAAACTATTTACCTTTGAACCATCTACTGCTTCTGAAAGAATTTCTTTTCCATTATCAGCTACTTTGTATGTCCATCCCGTCTCAGCACTTTCGTCTTTTTCTATACTTTTTGTATTTTTCTCTTGTGTGATCTCTACTTTTTGAATTGTTGACGAGGAAATGGAAGGAATTTCTTCTTTTTCAGCTAAATCACTGATATCCCTGCAAAATTTTTCTTTAACAGAAGAATCTACCAAATACACTGTTTTTTCTTCATCTTTTTTCATATAGCTGCTTCCCAAAGATTCATTGTCGTTTCCAAATTTCAGTAGTACTTCCTTTCCCCCTGTATCTTTCACCCGAACCTGAACCACAGGATTATCAAGCCCATATTCGCTAAGTTCTCCCGGATCATCAAGTTCTCTGGAAGCCTCCACAGAGGTCACACCTGACACAATATCCAGCACTGCTGCCTCACTAAGAGGAAACAGCTCATCTTCTTCGTAACTCCATTTGTCATCTCCATGGGAAAATGTATAACTGTTTCCATCATATTCTATTTGTATTTCTGAGATATCTTCCGCATTCATTTCGAACACCGTTTTCACCGCATTTGCCGTCTCAGGCTCTTCTTCCAGATTCAAAGATTTCAAAAGAAAATAAACCCCCAGCAAAAGAAATAATACAAGGAAAGCAACCATCAGTCCCTTTTTATCTTTACCCATATTATTGTTTTCTCCTCTTCATCCAAATTCCAAATCCCAGTGCCAGCACACTTAAAGGAAGTATCACTATCACAAAAACACTCCAGAAATTTGCATCAGATGCCGGAATTACAAGACTGGTTGTATCATAAGACTTACTTGCTATAGATACTGTGTTTATTTCGTCTGTATTACACATCCAGCCAAGAGAAGCTGCCAGCAATTCGTAATTGGTACCGGAAACCATTGCATTTGCTGAATCATCAAAAATAGTCTGTGCTGCAAAATAAACAATCTGAGTCTCTTTATCTTCCTTTACTTTTTCAGTGATCATAACACCTAAGTCAAATGGTCCCTGAACGTCTCCTTCTTCCTGTTCAACACTTTCCATATTCTCTAAATCGGTTTTGGAGTAAGCACTGTCTGAGGTTCTAAGAATACTGCTTATTTGCAAGCTGTCTCTCACGTTTTCTATCTGGCAAATCCCTTGTGCCATAGCTGCAAGTACATAACGGCTTTGGGCGGATAATTCTGCTGTAATTTCATTATTTTCAATATTTGGAAGAAGATAATACGGGTTTTGAGACACAAAATGATTAGAAGATCCCTCAAAAACAATTCCATTTTCAGGTCGAACACCGTAATTTTCCAAAATTCTATTAAAATTACTCATATCTTCGTTTGTATAATCTGATACAATGAAGGCTTTTCCTCCATTTTCCAAATATGAGAGTACTTTATCTGCCTCCTCCTCGCTCAAATCTTTTGCCGGTGCAAAAATGAAAAGACACCCTGTATCTTCCGGCACAGATTCTTCTGTCAGGAGATTCAGGGACTGAATATCAATATTGGCTTTTTGTATAGTCTCTTTCATGGTTTCACTCATGGCAGCTTCGTCATGCCCTTCCAAGGTATAAAGAACAGGCATATTTTCTGAAATCACATAATTAATAGCACTGGTTAATTGTCCTTCACCGTCAAATCCAGTCACTTGCTGGGAATACGTATTATAATTAATGGCTGTCTCATACATATCCGAATAATCTACAACCTTGCTCTTATCTCCGCAAACAACGATAACACTATTATTGCTGATATTATCTGATGTATATTGTGATACAAAAGCGGGATTCACGGCCGGATCTTTTTTCTCAATCTGAATATGTTTACTTCCCTCTTCGTATCTTTCCAGAAGTTTTTCGATATCACTGCTCTCCGTTCCGTCCTGAGTAACCCAATACATTTGTACCTCTTTATCCAGTTTTTTCAGTATTTTTCCGGTCTGTTCCCCAATAGTATAGAGTTTCTGGCTGCTTAAATCAATTTCCCGGAACTTAGAAGGGAGTTCCTGCACCACCAAGTTCAGCACTACCACACTGGCAATCACAATTCCCGTCACAGCCATGCTATAAGAACCATGCCTTAACACTTTTTTATTCTTTCTTCTTTTTTCCCTGCTGTCTGCTATTATTTTTTTGAAATTTATTCTATCTTTTAAATTCATTTTCTTCATATCTGCAATCCTTTCTGTTCCAATGAACTATCAGCTCCAACGGCGTTTTTCTATGCACTGAATCGTCAAGAAAACAAAAATACAGATAACGGAAAACATATAAACAACACCTGTCACGTCAAAAATACCGCCTACAAAATTATCAAAATGATTTACAATAGCAAATAAATCTAATACTTTCTGAATCAGCCCTGAAAATAGAGATGATTTTATAAAATAAAGAATCACTACAACGGCACTCATGCCAATTCCTACAATGGAAGAAAGAATCACATCTTTTGTCATCTGATAAATCACCATTGCAAGAAGAATCACAAGGATTAAGACCGTCAACATGGATGTGAGAGCCGTATCTGAAAAGAAACCGGCAATTCCATCCATAACAAAACTACAGAACAGCACTCCAAACGTAAGTACCGCAGCGATAATCTGGCTTTCTGTCACAGAAGATAAAAACAATCCCACCGCTATCTGTGCACATCCCAAAAAGAAAAATCCAAGAACTGCTGTATATGCCATAGGATAAGATACCGCTCCATATTTTCCCATAATCAGAGGATAAAGATTACTAACAGCAACAGGAATCAGATAAATGGTAATCATGCTGAGATATTTCCCAAGTACAACTTTCCAGACTGCTATAGGTGCTGTAAGAAGAATCTGATCTGTCCTGTTTTTCTTCTCTTCCGCCAAAATTCGCATAGTTAATACAGGTGTGATAATCAAGAATAAAAATGTCACGGAACTTAATGTGACTCCAAAATCAGGGCTTCCATACTGCAAATTATATGCCGTAAAATAAATGCCAAGAATCAATAAAATAAAGGCAATAAACACATATCCTACCATAGAAGTGAGATAACTCCTCAATTCTTTTTTATACACTGCCAGCATAACACCCTATTCTCCTTCCTCTTCGAATATTTCAGAATCTATTTCTACTGCTCTATCCTTCTTAGCATCATCCGTCAATTTCAGGAACACTTCTTCCAGGCTCATATTGCCAGGCTGCATTTTCAGAATCGGACACTTCATTTCTGCAAGGGCAAAAAATATATTTTCTCTAATATCCTGCTCTCCTGATACTTTGACAGTAACATCACATGCTCCTTTCACAAGGGAATCATGATAGATAACTTCCTGGATATTTTCTACCATATCAAAGGCTTTCCGAATATCTTCTTCCCTTCCTTTTATGGTAAGCTCCAGAGAATTATCTCCTGCCATAAGCTTGCTGAGGTTTTCCGGTGAATCACTGGCCACCAGCCTTCCTTTATCAATAATGAGTACATGGTCGCACACAGCACTGACTTCTGAAAGAATATGAGAACTGAGGATTACCGTATGCTTTCTTCCCAGACCTTTAATCAGATCACGAATTTCTATAATCTGCTTGGGATCCAGTCCCACTGTGGGTTCGTCTAAGATAATAATTTCCGGATATCCCAGTAACGCCTGTGCCAGCCCTACTCTCTGTTTATATCCCTTAGACAGATTTTTTATCAGACGGTTCTTCACATCTTCGATTTTTATGGTTGACATAACTTCTTCTATGTTTGATTTTTTCTTTTCTCTCGGAACCGCTTTTAACTCTGCTGCAAACTCCAGATATTCTTTTACTGTCATATCCTGATATAAAGGCGGTATTTCCGGCAGATAACCAATTCTCTTTTTTGCCTCTTCCGGATCTTCTAATATATTGTGTCCGTCTATGAGAATATCACCTTCTGTTGACGCAATATATCCTGTTATCATATTCATGGTAGTAGACTTTCCAGCGCCATTTGGTCCAAGAAAACCGTAAATTTTACCTTTTTCCACTGTAAAATTCAAATGATCCACAGCCACATGATTTCCATATTTTTTTACAAGATTTCTTACTTCAATCAAAATAGTCCCTCCTTTAAATATTATTCTCACTTTTCTATTTTATGGAAAAAATGTGATAAAAATAAGATAACTATGTGTTTTTTCTGTGAAAAAAGACTGCTGTGGAAAGTGACACTCAAAACGTACCTCTGTTTCTAATAATCACTTTCTACAGCAGTCTTATTTATTGTTTTTATCTTTATTTTCTATTTTACAAAATAGGCTCTTTTGCCGGTGTTCCGGCTTTTCTCGGATATTTCTTTGGTGTGTTTTTCACTTTCTGAATAACCAGCAGTGTTCTGTCCATATCCGTTCCATAGAGCTTAAAGTCCTCTTCCTTCATCACTTTCCCTCCCAGGACTGAAATGGCTTTCTGAGCCTCTATAAGCTCCTCTGAAGCCTTTCCGGACTTATAGGAGACAAATACACCGCCTTCCTTCACATATGGCATACAATACTCGCATAAAGCTGCCAGACGGGATACTGCTCTTGAGACACTCAAATCATACTGTTCCCTGTATTCCTGTTTTCTCGCAGCATCTTCTGCTCTCCCGTGTACTGTCTCAATTCCCTGAAGACCCAATTCCCGGACCACTTCATCCAGAAAATTTAACCTTTTTTTCAGAGAATCTAAAAGTGTTACTTTGATATGCGGAAACGCTATTTTTAGTGGAATTCCGGGAAATCCAGCTCCGGTTCCCACATCGATACAACTATGAATCTGCTCCATATCTACGGCTTTTGCAATGGATAAACTATCCAGAAAATGCTTCTGCATCACCTCCTGGAACTCTGTGATTCCTGTAAGGTTCATCACCTTATTCCATTCAACCAGCAGCTCAAAATACTGGATAAATTGTCTCTTTTGATCATCTGTCAGACTGATTCCATACTCTTTGCATCCGTCTTCCAGCATCTTTAAATCATACTCCATATTTATCTCCTTCTATAACTTTCCATGTAGACAAGCAGCACTGAAATATCTGCCGGAGATACTCCTGCAATACGGGAAGCCTGTCCAATAGAAACTGGTCTGTAAGCCTTTAATTTCTGTTTTGCCTCTATACGAAGGCCGCTGATTTCATCATAATCAAGGCTCTCAGGAAGTTTTTTTGTTTCTAATTTCTTGAAGTTTTCTACCTGTTTCAACTGTCTTTTAATATAGCCATCATATTTAATATTAATATTAATCTGTTCTCTTACATCATCTGGTAATTCCGGTCTTTTTTTATCCAGGCAAGCCACAATATCATAGCTTAATTCTGGTCTTCTGATTAGATCAGCAAGAGAAATTCCATTCTTCAAAGGTGTACTTCCATACTGTTCCAGAAGCTGTTGAACCTCAGGCACTGCCCCTACATGAACATGCTCCATACGTTCTGCTTCTTCCTCTATTTTTTCCTTCTTCCACTGAATGTAATCATACTGTTCTTTTGTTACAAGCCCTGCCTGGTATCCTTTTTCTCTAAGCCTTAAATCCGCATTATCCTGACGAAGCAACAATCTATATTCTGCACGGCTCGTCATCATACGGTACGGCTCATGGTTTTCTTTTGTCACAAGATCATCGATTAGGACACCAATATAGGATTCTGAACGATCTAAAATCATCTGCTCTTTTCCTAAAATTTCCATGGCTGCATTGATACCTGCAACTAAGCCTTGTGCTGCTGCTTCTTCATATCCGGAACTTCCATTAAACTGGCCGCCTGAAAATAACCCCTTAATATTCTTAAATTCCAGAGTTGGATATAGCTGTCTTGCGTTGATACAGTCATACTCAATCGCATATGCATTTCTCACGATTTTTACATTCTCCAGACCTTTTACAGAACGGTACATGGCATACTGGACATCTTCCGGAAGAGAGCTTGACATACCTCCTACATACATCTCATTTGTATATAATCCTTCCGGTTCGATAAATACCTGATGTCTGTTTTTATCCGCAAATTTAACCACTTTATCCTCAATAGAAGGACAATATCTTGGTCCTGTTCCTTCTATCATTCCTGAATATAAAGGAGACCTGTCCAGGTTCGCCCGGATGATTTCATGGGTCTTCTCATTCGTATAGGTAAGCCAGCAGGAAGCCTGGTCTATCTGTACATCTTCCGGATTTGTAGAGAAAGAAAACGGTACTACTCTTTCATCACCAAACTGTTCTTCCATCTTAGAAAAATCAACACTTCTTTTGTCGATTCTTGCCGGAGTACCTGTCTTAAAACGGTAGATTTCTATTCCAAGATTCTTCAAAGATTCTGTGAGATAATTAGCAGCCTGAAGTCCATTTGGCCCTGTATAATTGCTGATATTTCCATAGATACATCTGGCTTTTAAATAAGTTCCTGTACAAAGAACAACTGCTTTTGCATGATAGATTGCACCAGAATAAGTCTTAACTCCTGTTACTTTTCCTTCCTCTGCCAGAATCTCTGTTACTTCTGCCTGGCGAATTGTAAGATGCTCTGTATTTTCCAGAGTATTTCTCATTTCTCTGGTATATGCCTGTTTATCTGCCTGTGCTCTAAGAGAATGGACAGCAGGTCCTTTTGATACATTCAGCATCTTTGACTGGATAAATGTTTTATCTATATTCTTTCCCATTTCTCCGCCAAGGGCATCAATTTCCCTCACCAGATGCCCTTTGGAGCTGCCTCCTATGTTGGGATTACAAGGCATAAGAGCAATGCTGTCTACACTAACTGTAAACATAATAGTATCCAGACCCAGACGGGCACATGCCAGTGCTGCCTCACATCCCGCATGACCTGCCCCTACCACAGCCACATCATATTTTTCCTCTAATACGTTCATTTCTCTTTGGCTTCCTTTCTATTTTTATTTTCCAGTACAGAATTTTGAGAAAATTTCATTGACCAAATCTTCTCCTACAGCCTCTCCAATAATACTTCCAAGAGCTTCATATGCATTCATTAAATCAATGGAATAAAAGTCCTCCGGCATCCCCATTTCAATGCTGTCTTCCACCAAAAGAATACTTCTTTTTGCTTCTTCTAAGGCTGCTTTATGGCGTACATTTGTGATATAAATTTCATCATTAAACGTCAGATTTCCTTCGAAAAACATCTCTTTAATCTGCTGTTCCAGACGATCAATTCCCTCTTCTTCTTTTGCAGAAATTGACACTACAGGATGGTCCGCCAACTCTCTTAAATCTCTCTCTTCAACCACCTGTTTTAAGTCTGTTTTATTTAAAATTATCACAGCTTTTTTATCTTCTAAAAGCTTAATAATCTCTCTGTCATTCTCATCTAATGGTATAGAAGCATCCACTACATACAAGACTAAATCTGCATCTTTTGCGTACTCTATAGCTTTTCCTACACCTATTTTTTCCACTACATCTTCTGTATTTCTGATACCGGCTGTATCAATCATACGCAGGGAAATTCCATGTAAAACAATCGTCTCTTCCAGTATATCTCTGGTGGTTCCTGCAATGTCTGTTACAATGGCTCTTTCCTCTCCTACCAGAATATTAAGCAGTGAAGATTTACCTGCATTTGGCTTTCCAACAATAACAGTTTTGATTCCCTCTTTCATGAGTTTTCCTTCTTTTACTGTATCTAAAAGCCTGTTTATTTTTTCTTTGATAGCACCTGTTTCTTCTTGCAAACGCTCTCCGTATCCATCAATACTGATATGTTCCGGGTCATCTAGTGCTGATTCTATATATGCTATTTGATAGATAATCTGCTCTCTTATTTCACGAATAACCTTTTGTACGGCTCCTCTTAACTGGCTTACAGAACTCTTCAAAGCATATTCATTTTTTGCATTAATTACATCAATTACAGCCTCTGCCTGTGACAAATCTATTCTTCCATTTAGGAATGCACGTTTTGTAAATTCCCCTGGCTCTGCAGGTCTGGCACCATATTTCACTACTGTTTCCAGCACTCTTTTCATTGCCAGAACACCACCGTGGCAGTCTATTTCCACTGTATCTTCCCCTGTGTAGCTCCTTGGCCCGTCCATGACCATGACCAGAACCTCATCGATCATCTCTTCCCCATCCCATATAAAACCATAATTTATCGTATGGGTAGGTACCTCTTCTATTCTCTTTTTTCCGCCTTTCGAGCGGTAGATTTTCCCTGTGATTGCCCTGCTGTCCGGGCCGCTGATACGTATAATTCCAATGCCAGACGCAGTCATGGCTGTTGCTACAGCCGCAATGGTATCATTCATATGCTTCTCCTTTTTTACTGGATAAGAAAAAATTCCAGGCAAAAGTGCAAAAGGAATCCCTTATTATTCACGCTTTCACCTAGAATAATATGTCTTAGTGTTTCATACTTTATCTGTTCTTTAACTTCACAACCACATGACGGTAAGGCTCATTTCCCTCACTGTAAGTTTCTACATAACGGTTACCCTGAAGTGCAGAGTGGATGATTCTTCTCTCATATGGATTCATTGGTTCCAGAGAAACTGTTTTTCTGGTTTTTCTTACTTTGTAAGCAATACTTCTTGCCAGATTTTCCAATGTTTCTTTTCTTCTGTTTCTGTAATCCTCTGTATCTAACTTAACACGGACATAGCCCTGTCTGCCTTTGTTCACTACCAGGCTTGTCAGATACTGAAGAGAATCAAGTGTCTGGCCTCTCTTACCAATAAGAATACCCATATCGTGTCCTACAAATTCAATATCAAGATTTCCTTCTTCTGCTTTGTAGTCCATCTTAATTTCTACTTCCAGCTCCATTGCTTTGAACACACCGCCTAAGAACTTCTCAGCCTCTGCCTTCATTTCAGCAACTTCTTCAGGACTTCTTTCTACAACTTTTCTCTCTTCCTTTGGCTGCTCTGTTTCTTTTTTTACTTCTCTTTTAACTTCCTTTTTAACCTCTTTTTTAGGCTCTTTTACAGCTTCTCTTTTCTGTTCTTTTACAGTTTCTTTTCTAGCTGTTTTAGGAATTTCCTGTGCCGCAGCTTCTTCTTTCTTTTCTTCTTCAACTGGTGTTTCAAGCTGTTCTGATGCTTCTTTTTTCCGTACTTTTATAATTGCCGGTTTTGCACCAAAGCCTAAAAATCCTGATTTACCTTCAGAAATCACTTCTATTTCAAGGTTTTCACTAAATGTTTCAAACTCAAGACTTGCTTTTGTAATCGCTTCGTCTACTGTCTTTGCGGAAAACTCTCTAAATTCCATGTCTGTTCCCCCTTACTTTTATTTCTTTTTTCCTTTGTTCTTCTCATCAAACGCTGCTACCATATTCGCTTTAGATGCAAGACTTCCTGGTTTTGTCTTCGGTGCAGAAGTATTATAACCAGACGTATTCTGAACAGAATTGCTTCTTTCTGCAATGGTTTTTCTCTGAGGCTCCTGAATATTCCGGACATTCATCTTGGCATATTCACTGATATTCTGGGAAGTAATACCCTTTTTCGCTCTCTTCTTATCCATCTTTTCTTTATTCTTTTTGATGAATTCTTCCATATCCATATTGTTCAGATGTCTGTTAATAATTAACTGCTGGATACTTCTGATAACAGCACCGATGATCCAGTAAATACCAATACCAACAGGGAATGTGAAACAGATAAATGCTGTAAATAAAGGCATAAACAAGTTCATACTCTTCATGGTAGCTTCCATCTGAGCGTTTCCGCCATTGTTATTACCATTTGATGCAGATGGCATCAGCTTCATGTTCAATACCTGAGTACCCCACGCTAAAACAGGGATTAAAACAGCTGCTAAGATAAGCAGATACTGATGGGAAGACCATCCTGACTGAATCAAAGCCCATGGGTTATCTGCAATGTTCAGCCCAAGGAAATTCTGCATAGGATGAAGTTTTTCTGCTGCCTGTTCCAGAATATGCTCAAAGCCCTGGAACTTGTCCAAATCTGCCAGTTTATCCCACTGAGATGGTGATAAAGCATATAAAAAGTCAATAATCTGATTGTTATTTAACTCTCCTGAAAGGGGAATATATGCGTTTTTAATCTTATTATCCTGTACAAAAGTCTGAATGATTTCTGAGAAACCACTAACCTGTGTAATATGAACAACTGCTTCATCAAATACGTGTCTGATTCCGCCGATATATCCCGGAATCTTAATAATAACCTGATACAATGCAAAGAAAATCGGCATCTGAATCAGCATCTGCAGACAGCTTCCTGTAGGAGAAACACCATATTTTTCATAAAGAGCCATGGTTTCTTCCTGCATTTTCATCTGGGAAGCCTGGTCTTTTTTCCCTCTGTATTTCTTCTGAATACGCTGCAGTTCTGGATTCATAACTGCGTTCATTTTTGCAAATTTCTGCTGCTTAATCTGCAGCGGAGTCATAAAGGCATAAATAATAACTGTAAAAATAATGATACATAAGCCCAAATTATGAACTCCGATACTATAAATGCCATTCATCAGCCAGCCCATTACTTCAGCAACCCAGTTGACGATTGGCATTGTACTTTTCGTTAGTAACACACCCAAATCTGTATCCTCCTTCTTACTTTGTCACCTCATCTTTTTATTTTTACGGCACAGGATCATAGCCGCCTTTTGAAAATGGATTACATCTTAAAATTCTCCATGCAGCCAAAAGACTCCCCTTTAGAGCACCGTATTTTTCGATTGCTTCTAATCCATACTGAGAACACGTTGGTATATATGGACAACGTGTACTTTTAAGAGGAGACAAATACTTCTGATAAATTCTGATTAATTTAATCAATATTTTCTTCATGATTTTTTTCGTTCTCTTCACTTTTCATAATTTTATGGAGTTTCCCTAAGTGAAGCAGGGCACTCTCCAGAGAATGGAATCCCTGTTTCTTTCCATTCACTCTGACAACAACTACAATATCATATCCACAACAAAACTTTTCCTCATTGAGGCGGTAACTTTCCCTGATTAACCTGGTCAAATGATGTCTTACTACACTGTTACCGACTTTCTTACTGACGGATATACCTATTCTATTACGATTCAACTGGTTTTCCATACGATACATAACCAGATAACGATTAGCAAATGATGTTCCTCTTCTGTAAACCAGTTGAAAATCGCTGTTCTTTTTTAATGATTCCGAATATTTCATAATCTATCCTTTTTCGTAAAGAGAAGAAAAAGACCACATATCTGCGGTCTTAAACTGTAATCTTTTTCTCTTTAAGCTGACAATTTTTTTCTTCCTTTAGCTCTTCTAGCAGCTAAAACTTTTCTTCCGCCAGCACTGCTCATTCTAGCTCTGAATCCATGAACTTTGGATCTCTGTCTTTTCTTAGGCTGAAATGTCATTTTCATATTCAAGGCACCTCCCTTATATTATATGGACATCTTCCGATATTTTTATTCAGATGTCACTTCTAGTTATGCATGATAGAAAACATCATTTCAATTATATTCACAAACCTTTCTTTCGTCAAGTATTTCTTTTATTTTCCGGCTTTTTTGTAACTATTTTCCCTTTAAATGATTATCCACTTTCTATCCACTTTACATTCACCTGCTCTATGTGGATTTCTCTCATTAACTATTTTTATCCATTTTATTATACACATAGTTATTCACATTTTTATCCCCAATTGTGGTTATCCACAAAATGTGGATAATTTGTGGATAACTTTCCCTATATATTCACATTCTTTCATCAGAATTTCTAAAAAATCCTTATTTTTCAACGGGTTTCGACCTGTGGGTAATGTTTTTATTGTTATACACACTACCCACATTCCCGATTTTTCACTATTCTTTCCACAGAATATATCCTCACTATCCACACTCCTTTATCCACATACCCCCACAGTCCTTTTTTTGTCAAATTTTTCACATAAAGGAAAAATCTCTTCCTATGATATAATGTGTACCTTTTACTTGTCCACATAACCACATTATACAAAATACGAACGCAATTATTCTTCCACATAGTTTCTTTATTTTTTCATTGCTTAAAAACCGTTTTTATTATATTATATAGATAATAATACATTTTTTTACCTATGATTGAATGAGCAAATCAGTCAATCATATATTTTTTGTGTTCTAAAACGGGATATAATACAAATTAGGAGAATTGAAAATGCACATAATACAGGAAAAATGGTCAGATATTTTAAATATGATAAAAATTGAACATGATGTTTCTGATGTTTCCTATTCCGCCTGGCTGGAACCTTTGAAGGTTTACAAGGTAGAGGGAAATGTGGTTACGATCATTGTTACCAATGGCAGTATGGCCCTTAGCTATATTAATAAGAAGTATATTCTTCCGCTGAAAGTAGCTATTGCTGAGACAACTGGCGAGGATTTTGAAATTTCTCTGGTTTTACCGGAAGAAATCAAAGAAGAAGTGACACCGCAGCCTGCTCTGGCTGCTCCTGTGAGCTTAAATGAAAATATTGAAAAAGCAAACTTAAATCCGCGCTATACTTTTGATACTTTTGTAGTAGGTAATAATAACAAAATGGCTCATGCAGCATCTGTAGCCGTGGCCGAATCCCCAGGAGAAGCTTATAATCCTCTCTTTATTTATGGAGGTGTTGGTCTCGGAAAGACTCACTTGATGCATTCCATCGCACATTTTATACTTCAAAAAAATCCAAGTGCCAAGGTATTGTATGTAACCAGTGAATATTTTACCAACGAACTGATTGATTCTATCCGTAATGGTAATAATTCTACTATGTCTAAATTCCGTGAAAAATACCGGAATATTGACGTACTTTTAATCGACGACATTCAGTTTATTATAGGAAAAGAATCTACACAGGAAGAATTTTTCCATACCTTTAACTCTCTTCACGGTGCAAAAAAACAGATTGTCATTTCCTCTGATAAACCACCGAAAGATATGGAAATCCTGGAAGACCGGCTCCGTTCCCGCTTTGAATGGGGTCTTATTGTTGACATTTCCTCTCCTGACTATGAAACAAGAATGGCAATTCTCCGTAAAAAAGAAGAATTGGATGGATACAAAATTGATGACGAAGTCATTGAATATATAGCGAAAAATGTAAAATCAAATATCCGTGAACTGGAAGGCTCCCTTAATAAGATTATGGCTTATGCAAATCTGGAGCAAAAAGAAATCAATCTGGATTTAGCTGAAAAAGTTTTAAAAGATATTATTTCTCCAAATCAAAAACGTATTATTACACCGGAGCTCATTCTTGATATCGTAGCGGAACACTTTGATCTCACTGCTTCAGACTTGATTGGAAATAAAAGGAATTCAAAAATTGTATTTCCTCGTCAGATTGCCATGTACCTATGCCGTAATATGACAGAAGTAACTTTAAAAAATATCGGTAAGGTTCTCGGAGGAAGAGATCATACTACGATTATGAATGGTATTTCAAAAATTGAAAATGAAGTGGAGACCTCTGACAGTACCAGAGAAATCATTGATATTCTGAAAAAGAAAATCAATCCGGCCAAATAAACCGGTTATCCACATCCATAGGTGAATACCGTGTGAATTTCATGTGGAAAACCAAAAAGAACTTTTTTACGGTTTTTAACCCACATTTTTATCAACAGATCCTGCACTTGAAATTCAACATGAACCCACAAAGTTATCCATACTCAAGAATCCCGTGTTTTCACGGCTTTCGAGGGTTATTCACATATTCACAGCCCCTACGGCTAATACTACGAATTTGTTATTCATTTATATTTTTATTTAACCACTTCACGCAGAAAGGAAGTTATACACACATGAAATTAATATGCCCAAAATCTGAACTTCAGAAAAGTGTCAGTATTGTCATGAAAGCCGTTCCTGGTAAAACAACCATGCCAATACTTGAATGTATTTTATTAGATGCTACAACAAATGATATTAAATTTACATCCAATGATATGGAACTCGGCATTGAAACCCGTGTTCATGGTATGGTTCTCGAAAAAGGAATGATTGCCCTTGATGCTAAAATTTTCTCTGAAATTGTAAGAAAGCTTCCTGATAATGATGTCACAATTGAAACAGATGAAAAATTAATGACCACGATTACTTGTGAAAAAGCAAAATTCAATATCCCAGGCAAATCAGGAGATGATTTTTCTTATTTACCATTAATTGAGAAAACAGACGGAATACGGCTTTCGCAGTTTACTTTAAAAGAAATTATCCGTCAGACCATTTTCTCCATTGCTGTTAATGAAAACAATAAATTAATGACAGGGGAACTTTTTCAGCTAGAAAATAATATGTTACGTGTTATTTCTTTAGATGGCCACCGCATTTCTATTCGAAAAATTGGATTAAAAGAAGAATGCGAAGACCGTAAAGTTGTTGTTCCTGGTAAAACTTTAAGTGAGATCAGCAAGATTTTATCAGGTGAACTTGAAGATATGGTAGATATTTACTTATCTGCTAACCATATTTTATTTGAATTTGATGATACAAAAGTTGTTTCACGTTTAATAGAAGGAGAGTACTTTAAGATTGACCAGATGCTTTCCAGTGATTATGAAACAAAAGTTAAAATTAATAAAAAAGAATTTTTAGATTGTATTGACAGGGCAACGCTTCTGGTAAAAGAAGGAGATAAAAAACCAATTATTATTAATATCTCAGACGGACAGATGGAACTTTTCATTGATTCCCAGATTGGATCCATGCATGAAGAGATTGATATCCAAAAAGAAGGAAAAGATATCATGATTGGATTTAATCCGAAATTTTTAATCGATGCTTTGAAGGTCATTGACGATGAAGAAGTCAGCATTTATCTGATGAATGCCAAGGCTCCCTGCTTTATCAGAGATGAAAACCAGCAGTATATCTATCTGATTTTACCGGTTAATTTTAATGCGGTCAGCAGATAAGATAACTGTTTAAAAGGAGAAAAAGATGGAAATTATCAAATTAAGAGATGAATTTATAAAACTTGGACAGGCTTTAAAAGCCGCAAATCTGGTAGAAGACGGTGTTGAAGCGAAATATGTGATTCAAGACGGAGAAGTTCTGGTCAATGGAGAACCGGATACCAGGAGAGGCAGAAAACTTTATGACGGGGATGTTATTTCCTATCATGGAGAAGAAGTTAGGATTGAAAAATAAAGATGTATATAGAATCTATTGAGCTGAAAAATTACAGAAATTATGAATCACTGTCCCTGGAGCTGAATCAAGGCACGAATATTTTTTATGGTGATAATGCCCAGGGAAAGACCAATATTCTTGAGGCTGCCTATTTGTGTGGAACCACGAAATCCCACAGGGGGAGCAGGGACAGAGAGATGATCCGTTTCGGGCAAGACGAAGCGCATATCCGGATGTTTGTGAAAAAAGACGGGATATCCCGGAAAATTGACATGCATTTGAAAAAAACAAAACCTAAAGGAATTGCAATTGATGGTATTCCAATCAAAAGAGCAAGCGAATTATTTGGGATTTTGAATATTGTATTTTTTTCTCCTGAGGATTTGAATATCATAAAAAGCGGCCCGGGAGAAAGAAGACGTTTTATGGATTTGGAGTTATGTCAACTTAATAAGCTATATTTATCGAATCTTTCCAGCTATAACCGGGTTTTGAACCAGAGAAATAAATTATTGAAGGATATTGCTTTTCAGCCATCTTTAAAAGGAACTTTGGATGTGTGGGATGAGCAGCTTGCCAATTATGGAGTTTCTATTATTGAAAGCCGCAAAGCGTTTGTGGAAGAAATGAACAGCATCATAGAAGAAATACATAGGAATATCACTGGAGGAAAAGAAAAGATCAGGCTGTTTTATGAACCCAGTACACAAGGAGATTGCTTCCTGGGAGAACTTTCCTCTGGAAGAGACCGGGATATCCGGTTTAAGATGACCTCGATTGGTCCCCACAGAGATGATCTTTGTGTGAAAGTAAATGATATTGATATTAGAAAATACGGTTCTCAGGGGCAGCAGCGGACTGCTGCACTGTCTCTGAAGCTGTCTGAAATATATATGGTTAAAAAAATTATAAAGGATATGCCGGTTCTGTTTCTGGATGACGTGTTGTCCGAATTAGATTCTAACAGGCAAAACTATCTTTTGAACAGTATCCGCCAGGTGCAGACTTTGATCACCTGTACAGGGCTGGATGATTTTATTGACAGACAATTCCACATGAATAAAGTATTCAAAGTGGTTGAGGGAAATGTAAAAACAGGAGGAAATGTATGAGTACAGAAATGAATACTGAAGTAAATACAGAGTACGGTGCTGACCAGATTCAGATTTTGGAAGGACTTGAGGCAGTTAGAAAAAGACCGGGGATGTATATCGGCAGCACTTCTTCAAGAGGTCTTCATCATCTGGTATATGAGATTGTAGATAATGCAGTAGATGAGGCATTGGCAGGCTATTGTGATACCATTCGTATATTTGTAAACGAGGACAATTCTATTACGGTTATTGACAACGGCCGTGGCATTCCTGTGGGAATCAACCACAAAGCAGGTATTCCTGCTGTTGAAGTGGTATTTACCATTCTTCATGCAGGAGGAAAGTTCGGAGGCGGAGGATATAAAGTATCCGGTGGTCTTCATGGAGTTGGTGCTTCTGTTGTAAATGCACTTTCTACCTGGCTGGAAGTAACGATTTATCAAGATGGAAAAGTGTACAGACAGCGTTATGAAAGAGGAAAAACTGTATATAGCTTAAAAGTAGTGGGAGAGTGTGAGGCTTCCAAAAAAGGAACAATGGTTACATTTCTTCCGGATCCGGAGATTTTTGAAGAAACAGTTTTTGATTTTCATATCTTAAAACACCGTTTCAGAGAAATTGCATTTCTTACAAAAGGGCTGAAAATCATTGCAACGGATAAGAGAGAGGAAGAGCCAAAAGAGGCTGTTTTCCACTATGAAGGCGGAATCAAGGAATTTGTACAGTATCTGAACCGCAGTAATACACCGTTATATGATGATATCCTTTATTTTGAGGGAACAAAAGACGGGGTCATGGTAGAAGTTGCAATGCAGCACAATGATGCTTACACAGAGAACAGCTATGGTTTTGTAAATAACATTACAACTCCGGAAGGCGGAACTCATATCATGGGATTCCGTAACGCAATTACAAAAACGTTTAATGAATATGCGAAAAAGAATAAGCTTCTGAAAGAAAATGATGCAAATCTGACAGGTGAAGATATCCGTGAGGGTCTGACTGCGATTATTAGTGTGAAGATAGAAGATCCTCAGTTCGAGGGACAGACAAAACAGAAACTTGGAAACAGCGAAGCCAGAGGAGCTGTGGATAATGTAGTAAGTACACAGCTTGAGATTTATCTGGAGCAGAATCCATCCGTTGCTAAAATTATCATTGAAAAGTCCATTCTTTCCCAGAGAGCAAGAGATGCAGCGAGAAAGGCGAGAGAACTGACCAGAAGAAAATCAGCACTGGAGGGAATGTCTCTGCCCGGAAAACTGGCTGACTGTATGGACAAAGATCCAAGCAAATGTGAGATTTATATTGTAGAGGGTGATTCTGCCGGCGGTTCTGCGAAGACAGCACGAAGCAGGGCAACACAGGCTATTCTTCCTCTTAGAGGTAAGATTCTCAATGTAGAGAAAGCCCGCCTTGACAAAATTTATGCCAATAATGAGATTAAGGCCATGATCACAGCATTTGGAACAGGTATTCATGAGGATTTTGATATCAGTAAGCTGCGTTATCATAAGATTATTATTATGACTGATGCCGATGTAGATGGTGCTCATATTGCCACATTGCTATTGACCTTCTTGTATCGTTTCATGCCGGAACTGATTAAACAGGGATATGTGTATCTGGCAAAACCGCCTTTATTTAAGCTGGAGAAGAACCGTAAGGTTTATTATGCATATACGGAAAAAGAAGAAGAGCAGATACTGGCAGAGATTGGTCTGGAAGGCTGCAGCATCCAGCGTTACAAAGGATTAGGTGAGATGGATGCAGACCAGTTGTGGGAAACAACTATGGACCCGGAGAGACGTATTCTGATGCGTGTAGTTATGGATGAAGATTCTACTTCTGAACTGGATCTTACCTTTACCACATTGATGGGAGATAAGGTTGAGCCAAGACGTGAATTTATTGAAGAAAATGCCAAGTACGCTAAGAATCTGGATATCTGATAAGGAGAACCTAAATGGAAGAAAATATTTTTGATAAAGTTCAGGAAGTAGACCTGCAGAAAAAGATGGAAGAATCTTATATTGAGTATGCTATGAGTGTTATTGCATCCCGTGCATTGCCTGATGTAAGAGACGGTCTGAAGCCGGTACAGAGAAGAATTCTCTATTCTATGATTGAATTGAATAATGGCCCTGATAAACCACACAGAAAATGTGCCCGTATCGTAGGTGATACCATGGGTAAATATCATCCTCATGGTGACAGTTCTATTTATGGTGCGTTGGTAAATATGGCTCAGGACTGGTCCACCCGTTATCCTCTGGTTGACGGACATGGAAACTTTGGTTCTGTGGACGGTGACGGTGCTGCTGCTATGCGTTATACAGAAGCACGTCTGAGCAAAATTTCCATGGAAATGCTGGCTGACATTAATAAAAATACCATTGATTTCGTACCAAACTTTGATGGTACGGAAAAAGAACCTACCGTATTGCCATCCAGATATCCAAATCTTCTGGTAAACGGTACTTCCGGTATTGCCGTTGGTATGGCTACTAACATTCCGCCGCACAATCTGAGAGAAATTGTAAATGCAGTAGTGAAAATCATTGATAATCAGATTGAAGAACAGAGGGAAACCACTATGGAGGAGATTCTGTCTATTGTAAAAGGACCGGATTTTCCTACAGGTGCCATGATCCTGGGAACAAGAGGAATCGAAGAGGCATACCGTACCGGCCGTGGAAAAATCCGTGTAAGAGCAGTTACGGATATTGAAACACTGCCAAATGGCAAAAGCCAGATCATTGTTACAGAATTACCTTACATGGTAAATAAAGCAAGACTGATCGAAAAAATAGCAGAATTGGTAAGGGATAAGAAAATTGACGGTATTACAGATATTAATGACCACTCCAACAGGGAAGGTATGCGTATCTGTATTACCCTTAGAAGAGATGCCAATGCCAATGTTATTTTAAATCAGTTATATAAGCATACACAGATGCAGGATACCTTTGGCGTGATCATGCTGGCCTTGGTTGGCAATACACCTAAGGTTATGAGTCTGCCTGAAATGTTAAAACATTACCTTGCTCATCAGGAAGAGGTCGTTACCAGACGTACACAATATGATTTGAATAAGGCTGAGGCAAGAGCTCATATTGTAGAAGGTCTGTTAAAAGCTCTGGATGTGATTGATGAGGTTATCCGCATTATCCGCAGCTCCAAGACCAGACAGGATGCAAAAGAAGCATTGATTGAAACCTTTGGATTTACAGATGTGCAGGCTCAGGAAATCGTTAATATGAGACTGTATCAGCTTACCGGTATGGAGCGTGACCGCCTTCAGAAGGAATTTGATGAGTTACAGATTAAAATCAGAGAGTTAAAGGCAATTCTTGCAGACAGAAACCTGCTGCTGCACGTCATTCGTCAGGAAATCCTTGCAATTGCAGAGAAATATGGGGATGACAGAAGAACTTCGATTGGCTATGACGAATTCGACATTTCCATGGAAGATATGATTCCAAATGAAAATACTGTCATTGCTATGACAAAGTTAGGATATATCAAGAGAATGACTGTAGATAACTTCCGCAGCCAGAACAGAGGCGGTAAAGGTATTAAGGGTATGTCTACCATTGAAGATGACTATATCGAGGAATTGCTGATGACAACAACTCATCATTTCCTGATGTTCTTTACCAATGCCGGCCGTGTGTACAGGATTAAGGCTTATGAAATCCCAGAGGCAAGCCGTGTTGCAAGGGGAACTGCCATTATCAACCTTCTCCAGCTTCAGCCGGATGAAAAGATTACCGCTGTCATAGCCATCAATGATTTCAAGAAGGGCAACTATCTGTTCATGGCAACCAAGAATGGTCTTGTGAAGAAAACACCGATTGAAGATTACGCAAATGTGAGAAAATCTGGTCTTGCAGCAATTTCTCTTAGAGAAGATGATGAATTAATCGAAGTAAAATTCACAGATAATAAGAAAGATGTTATTCTGGTAACAAAATTTGGACAGTGTATCTGTTTCCATGAAAATGATGTAAGGATTACCGGCCGTGTCTCCATGGGAGTAAGAGGTATTAACCTGATGGAAGATGACGAAGTAATTGGTATGCAGCTTACCTGCCAGGGAGATTATCTGCTGATTGTTTCAGAAAATGGTCTTGGAAAGAGAACTTCTGTTGGTGAATTTACCTGCCAGAACCGTGGTGGAAAAGGTGTGAAGTGCTATAAAATTACGGAAAAGACTGGTAATGTTATCGGTGTGAAGGCTGTAAATGAGGATAACGAAATCATGATGATTACTACGGAGGGAATTGTCATTCGTCTGGAATGTAAGGATATTTCCATTTTAGGCCGAATTACTTCCGGTGTAAAATTAATGGACTTAAAAGATGGTGTTACTGTTGCAAGTATTGCAAAAGTAAGAGAGAAAAAAGAGGAATCTCAGGACACAGACCAGACAGAAAAGCAGGAAGCAGAGCCAATTCAGGAGGATGGCAGCAGCCAGATTTCTGAAGAAGTAGAGAATAACGGGGAAGACAGGGAATAAGTCATGAAAAGAATCTTGTTAATGGTGGCATATAATATTTTACTTGTGCCGGTATTCTGGTTCAAATTATGTTATTATGCGAAACATGCAGATAAATATACAGAAGAGGAACGCTATGAGCTTCTGCGGTTTATTGACCGCAGAGCTATCAAAGGCGGCCGGATTGTCATTGATATTCATGGACAGGAAAATTATCCAAAAGAAAGCGGATTTATGATGTTTCCCAATCATCAGGGATTATTTGATGTCCTTGCAATTATGCAAACCTGTGAAAAACCTTTTTCTGTGGTTATGAAGAAAGAAGTGCAGAATATTCCATTTTTGAAGCAGGTATTCGCTTGTATGAAGGCTTATGCCATTGACAGAGAAGATGTCCGCCAGTCCATGAAAGTGATTCAGCAGGTATCGAAAGAGGTTCAGTCAGGGAGAAACTATCTGATTTTCCCGGAAGGAACGAGAACGAAAAATCCTAATACAGTACATGAATTTAAAGGTGGAAGCTTTAAAAGTGCCACAAAGGCGAAATGCCCTATTGTTCCTATTGCTTTGATTGACTCTTATAAGTCTTTTGATACAAAGTCCATTGAAAAAATCAAAGTACAGGTTCATATTCTGAAACCAATGCTGTATGAAGAGTACAAGGATATGAAAACTGTGGAAATAGCAGCAGAAGTAAAAAGAAGAATTGAAGCTGTGATAGCAGAGTACGAAAATAAATAAAAAAAGAGTGTGATGTACAAAAAGATGAAGCATTGTACATCGCACTTTTTTTAGTTAATCTTGCGAAATTCCAAAGGAGTTACTCCTGTCATTTTGCGGAACATGGCAATAAAATGGCTGGAATCCGGGAATCCGGTACGGGCTGCGATTTCCTGAACTTCCATGTGCTGATGAACCAGGAGAAATTCTTTTGCTTTATTGATACGGTAGGTAATGATATATTCGTAAACAGAACAACCCAGGAACCGCCTGAATAGGCGGGATAAATATTGGGGAGTTATGTAAACTATATTACTGAGAGCAGTAACCGTTAGTTCTTTATGATAGGAAGATTCAATTTCTTTTAAGACAGGGGATACATAACGCCTGTAAAGAGGGTCATTCATTAAATCTCTGGTGTAGACACCATGAGAAAAATGAAGAAGTATGTTATAGCAGTCCATAGAAATAGCCCTGGTATCACCAGGCTGCGTTTCATATTTTCTTACGATATCAGAAATCAGAGTTCCTATCTGTATTCCAAGTTCTTTTTCCACAAAGATAACCTGACGATTATCCAGAAGCTGTACAATGCTGTTTTCTATGGTACCGGTAAAGGTAATAAAAGAAGTAAGCCACTTGGAAGTCATGCTGTAATAAGAATGACGGATAAAAGGGGCTATTAACAGTCCTTCGTTTTCATTCAGTGTATATTGTTTTCCCTGAATATCGATAATCCCAGATCCTTTTTCAGTCTGTAGATAGTGATATTTCGGATATCCTTTAGGGCGGTTCATCTGATCTTGTTCCCAATGATTTCCCACAGAGTCAAAGATAAATGGTTCACTTGCAGGTGTGTTTCTAAAATAAATAGGCATGTTATTCCTCTGTTTCGAAATGTTATATTATTTAGCTAAACATATCATACATTCTGTCTGCAATCAATGGTAAAATAGAAAAATCAAAAACGTTTGAAAAATGATAAAGGAGGTTATTATGAAAACATTTGATTATTCATTAGTAAAGAATCCAGAATATTTTAAGGAAAATTGCCAAGAAGCACATTCAAGCCATAGATATTATTCTTCAGCGGAAAGCATGGAATGGGGAGAAGAAACATTTAAGTATAGCCTTAATGGTTTATGGAAATTTCATTATGCAAAAAATTACAATTGCACCATTCCTGGTTTTGAAAAAGAAGAATATTCCTGTTTTTCTTGGGATGATATCAGAGTACCTGCCCATATACAGATGGAAGGATATGATTTGCCTCAGTATGCAAATGTACAGTATCCGTGGGAGGGAAAAGAAGAAATCAGACCAGGTGAAATACCAGAAGAATTTAATCCGGTTGCAAGTTATGTAAAATATTTTGAAGTTCCAGAGCATATGCAGGGAAAACGGGTATTTATTTCATTCCAGGGGGCAGAAAGCGGATTAGCACTTTGGCTGAATGGAATGTTTGTAGGATATAGTGAGGATAGTTTTACGCCTTCTGAATTTGAATTAACACCTTATCTGAAGGATGGAAACAACAAACTGGCAGTCCAGGTATTTAAGTGGACAAGCAGCAGCTGGTGTGAAGACCAGGACTTTTTCCGTTTTTCAGGTATTTACAGAGATGTTTATCTTTATACAATTCCAGAAGTACATGTGCAGGATGTAAGAGTCCGCACCTTGCTGGATGATACTTTTACAAAGGCAGATTTGGAAGTGGTTCTGAAGTCTACAGCAGCAGGCAGCATAAAACTTACACTTTCTGACGGGGAAAAGATATTATACACCTCCAAGAAAACCTTAGAAAAAGAAAGTACATTTATCATCAATGTTGAACATCCAAGATTATGGAGTGCAGAAGAACCTGTTCTCTATGATCTTCTTATAGAAGTTTTTGACAAAGAGAAAAACCTGATGGAAGTAATCCCCCAGAAGGTCGGATTCCGCCGTTTTGAGATGAAGGGAAATATTATGACTCTTAACGGAAAAAGAATCGTATTTAAGGGGGTAAACCGCCACGAATTCTCTTCTTCTACAGGACGCCAGGTAAATAGAGAAGATGTGATAAAAGATATTATAACGATGAAACAGAATAATATTAATGCAATCCGTACCTGCCATTATCCGGATGATATTATGATTTACGATTTGTGTGATGAATATGGATTATATTTGATTGCAGAAAACAACCTGGAATCTCATGGTTCCTGGGATATAGCAGAATTTTCAGGTGACTGGACAGATATAGTACCGTGTGATAAACCAGAATGGCTGCCTATGATGTTAGACAGGGTAAATTCTATGTATCAGAGAGACAAAAATCATCCTTCTATTCTGATATGGTCCTGTGGAAATGAGGCATTTGGAGGAAAAGATATTTATGAGATGTCTCAGTTCTATAGAAAAGAAGATCCAACCCGTCTGGTTCATTATGAAGGTGTTTTTCATGACAGAAGATATAATAATACCAGTGATATGGAAAGCCAGATGTATCCATCAGTAGAAGATATTAAGAAATTTTTGGAAAAAGACAGAAGTAAGCCTTTTATTTGCTGTGAATATACACATGCTATGGGTAATTCCTGTGGTGCTATGCATAAATACACAGATTTGACAGATACTGAGCCACTTTATCAAGGTGGATTTATCTGGGATTATATAGATCAGTCTATTGATAAAAAAGACAGATATGGCAGAGAATTTCAAGCATATGGCGGGGATTTCGATGATCATCCGTGTGATTATAATTTCAGCGGTAATGGAATTGTTTATGGAAAAGATAGAAATCCGTCTCCTAAAATGCAGGAAGTAAAATATAATTATCAGAATATTACTGCAGAAATTCAGGTTCAGGATGGATGCAATAAGGTAAAAGTTACAAATAAGAATCTATTTATTAATACAGAAGTATATGAATGTAGAGTTACACTGGCTAAAGACGGAGTTGTAATTAAGAATGCAGTGTTAGAAACACATACAGAACCTCTTAGCATAGATGAATATGAACTTCCGATTTCTGTACAGACAAAGCCAGGGGAATATACAGTTACCGTATCTTTCCTTCTAAAAGAAGATACTTTATGGGCCGAAAGAGGACATGAAGTAGCTTTTGGACAGGCAACCTATGAAGTAAAAGGAGAACCAGCAACACATAAAGGAACATTTAAAGTTATTCAGAGTACACATAATATCGGAGTAAAGGGTCAGGAATTTGAAGTGATGTTTTCATATCTCAACGGTGGCTTAGTTTCTTATCGATATGGCGGTGTAGAAATGATGAAAATGATTCCGAAGCCTAATTTCTGGAGAACACCTACAGATAATGATGAAGGAAATCTGATGCCTGTACGTTATGCACAATGGAAAATTGCAAGTTTATATCTGTCTCATAAGAGACCGGGAACGGGGAGATATCCAGAGAGTACAAATCCAGAATTAGAGGTTACAGACGATTATGTAAAGATAACATTTACATACCATATGCCAACGACACCGGCAGCAATGTGTAAGCTTGTATATACAGTTTATGGTGATGGTTATATTGAGACTGCTCTGAATTATGATATCGTAAAGGAATTAGGAGATATGCCTGAATTTGGTGTCATGTTTAAAGTCGATGCCGATTATAATCAGGTAAAATGGTATGGAATGGGACCAGAGGAAACATATATAGATAGATGTAAAGGTGCTAAGCTTGGAATCTATGAAAATAAAGTAGAAGAGAACATGGCAAAATATCTGAATCCACAGGAATGTGGAAATAAAACAGAGGTGAGATGGGCTTGCGTAACCGATAAAAAAGGAAGAGGACTTATGTTTACTGGAAATTATATGAATTTTTCAGCACTTCCATATACACCACATGAGCTGGAAAATGCAAGGCATGAATTTGAATTGCCAGAAGTACATTATACTGTAATCAGAGTATCAAAGCAGCAAATGGGTATTGGTGGAGATGACACCTGGGGAGCAAGAACACATGACGAATATTTACTGAGCACAAAAGAAAATATGAAATTTACATTTGGTTTTAAAGGAATTTAAAATAGTATTTTGAAGTCAGAGCCTGGAGGATTTTTCAGGCTCTGTATGTTAATAAAAAAGAAAGTAAATAAAATGTAAAAAAAAGATTGACAAATAACTTACTATGGGGTTATAATCAGTATTGCTCATGCGAGAGCAGATAATTGAATAACTTAAATATTCAGGCAATGGAGAAATACTCAAGTGGCTGAAGAGGCGCCCCTGCTAAGGGTGTAGACGGTTTGCGCCGTGCGAGGGTTCAAATCCCTCTTTCTCCGCTGACAGCGAAGCTGTCGAAAAAGAAGTTAAAAAAACTTCAAAAAATGTCTTGACGGACCTGCTCAGATGTGATAATCTAGACTGGCTGTCGCAAACGACAGAAACGAGCG
>USPF01000025.1 GCA_900556555.1 uncultured Blautia sp.
AATGTACATATTCCATATAAAATATAATAATTTAATATTTACAAAACAAAATGGATTTTCACCTGGAATCTATCCGTAAAAATCCATTTTCTACTTACTTGTTTATGTAAATCCTTTTACCGCCTGTCTGAAATCGCCTTTATAGAAGACGCATACTCAGACGGCGTCATTCCTGTAATCTTTTTGAACTGCCGTGAAAAATAATGGATAGATGTATAGCCCAGATAATCTGAAATCTGGGTAAAATTATGATAATTTTCACGAATAAGCTGCTTGGCACACTCAATTTTCAAATGAGAAAAATAATCAATCACCCCGCACTGATGCTGGTCTCTGAAAAGTTTCTGAAGCTGGGATCTCCCAATCAGATTTTCCCTGCAAATGACATCAATGGTAAGTCGTTCCCGGATGTGTTCTTCCAGATACGCTGCGATCTTCTCATATACCAGTGCATCGCTTTTCTGTTTCATAGATTTAATGGCAGGAGAAGACAGATCCCCTGTATTTAGCTGGCGTATCATAGAAATCAGCAGATTTTCCAGATAAATTTTTATTAATTGCTCTGCACCTATGGGTGCCTCTGGATTACGGACCATGGCTGTGGTTCCCGGGTCATCCAGGGGGGATAAAATACAGTGCTTTGCTTCATATATAATCTGTGCAATCAGATTTCTCTCTTTTTCCCCAATACAGGTAATCAGATTTTCAAAATATTTCATATAAGGAGAATCACATTCAAAGGAAACCACCACAAGATTTGGGGCAATTCTTCCATTTGCCTTTACTGTATGGAACTCGTTGGGCTTATGAAAAACAATCTGGCCTTTACGCAATGTATAAGACTTATCTCCGGCAATAACATCTACCTCTCCTTTATCTACACATAAAAATTCCCAGAAATCATGTTTTTCTCCTGGAAAGCTATAGTCATTCATATATTCAAAATAATGTATAGTCACAATTTTCCGAATCTGTATAATTTCTTCTAATTCCAAGCTTTTAAAATGCATAACAAAGCCACCTCCAAGTATGCAGATACATCAAGCTAATTATACTTTAAAACCCCAGAAAAATCCAGCCTTTCACTACCAACTATCCTAGTCTATCTAAAAGAATCACTTGGATTTATTAAAAATTTACTGTTTTTGTAAGATAGTAATAGAAATTCAGTAGAAAATGACAAAAAGATATCACTTTGTGCAAAGGAATCTTTGAGTGTTTTTGCTAAAATAGAGATATCTAAAAAGATGTCAGTAAAAAGAAAGAATGGGAGGAAAAATAAAATGAAAAAACCAGTATTAGTAGTAATGGCAGCAGGTATGGGAAGCCGCTATGGGGGACTGAAACAGATTGACCCAGTTGACAAACAGGGACATATCATCATGGACTTTTCCATCTATGATGCAGTGAAAGCAGGCTTCGAAAAAGTTGTCTTCATCATCAAAAAAGAAAACGAAGAAGATTTCAAAGCTGCTATCGGTGACAGAATGAGCAAAGTCATTGATGTAGAATATGTATTCCAGGATCTGAACAACATCCCTGAAGGTTTTGCTGTTCCGGAAGACCGTGTAAAACCATGGGGAACAGGGCATGCGATTTTAAGCTGTCTTGGCACTGTAGATGCTCCTTTCGCAGTCATCAATGCTGATGATTATTATGGAAGCCATGCCTTTAAGATGATTTATGACTACCTGACCACACACGAAGATGATGACAAATACCGCTACACCATGGTTGGTTATGTACTGGAAAACACTCTGACAGAGAACGGACATGTTGCCAGAGGTGTATGTGTAACAGATGAAAACGGCTATCTGGAAAAGATTAACGAAAGAACACGTATTGAAAAGCATGAAGGCGGTGCTGCTTATACAGAAGATGACGGTGCAACCTGGATCACAATTCCTGAAGGAAGCACAGTTTCCATGAATATGTGGGGATTCACAGAAAGCATCCTTGGAGAATTAAAAGACCGCTTTGCAAACTTCCTGAACGAAAATCTGGAAAAGAATCCATTAAAATGTGAATACTTCCTGCCTTTCGTAGTAGATGAATTATTAAAAGAAGACAAAGCAACTGTTCAGGTACTGACTTCTCTTGATAAATGGTACGGCGTTACTTACAAAGAAGACAAACCAGTAGTTGTAGCAGCTATCCAGGCATTAAAAGACCAGGGATTATATCCTGAAAAACTGTGGGAGGAAAAATAAAATGGCAGAGATCAGACCAGAAGTTATTGAAGCATTTCAGTTTCAGGGCACATTTGTAGAAGGTATTCCTTACGGAAGCGGTCATATCAATGATACTTTCCGTGTAACCTTTGAGCACGAAGGAAAAGAAATCCGATATATCCTTCAGAGAATGAATAAGACCATCTTTTTAAATCCTGAAGAATTAATGGAAAATGTCAGCGGTGTTACTGCATGGCTCCGGAAAAAAATCATCGAAAGAGGCGGAAATCCTGAAAGAGAAACTCTGAATCTGGTTCCTACCAAAGACGGAAAGAATTTCTTTGTAGACCAGGAAGGTGAATACTGGAGAGGTTATCTCTTTATTGAAGGTGCTGCTACCTATGACCTGGTAGAAAACAATGAAGATTTCTATCAGAGTGCTGTTGCTTTCGGTCATTTCCAGGGACTTTTAGCTGATTATCCGGCTGAAACTCTTCACGAAACAATCGTGAACTTCCACAACACGGTAGACCGTTTCGCAAAATTCAAAAAAGCTCTGGATGAAGATGTTATGGACCGTGCGAAAGATGTTCAGGAAGAAATCAAATTTGTGCTGGACAGAGAACCTCTTGCTCATGTACTGTGTGATTTGCTGGCAGAGAAGAAAATTCCTCTTCGCGTAACTCATAACGATACAAAATTAAACAACATCATGATTGATGATGAAACCAGAAAAGCAATCTGTGTCATTGACCTGGATACTGTTATGCCTGGTCTTGCAGTAAACGATTTCGGTGATTCTATCCGCTTCGGAGCAAGCACAGCAGCTGAAGATGAAAAAGATTTGTCTAAGGTTTCCTGCAGCATGGAATTATTTGAATTATATACCAAAGGATTCATTGAAGGATGTCAGGGAAGCCTTACTGATATCGAATTAGAAATGCTTCCAATCGGTGCAATGACCATGACCTATGAATGCGGAACACGTTTCCTTACCGATTATCTGGAAGGCGACCACTACTTCAAAGTACACAGAGAAGGACATAACTTAGACCGTGCCAGAACTCAGTTTACTTTAGTAAAAGATATGGAAGCGAAACTGGATACTATGAAAGCAATTGTTAAAAAATATAGTTCTTCTAAAAAGGAGGCATAAACCATGGCCATTTTAGTAACAGGCGGTGCCGGATATATCGGAAGCCACACAGTTATTGAACTTCAGAATGCCGGATACGATGTAGTTGTTTTAGATAACCTTTCCAATTCCAACCCGGTATCTCTGGAAAGAGTAGAAAAAATCACAGGAAAACACGTTCCTTTCTATAAAGCTGACATCTTAGACCGGGATGCTTTAAATGAAATTTTCGAGAAAGAATCCATTGATTCCTGTATTCATTTTGCCGGATTAAAAGCAGTAGGTGAATCTGTTGCAAAACCTTGGGAATATTATGAAAATAATATTGCAGGAACTTTAACCTTAGTAGATGTTATGAGAAAACACAATGTAAAAAACATGATTTTCTCTTCTTCTGCTACTGTTTACGGAGACCCTGCTTTTGTTCCAATCACTGAAGAATGCCCGAAAGGCCAGTGTACCAATCCTTACGGATGGACCAAGTCCATGCTGGAACAGATTCTGTCTGATATTCAGAAAGCTGATCCGGAATGGAACATTGTTCTTTTAAGATATTTCAACCCAATCGGTGCTCATAAGAGCGGTACCATCGGTGAAAATCCAAACGGAATTCCTAACAACCTGATGCCATACATCACACAGGTTGCTGTAGGTAAATTAAAAGAATTAGGTGTGTTTGGAAATGATTATGATACTCCTGACGGTACCGGCGTAAGAGATTACATCCACGTTGTAGACCTGGCAAGAGGCCATGTTATGGCTCTTAAAAAGCTGCAGGGTAACGCTGGGCTGAACATCTACAATCTTGGTACCGGAAACGGATACAGCGTATTAGACCTGGTAAATAACTTCCAGGAAGCAACTGGTGTAAAAGTTCCTTATTCTATCAAACCACGCCGTCCTGGCGATATCGCTACCTGCTACGCAAGTGCGGACAAAGCATTTGAAGAATTAGGATGGAAAGCAGAATTTGGCATCAAAGAAATGTGCGAAGACTCCTGGAGATGGCAGTCACAGAACCCACAGGGATATGATGAATAAATAATCACAGCAAAAAAGAAGAAAGACCTTGCCAATATGGCCTGGTTTTTCTTCTTTTTTCAGATGGATAGAAAACCCTATTTATTTCTTATTCTCTAACTTCTTCTTTTTCAAGATGTTTTTCAATTCTTCTAATCGTTCCGGATAGCTTCTGTTTACCATATCAGGGAAGGATTTCATAAGACGGCGCTCGAAAAATCCCACTTCTCTCTGTTTCCCATGCAGCTTTTCCAAAAGCTCATCCTTGATATCTGAGGAAAGAAGTTTTTCTTCCAACTGGGCAAAATCCAGCTTTGCATTCGCACTCCATTCTTCATACTTCTCCTGAAGTTCCTCTCGGATCTCCGTCAGCACTTTCAGCCGGATATTGATACCAAGGGCACTCTTCACCGCCAGTGCAAGATCCACTGCAAAATACAGGAAAAATGCCACCAGAAAGCCCCATTTAAAGTCCATGTTAAACATGCCAAGCAGATGCTCAATCCTGGGATTCAGATCAAAATACAGAAACAGACAGAGCAGTCCGAACAAGGTAGAATTCAGAAGACAAACCCTTCCGTTTATATTAAAAGCACGTTTGGAATAATCCCACCATCTGGCATTGAACAGCTTCTCCATCAGCCAGCTCGTAACATATTCCAGGGCAGAGGTAATCACCATTCCACCCAGAAAAACTACCAGCACACTGGGAGGAAGAAACTTCAGAAAAGCAAGGGCTGCCACCGCACCTACCCCGTAGATTGGGCAGAACGGTCCTATCAAAAATCCTCTGTTGATCCATTCCCCACGCCCAAGAGAACAGTAAACACTCTCACAGCACCATCCAAGAAAACTGTAAATAATCAACTGCAATAAAATATCTACCATAGGATTCCCTCCTGAATTTTTATGCCAGATGCTCTATTTCATCCATCCAGACACGCACACAGGCATCACTTGGCATACGCAGGTCACCTCTTGGGGAAACCGCTACACTTCCGACCTTTGGCCCGTCTGGCAGACAGGAACGTTTAAACTGCTGAGAGAAAAATCTCCAATAAAACTTCTTCAGCCATTTCAGAATCACGTCATCCTCATAGGTATCTTTAAAAGCAATTTTTGCCATACGGTAAATCTTAGAAGGAGAAAAATGGAACCGGAGCACATAATACAAAAAGAAATCATGGAGCTCATAAGGTCCTACCAAATCCTCTGTTTTCTGGGAAATCTGCCCGTCCTCAGGAGGCAGAAGTTCCGGACTGACCGGTGTATCCAGTACATCCAGAAGAATCTGGGATAAGCCTTCTTCTCCGCAGGTATCTGCATAATATTTCACCAAATGGCGTACCAGAGTTTTCGGAATGGAGCCATTCACTCCATACATGGACATATGGTCTCCATTGTAGGTAGCCCACCCAAGTGCCAGTTCTGACAAATCACCTGTTCCGATTACCATACCGCCCTTCTGGTTTGCAATATCCATAATAACCTGGGTACGTTCTCTGGCCTGTGCATTCTCAAATGTCACATCATGGTTGTTAAAATCCTGCCCAATATCCTGGAAATGCTGAAGCACTGCTTTCTTTATGTCAACCTCTATCAGGGTTGCTCCTAACCGTCTTGTCATCTCACATGCATTGGTATAGGTCCGGTCTGTAGTACCGAAACACGGCATGGTAACTGCAATGATATGACTTCTGTCAAGTCCCAGAAAATCAAAGGCTCTGGCTGTGACAAGAAGTGCCAGGGTAGAATCCAGGCCCCCTGAAATCCCAAGAACAGCCGTCTTACAATGTGTGTGTTCCAGTCTTTTTTTGAGTCCCATTGCCTGAATTGTAAGGATTTCATCACACCGTTTCTCTCTTTCTCCCTGGCAGGCAGGAACAAAAGGATTCGGATCAAACGCTTTTTCTATCCTTGTTTCTTCCTTTGGCAAATGGAACATTACTCTGGTATAGCAGGAGCTGTCTTCCTCTTCCCAGGTGGAAATTCTTCTTCTCTCCCCACGGAGTTTCTGCAAATCCAAGGTTCCATATACTGTCTGATTTTGGAACATTTCTGCCTCTGCAAGAAGATTTCCATCCTCACAGATAAGATTCTGTCCACCAAATACCAGATCCTGGGTAGATTCACCATTTCCTGCTGCCGCATAGATATAACTGCACAAAAGTCTGGCTGACTGTCCCTTCACCAGTGCTCTTCTGTAGTCTGCTTTTCCCACCGTCTCATCACTGGCTGAAAGATTCACTATAACAGAAGCCCCTGACATAGCATGTTTTACACTTGGAGGATTTGGTGCCCACAGATCCTCGCAGATTTCTACTGCTACGGTAAGCTCCGGCATCTCCTCACAGGTAAAAAGGAGATGACAGCCAAATGGTACCGGCTTTCCTCCCAGCTCTATAAAACCTTCTGCATTTTTCCCGGAAGTAAAGTGTCTGGCCTCATAAAATTCTCCATAATTCGGCAGATAAGTCTTCGGTACAATTCCAAGAATCTGTCCTTTGCAAAGTGCTGCTGCTGTGTTGTAAAGTTTCCCCCTAAATACCAGCGGAAGCCCCACAAAAATCAGCCCTTCCACATCTTTTAATTCCTCTGCTGCCTTTAAAAGCTGCTCTTTTGCTGATTCCAGAAGTGTTTCCTGCCAGAACAGATCCTGGCAGGTATATCCTGTGATACAAAGCTCCGGAAACACCATGATCCTGGCTCCTGCTCCGCTCATTTCTTTTGCTTTTTTGATAATTTCCTGGGTGTTGCTAATACAGTCTGCTACCTTGATATCCGGTGCTGCGGCTGCTGCTTTGATGAATCCATCTCTCATATTCCACCATACCTTTCCCGCTATATACTGCTGTTTCAGTTATTCTAAGGTCTTCTTATTTTCTGCATTCCCGGTAAATTCTTTTCAATTCTTCAACAGAAAACAGATAATTTTTATTGCAGAAATGGCAGTTCAGCTCAATCTCTTTGCCCTCATCAATCATTTCTTTAATCTCTTTTTTCCCGATACTGATCAGGGCTTTTTCCACTCTTTCTTTACTACAGTTACAGTGGAACTGTGTCGGAATCCTGTCATTGATTTCAATATCAAATCCTTCCAGCAAAGTCTCCAGAATCTGTTCCGGTGTCTTTCCCTCTTCCAGCATACCTGTCACAGAGGTAACATGTTTCAAATTGTCTTCCAGCTTGCTGATAACTTCCTCATCTGTAAAAGGCATTAACTGCAGAATAAAACCGCCTGCCTGTTTTACGGTATTGTCTTTTTCCATCAGCACGCCCAGACCCACAGAAGATGGAACCTGCTCACTGGTTGCAAAATAATAGGTCAGATCCTCTGCAATTTCACTGGTCTGAAGCTCTGTCTGTCCCAGGTATGGCTCCTTTAATCCCATATCTTTAATAATGTTCATAAACCCGATTCCAACTGCACCTGCTACGTCTAGTTTACCCTTGTCATTTGCATGAATCACTACATTGGGATTTCCCACATAGCCCTTCACATTTCCCTTGGAATCTGCAGTCACTGTAATACCTTCGATTGGCCCGTTTGCATGAATCTGAAGTGTCAATAAGTCCTTGTCACCCTTCATCATCACACCCATCATAGAGCCGGCAGTAAGCAAACGCCCCAGGGCTGCTGTTGCAACCGGGCTGGTATTATGAGCGGCTCTTGCATATTCAACTAACTCCTTTGTAGTAGCAGCAAATGCACGGATCTGGCTGTTTGCTGCTGTTGCTCTAACAATATAATCTCCCATGTTATTCTCCTTTATTTTCCCTTTTCTCTTGCAATGATATATACACGTTCACTATCTTCTTGTGGTGCATGGTGCGTAAATGCATCATACACGGTCACAAACTCCATCCCTGCCTGTTCCAGAAGATTTTTCACCGTTTCCAGCGAATAGGATCTCTGGTAGTGGACTTCTTCATACTTTCTGTATAATGTTTCTCCCTGTATTTCCTCTGGAATAAAAAGTGCCAGATCATATTCATTGATCTGTTCTTCTTCATCATAATAATTATCCCAGATAAAGCTGGCATCTTCCCGGTTCTCCGCTATGGTATTTTCACCCAGAATTTCTCTGTACTTATACTCTGTATTCATGTCAAAAATGAAAATCCCCTTGGGATCCAGATAGTTGTTCGCCAGCCGGAAGACCTCCAGAAGATCCTCTTCTTCTATAATATAATTCATGCTGTCACAGATGGATACAACAGCTTTTACGGTTCCATACAGTTCAAATTCCCGCATATCCTGCAAAAGATATAATATATCCTGTCCCTCTGTTTCCTTCTTTTCCATGGCAATTTCCAGCATATCTGGAGCATTATCCACGCCAATCATGTCATATCCCTTATCTGCTAAAAGTCTGGTAATATTTCCAGTTCCACACCCCAGCTCCAGCACTAGCCCATCTGTGATTCCATATTCTTTCAATAGTCCTGCAAGATATTCACACCACTGTTCATAAGGAATATTATCCATAAACAAATCATAAACCCTGGCAAAGCTCTCATAAGAACTCATATCAGCACATCCTTTCTGTACCAAATAATACTACCATGAAAGCTGTAGCCTTGCAATCAAAAAAGAGACCGCCGCATATCCGTTTCCCGGAGAAAAAATAGAAAAGAAAAAATTGCTTCCAAGATACACATGAATTTTAATTTGTCTTCATTTTCCGAAGGTCTTTCCATTTCAATGGATTTCCGTAATGCATGACAGATGCACTGTAAATTCTTGCAGAAAGTGCTGCAACCACAACAATAGCTGCTGCCAGGATTCCCATAGATATCAGCAATTCCTGTGTCGCGATATCTCCCGTAAGAATCTTAAACGGCACGGCAAAAGGTGAAGAAATCGGAAGATACAGTGCTAATTTTGACAGAGCATTGCTTCCTCCTCCTGCCACAGAGGTAAAATATCCCAGATAAAATCCAATCACCACAATGATGGATACTGGCATCATAGCAGAATTCAAATCTTCTACCTTGCTTACGGCTGCACCGCACACGGAATTCAGTACCGCATAAAGGGCATATCCAAGAATAAAATACAACACCAGTACCAGGATGGTGTCTGCACCAAACCCGCTGAGACTGATTTCAATGCCGTGAATCCGGAATCCATCTGGCATCAGAATGCTGTAACAACCCAAACCAAATCCCAGAAGACCCACTAACTGAAGAAGTCCCACAGCTCCCATGGCAAGGCACTTTCCTATGAGAATCCTGGACGGCTTTGCTGAAATAATCAGGGTTTCCATTACCCTTGATGTTTTTTCGGACGCCACAGACATAGCTACACCATATCCATAGTAATAAACGGCAAAAAACATCACAAATGTCATAACAAGCCCCAGCACATAACCGGTCAGGCTCATAGTACCTGCCGCCTCTTCCGCATAGCCCAGCGGTGTCTGAGATGCTGCAATAGTCTCCTTAGAAAGTCCCTGTCCAGTAAGAAACGCAGACTGCCAGACAGCCGTTCCCGTTTCTACCATCAGCTCTGTATTGATTCCCTTCATAAAGTTGGTATTAATCACGTGAAAGAAGGGAAGACCCTCCTGGTCTTCAACATAAAGAATAGAGTGTTTCTCATTCTCTGCTACATCTTTCTTCAAAGTTTCCAATTTACTGACATCTTCTACCTGGAACAGTAAGTCCGGGTAAACTTCCTGGAAGGCAGCCAGATTTTTCTCAAAAACACCTGTCTCATCTATAAAATAACAAATTCCCTCTTTCCCTGCTTCTGTCTGGATTTCTCCCGCTTCTTGGTTCTTCTTAGCACTCTCCTGTGCCTCAAAGGCAGTAATGATCCTCGGTGCAAAACACAGCAGAACAATCAAGGCCATGATAATGCCTGTGGACACCCAGAACGCTTTTTTCCGAATCCCTTCTTTGAAGGTATAGGCAAATACCGTAAACACCTGTCTCATACTCTTTCCCCTGCCTTTCTCACAAAAATCTCCTGTAAGGATGGTTCACGTATTTCAAATTTCAGTGGGTAAATCCCTGCACTCAGCATCCGTTTCAAAAACAGATATGCCATTTTGTCTCCATGTATCTTATACTCTGTCTCCGATGCTCTTTCTTCAAACAATTTCAGTCCTGTTTCCCTTGCTATGGCACTGACATCCTCTTTTGTCCTCACAACCAGATTAGTGTGTCCATATCCCTCTTTGATTTCCTGCAGATTGCCTTTTAGTATGGTTTTCCCTTTATCGAGAATCACCAGATTTTTACAGTATTCTTCTACGGTTTCCATCTGGTGCGTACTCAGAATAATATATTTTCCTTCCTCCACCAGCTCCCGTACAAGCTGCCTCAGGATCTGGGCATTTACCGGATCCAGTCCTGAAAATGGCTCATCTAGGAAAATCAGTCTTGGATTATGGATAATGGCTGCAATCAGCTGGATTTTCTGCTGGTTTCCTTTCGACAATTTCTCTGCCGGAATGTTTTGATACTCTGTCACATGCAGACGCTCCATGTAGCTAAGAGCTGCTTTTTTTGCTGCTTCTTTCTTCATTCCTCTTAACATCCCAAAATAGACCAGCTGCTCCAGGACTTTTGTTTTCATATAAATCCCCCGCTCCTCCGGAAGATATCCATAAGCCAGAGTTTCTCTGGTAATCCTGGTTCCATTCCATGTTGCCGAACCCGTATCCGGAGTCATAATTCCTAAGATATTCCGGATGGTTGTTGTCTTTCCGGCTCCATTAGTTCCCAAAAGTCCAAAGACTCCCGGACTTTCCATAGAAAAAGATAAATGATCCACCGCTGTCTTTTCTCCGAATTTTTTTGTCAATTCTTCTACAATCAGTCCCATACCTTACTCCTCTCCTTTCATGCATCTTTTCCTGCTGTAATAAGTAAACATTAAAATCTGTGAGCACCAGATTACTAAAAGTACCAAAAACGGGGCAATCCCAAGGTCAAAAATAATGGAAGTCAAAATCAAACAGATAAAAATGATCAGATATAAAATATTTGATTTCACATACACTGCATATCCTGCCCGGAACACCTGCATCCGTTCCCTCTCATCACAGCTTGCCAGCCATTCCTTATCATAATTCCAGCTAAAAATATTCCCTTTTTTCTCAGGATTCAGTTTCTTTCTGTACTTCACCATTCTGTCCATGGCAAAAAGAATCCAGAGCGTTGCTGCTGCAAAACATAAAAGTGCACAGTTATTTGCCATAGAATAATTCCGGTACATATCTGAAATCACAATACCAGACAGGCAGAGTCCCAGAATACTGAGAAAAGACATCACAGCCTGATAAAGCTCATAAGATTTCGATATCTGCTCTGCCTGCTCTTCATCCTCTCCATCCCATTGTTTATGTTTTTTTCTGGCTTTTAAAACTAAGAATGTGCTGATCAGACAGGAGCAGATAGATAAAATTATCAATGCAATACTGCTAAATCTAAATATAGAAAACGCCAGCCTCTTCAGACTTTCCCGTAAAGGTTCTCCATACAGAAAAAATAACATACTTCCGCCTCCACCAATAATAGCACCTATGAGCATCATCAGACCTGTCTGCAGAAAACCTGCCTTTCTTCCTGTTTCTTTCATTTTACTCATCTTCTTCTCCTTCTTCATAACTGAAAATTTCTTCTACCGTAGCATTACACTCTCTGGCAATCTTCAACGCCAGCGTCACCGATGGGGAATAATCTCCTCTTTCAATCAGGCTAATGGTCTGTCTTGATGCCCCCACCCGCCTGCCAAGCTCCTGCTGATTAATTCCTAACCTGGCTCTGTATTCTTTTAAGCAATTGTATAACGGCACATTTGTTCTCCTTTCTATTGATTCTATGACAAGATTCCCTGTCATTTTGACAACTTTTCTTGTCATTTATTCTAGCATATGACAAAGAAAGTTGTCAACTCTATTTTTCACTCCTGTTTCGACACAGCAAAAAAGCTGTCATCCGCATGTTTTCATGCCAAATAACAGCTTTCAAAATTTCTGTCTCTATTCTGTTTGTATGGTATCCCTGTCCCTAAGCAATACAATCAGGCATGCAAGAGCAACTGCACCTGCCGCCATAGCCGGCAAGCCCATAGGAATACTGCCAAGGAGCAAGCCTGATACATTCACTGAAAAATGACATAGGACAGAGCCCTTTAATGTGCCATACTTCTCTGCAATCTTACCAAGAAGCAGGCCAATGACAAACGCATAAAGTCCCTGAACCAGATTTCCATGTATGACAGCAAAATAAAATGCCTGAATCACATTTGCCACAGTAAAAGGAAATGCCCTCTGCAAAATCTTTAAGGTCAGCCCGCGGAAAATCAATTCTTCCGTAACCGGTGCTAAAATAGCTACATACAGTGCTGACCAGAAGCTGGGCTTATTTACCCCAAGGCTTTCCATCACCTGCCCATAATTTTCCATAATCTTTGGAAATAAAATCTCTGCACCGGATAAAAGCAGGCTTACTGCCAGCTGCAGGCACATTCCAAGAAGCAGCAGACGCATCCATACCCTGAAACGCAAAACAGCTTTTCCCTGTTCTGTACACGCTTCTTTCCGCACCAGAAAACGATACCAGAAAAATCCGGGTATCAAAAAAACAGCATTCATGGCAACCGAGATCAGATAAAGATATTCCCGCTCAAGATATGCCATAATCCCGGAGTCATTCAAACCCATCATACGGAAAATAGCCGGAAGCAGAAACAGTATCATGGCACCTCCTGCTGACACGATAACCTGAACCAGAAGCCAGGAGCATACAGGAAGCAGGCTGATGCCTATAGTTTTCATTTTTTTCATAATCATCCTTTATCAGTCCAAATCTTTGAAAGAAAAGCTTCTTTTACCGGAAGCATAATCTCCTACAATATGGCCTTTTCCAAATAATTTATATTTATAAGTCACCAGCCCCTCCAGACCAACCGGTCCTCTTGCATGGATTTTTCCGGTACTGATTCCAACCTCTGCACCGAATCCATAGCGGAATCCATCTGCAAATCTTGTGGAACAGTTTTGATAAACTCCTGCAGAATCCACCAGCTGCATAAAAGTCTGAGCATGCTCCTGATTTTCTGTGATGATACAATCTGTGTGGTGAGAGCCAAAGGTATTAATGTGCTTCACAGCCTCTTCCAGGTTTTCCACCAATTTAATAGAAAGAATCAAATCCAGATATTCTGTGTTAAACTCATCTTCACCCATGATTTCACAGGAAATCAGTCTGCTTACTTCCTCGGTTCCCCTGAGTTTTACTCCTGCTTCTGTCAGTGCTTTTGCTGCTGCCGGCAAAAATGCCTCCGCTGATTTTCTGTTCACCAAAAGAGTTTCCGTTGCATTGCAGGCTGCGGTGTACTGTGTTTTTGCATCCACAACAATAGGAACTGCCTTTTCCATATCAAAGTCTTCATCCACATAAATATGGCAGACACCATCTGCATGTCCCATGACCGGAATCTTGGTATGATTCATAATATACTGTACAAACTGATTGGAACCTCTTGGAATCAGCAGATCAACGCAGTCATGACAGGACAGAAGCTCATCAATTTCCTGGTGCTGCTCAGCCTGGAGCATGCAGCCTTTTGGAAGTCCCGCTGCTGTGACGGCGTCATAAATCAGTCTAAACAGTACTTTGTTGGTTCTGGCTGTTTCTTTTCCGCCCTTTAACACTGCACAATTCCCACTTTTTATGCAGAGAGAAGAAATCTGCACCAATGCATCCGGTCTCGCCTCAAAGATAATCCCAATCACACCAATAGGGCAAGAAACCCGGTACAGCTCAAGACCTTCGTCTAGCTGCCTTGCAAGCTGGATCTTGGATAATGGATCAGGAAGCTTGACCAGTTCCTGGATTCCGTTTAATACATCTTCTAATTTATGTTCATCAAATTTCAAACGTTTCATCACTGCATTAGGAATTCCCGCCTGCTCTGCTGCGTCCATATCCTCCTGATTGGCTGCAAATATCTGTTCTTTCTCTTTCAAAAGAGCATCTGCTGCTGCCAGAAGTGCCTGATTTCTCACTTCTAATGACAAGGCTGCCATCTGCGGGCTATCTTCCTTCATAATTTTGACTTCACTTCTGATATCCATCCCTACCGCCTCTTTTCTTTCAAATTTTGCACCTATTATACCTTGAATTTCATCATCCTGCAATGATAAATCGGCAAGGTACTTTCTATTCTCTTTACATCTGCTTCCGCACAATTTTATACTCATCATTCATCTGAAAATACGGGCAGTTATAAAATGTGTCGGACAAAAAACGGCTCATTTCATCTTCGTCAAGGTTTACATCACAGATATAATATCCAAATTCTTCATCATAAATATAATTGCTGCAATATTCACATCCTGCTGAGCATTTTCCCTGCTTTTTCATGATTTCACATCCCCTTTTATAGGCTTTTCTTCTAGGTATAACAAAAACCAGAATACTTGTCAAATATCCATTGCAAATAACTACAGTAGTGTTATAATAATTCATACCTTTATAGATTTTTAATATCAAATATATTTTTTTAATACTATCTTTATATGACTTTACATGGAGGTTACCTATGAAAATCATTATTGTAGGATGCGGAAAAATCGGAAGCACCCTTGCAGAACAATTAAGTTCCGAACAGCATGACCTTGTTGTTATTGACAAAAGTCCTCAAAAAATACAACAACTTTCCGAATCTATTGACGTAATGGGAATTGTTGACAATGGAGCGAGTATCAACGTCTTATCTGATGCAGGAATTGAAGATGCTCATCTGCTCATTGCCGTAACAGGATCTGACGAACTGAATCTTTTATGTTGTGTAATCGCAAAAAAAGTAAGCAAATGTCATACCATTGCCAGAGTCCGCAATCCATTATATAACAAAGAGCGGGCTTTCATCCGGAAAAGCCTTGGCATTACCATGATCATTAATCCGGAACTGGCCTCTGCCATTGAAATTTCTCGTTTATTGCGTTTTCCTTCTGCCATTGAGCTGGATACCTTTGCAAAGGGCAGAGTAGAACTTTTAAAATTTAAATTACTGCCGGAATTCAAGCTGGGCGGTATGACTATTGTAGAAATTGTTGACAAGCTCCGCTGTAATATTCTGATTTGCGGTGTGCAAAGAGGAAAAGAAGTATTTATTCCTTCTGGAAATTTTGTCCTGCAGGATAATGACTTGATTTCCATCATTGCTTCCCCGAAAAATTCTGCTTTCTTCTTTAAGAAAGTGGGCGTACCTACCCATCAGGTTAAAAATGCTCTGATTGTAGGTGGCGGAACTCTTGGTTATTACCTGGCTTCTCTTCTCATTGATTTGAAGATTAAAGTGCGTATTGTAGAAAACAATCCACAGCGCTGTCAGGAATTAAGTGAACTTTTGCCGGAAGCCGTCATTATTCATGGAGATGGTACGGATAAAAAACTGCTTCTTCAGGAAGGTCTCACCCAGACAGAAGCCTTTATTACTCTTACCAGCATGGATGAGGAAAATATCTTGCTTTCCCTGTTTGCCAAGAAAAACTCCAAGGCTAAATTAGTCTCAAAAGTCACAAGGATTTCCTTTGATGACATTATTGACGGATTGGATATCGGAAGCGTTATTTATCCAAAATATATTACGGCAGACTACATTCTACAGTATGTTCGTGCCATGGAAAATTCTTTAAGCAGCAGCAATGTAGAGACCCTTTACCATATTCTGGATAACCAGGCTGAAGCTCTGGAATTTGCAGTAAAAGAAGACTCTTCTATTACCAATGTACCGTTGAGCCAGTTGGATACAAAAGATAATCTGTTGATTGCATGTATTAACCGCAATGGTTCTATTCTGATTCCAAAGGGACAGGATATCATCCAGGTAGGCGACACAGTAATCATTGTTACTTCTATAAAAGGTCTCAATGACTTAAATGACATTCTGAAAAAATAAGAACAGGAGATGCTATGAATTATTCAATTGTAAAATATATTATTGGAAAAGTTCTTTCCTTTGAAGCAGCATTTATGGCTCTTCCCTGTATCACTGCCATGGTTTATCAGGAACATAGTGGCTGGGCCTTCTTTATGACTGCACTATTATGTCTGATTCTGGCTTATCTTCTAACCAGAAAAAAACCTGAAAACAACACCTATTATGTAAAAGAAGGTTTTGTCACAGTTGCATTAAGCTGGATTGTTTTGAGCATCATGGGTGCCATTCCTTTTTTACTTTGTGGAGCGATCACAAACCCCGTAGACGCACTTTTTGAGACAGTTTCCGGATTCACAACTACCGGTGCCAGCATTCTTACGGATGTAGAAATATTGCCCAAATGTGTCCTTATGTGGCGAAGCTTTACCCACTGGATTGGCGGTATGGGTGTTCTTGTTTTCCTGCTTACCTTTGTTCAAGGGCATGGAACAGGATATAATATGAACCTCATGAAAGCAGAAAGCCCTGGTCCTTCTGTCAGTAAGCTGATGCCTACTGTCCAGTCTACCGCAAAGATTCTGTATCTGATTTATATTTTCCTTACTGTACTGGAAATTATTCTTCTTTTACTGGGCGGCATGCCGCTATTTGATGCACTTACTACCAGCTTCGGTACTGCAGGTACCGGTGGTTTCGGAATCAAGAATGACAGTATTGGAAGCTATTCTCCGTACCTGCAAATTGTAGTTACTGTTTTCATGATTCTATTTGGAATTAACTTTAATGCTTACTTCTTTATTCTGTGTAAAAAATTCCGGCAGGCATTTTTGATGACAGAAGTACGCTGCTATCTCGGTATCATCCTTGCAGCAATTCTCATGATTTCATGGGATATCCGTCATCTTTTCCCTACGATTGGAGAAGTATTCCTCCATGCTTCCTTCCAGGTTGCTTCTATCATAACAACCACTGGATTTGCCACAACAGACTTTGATATGTGGCCACAGGTTGCAAAGACAACCCTTATCATGCTAATGTTTATCGGAGCCTGTGCAGGAAGTACCGGAGGTGGAATTAAAGTTTCACGTTTTGTCATTCTTATCAAAACCATACAGAAAGAGCTGCATACACTGCTGCATCCACGTATGGTGAAAAAGTTAAAAATTGATGGTCATACTCTCGAACATGAAGTAGTACGTTCTACGAATGTATTTATGATTGCATATGTATTGATTTTTACACTGTCGATTCTTCTTCTTGGATTTAATGGATTTGACCTGATTACCAACTTCACTGGTGTTGCTGCTACCTTAAACAATATCGGTCCTGGATTGGAACTGGTGGGTCCTACTCAGAACTTTTCTATTTTTTCGGATGGTTCAAAGCTGGTATTAATTTTTGATATGCTGGCAGGCAGACTGGAAATCTTCCCGATGCTCCTGCTCTTTGTACCTGATACTTGGAAGAAATATTAGAAATGAAAAGAGGTCTTTTTAGACCTCTTTTTCCTTGTCTGCATGAAACAGAATCTGTATTCTTGTTCCTTGTCCTGGCTCACTGTCAAGCTTGATCTCTGCATGGTGCAGAGCTGCTCCATGCTTAACAATAGACAGTCCAAGCCCGGTTCCTCCTGTCTTTCTGGAATGGCTTTTATCTACTCTGTAGAACCGTTCAAAAATACGCTCCTGTTCTTCTTTTGCGATTCCGATCCCATTGTCTTCCACACAGAAGCAGATGTTTTCCCCCTTTTTTGTAAGAGAAACCTTTACATATCCACCTTCTCTGTTATATTGAATCGCATTGTCCACAAGATTATACATCATTTCGTATAGAATGTGGCGGACTCCATAGACTTCTGCACCACAACCTTCTGCTGAAATAGTCACATTTCGTTTCTTCGCATGAAGCGTCAGATTCTGGCAGATATCCTCCATAAACTCATAAATATCTACTTGTTCAAAAGGCATCTCTCCGCTTTTTTCATCCAGTTTTGAGATTTCAATAATATCCTTCACCAGACTTGTAAGCCGACTTGCCTCATCATAAATTCTCCCTGCAAATTCAGGAACATCCTGCTGCCTCACCATACCATTTTTCATAATTTCTGCATATCCTGAGATAGACATCAGCGGTGTTTTTAGTTCATGAGAAACATTGGCAGAAAATTCTCTCCTTACTTCTTCTGCCTGTTTTAACTCTTCTACTTGTTTTGCAATCTGGCGATTTTGCTCATCTACACGATTTAAAAGCGGGCGTAATTCTTCATATTCTACATGCTCCAACGGATGCTCCAAATCCAGCTTATTGATAGGTTCAATCAGCCTTTTTGTCTGACGCTCCACCACCACGAATGCTAGGCATAGTATCATAATTAAAAGAATTCCCATCAGTGTAAAACTAGAAAGCAATGTAGTCAATACACTGTCTGTGGTCATGGCTACCCTCAGAATTTTTCCATCTTTCAGCTGCACTGCATAATAAAAAGTTTGTTGAGAAAGTGTCTCGGAAATCCGTATCATTTCTCCTTCTCCATGTTTGATTGCTGCCTTTATTTCCGGTCTGTTTTTGTGATTTTCCATAAAATCTGCATCTTTTTCCGAATCAAATAACACCGTACCATCCTTTTGAAAAAGTGTAATACGGCTGGTGGTTATATTTCCAACTTCACGGGTTAAATATTCCTCTCCCATATTTTCTAACACATACTCAAGATATCTTGACTCATTTTTTACATCCTTCCGCATATAACTATTGTATTTCTGATACATAACAATACTGGCTGCAAAAAATGTAATCAATATGGACAACGCTGCTAAAAGCCCTACATGATTCATGATTCTTTGCTTCATTCTTTATCTCCTATGCGGTATCCCACACCACGGACTGTTTCGATTAAAAAGCCTGATTCCCCGAGCTTCTGCCGGAGGGTTCTAATATGTACGTCTACGGTTCTGGTCTCTCCTGAAAACTCATATCCCCATATTTTTTCCAGAATCTGATCACGGCTTAAAACGATTCCCTGATTCTCCATTAAATATCTCAGAAGCTCAAATTCCTTTAAAGTAAGCTCTACCTGCCTCTCCCCGTCAAATACCTGATGTCTCTCTACATGAATAGTAAGCCCTTTATACGTGTACTCCTTTTTCCCTGATTGTTTGGATACTCTCCTGAGCACTGCTTTCACTCTTGCAATAAATTCCATCATGCCAAAAGGCTTAGTAATATAGTCATCTGCACCACTGTCCAGGCCTCTCACCTTGTCATACTCTGCCTCTTTTGCAGTCACCATGATTACCGGAATATCCTTTGTTTCCTGATTCTTTTTCAGGTTTTCCAGAATGCTGTATCCGTCTTCTCCAGGAAGCATAATATCCAGAAGAATCAGTTCCGGAAGTTCTTCTTTCAGTGCTTTTTTCAATTCTTTTCCATCCCGGATTCCTTTTGCTTCAAACCCTGTTGTCCCCAAAGTATATACCAGTAATTCCCTAATATTTCTTTCATCTTCTACACAATAAATCATCTTTATACCTCCGCCTACTTCATTGTGAAAATCAGGAAAAGCGTGCCTGAAAATCACCCAAATGTATTTTCAAACACGCTTTTATCACTTAGCTGGTTCCTATGGAAGAGGATAGTACTTTCTTGTCTCATCCATGGTTTTCTGGAAGGACAGATTGTCTTCACTCTTCATTGCATTTAAGTAGCTGTGCGTCTCATAGCTTCCCTCAGCAATCTGGGAAATGCAGACTGCAATATTGGAACAATGATCAGAAATTCGCTCCAGGCTGGTAAGAACGTCGGAAAGAATAAATCCCTGCTCAATGGTACATTTTCCTTCTCTCAGACGGTTTACATGACGGCTCTTTAACTCCTGATTCAGCTCATCTATAATCTCTTCCAGAGGCTCTACTTTCTTCGCCAGTTTGTAATCTCTCTCCTCAAAAACCTGATAAGAAAGTTTCACAATATCTTCCACTGCCCTTGAAATCACAGCCAGTTCCGCAAGTGCTTTATCTGAGAATTTCAGGTCTTTATCATGAAGTTCTTTCGCAGATTCCATAATGTTCACACCATGGTCTGAGATTCTTTCAAAGTCACCGATACAGTGAAGAATCACGGACAAATCTCTGCTGTCTTTCTGGCTCATATCCTTCTGTCCCAATTTCACAAGATAGGTGCCCAATGCATCCTCATACTTGTCAACTTTGTTCTCATCTTCTACAATTTTATCTTCCAGCTCACCCTTGTATTCCTGAAATAGGGAAAGAGCTTCTAACATACAGTCACGGGAAGCCTCTGCCATATATTTTGCTACCGTGCGGCTCTGCTCCATAGCTAATGCTGGTTTATCCAAGAAACGTTCATCCAGAAGCTGCAGACCTTCTGTCTCGTCATTTTCTTCTTTTTCATCCCGGATGGTAATACATGCAAGCTTCTCAAGGCCCTTAGAAAATGGCAGAAGAATACAGGTTGCAAACACGTTAAATGCACTGTGGGCAACTGCAATTCCTGCTGCATTGGCAGCTTGTCCCATAAACTGGAAATCCAACACCATATGCAGACCATAGAATACTACCAGGAATACTGCAGTTCCAATAATATTGAAATACAGGTGAACCATAGCGGCTCTTTTTGCGTTTTTCTTAGCACCAATGGCAGATAAAAGTGCAGTAACACAAGTTCCGATATTCTGACCCAAAATAATAGGAATTGCCACACTATAGCTAACTGCTCCTGTTACACAAAGTGCCTGAAGAATACCCACTGACGCTGAGGAACTCTGAATCACCGCAGTTAAAACTGCACCTGCCAGCATACCCAGAAGCGGGTTGGAAAATGCTGTGAGGATTCCTGTAAATTCCGGTACATCAGCCAGTGGTTTTACAGCAGAACTCATGCTTTCCATACCAAACATCAGCACTGCAAATCCAAGAAAAATGGTTCCGATATCTTTCTTTTTCTCGCTCTTTGCAAAAAGCAAAAATGCCACACCGATAATGGCCAGAATCGGTGAAAAAGAGGTTGGTTTAAACATTTTTATAAAAAAGCTGTCACTCTGAATCCCGGAAAGACTGAGAATCCAGGAAGTAATGGTAGTACCGATATTGGCACCCATGATGACGCCCACAGCCTGGGACAGCTTCATAATACCTGAGTTTACAAAGCCGACTACCATAACCGTAGTAGCGGAAGAAGACTGAATAACTGCTGTTACCAGTGCACCTAATCCCACTGCTTTCAGAGGGTTGGAGGTCAGGCTTTCCAGAATTTTTTCCATTTTACCACCGGAAACCTTTGAGAGGCCATCGCCCATAACATGCATTCCATACAGGAACAGTGCAAGCCCTCCAATCATACTTAACACGCTAAAAAAATCCATGATTTTCTCCTTTAGTATCTTTTTGATTTTTACATTATCGTTTTTATTATAAAAAATCTATGTTAAATTCAGCAAAAGGTTATGTTAAATCTATGTAAAATATACATACATTAAAAGCTCTTAATCTGGTCTTCTGTGTCATCTGTATTTTTTTCAATTTTTCTGATTTCCACATAATATCCTGCAGTATCGCTGATTTTCACTTTAACTCTGTCACCCACCTTGTGCCCTAAAACTGCTTTTCCAAGTGGGGATTCAATACTGATTTTGTTATCCAGGGAATTTCCCCTGATAGAAGTTACCAGCTTATAGGTCTCTGTCTCGTCTTCATCCTCGAAATAGATTTCTACTACATTGTTCATCCCTACTTCGTCTGCCCTGGAATCATCGGATACGATCTCTGCTGTTTTCAGCATCCGCTCCAGATAATTAATACGGCTCTCATTTTTATTCTTGTCCCTTTTGGCTGCATAATATTCAAAGTTTTCACTTAAATCCCCCTGTGCCCTGGCTTCTTTTACAGCTTCGATGGCTTCCTTTCTTACCGTAAGCTTCCGGTATTCAATCTCTGCCTCGATTTTTTCTACATCACTTTTTGTAAGACGCTCTCTCATGCTTCATCCTCTTTTCTTCTTATTTTTCCTCAATCAAAAAGCCTTCCTTTTATCCTGAGAAAAATCCTACTCTCAGTATATGACAAAAGGAAGGCAAATACCAGATTCATTCTGTAAATTTTATATTTCTTGGAAGTACCGGACTGTTTTTGTGAAATTGCAGAAAATCTCCCAGCAATCCACCGCCAAGCATAGATATCAGCATACCCGCATAAGATTCTCCGAATGATAATACCGGAATACATATCTGGGTGACTTTGCCAAATCCAAAAACACAAAATACGGAATGGCTGAGCAATACACAAAAAGCCAACAAAATCCCCAGGCAGTTTACGTAAGCAAATTCATTAGTGATTTTCCTCAGGTCATACAGCATCCATACCAGAACAACAAGTATGAAAACAGTCCAGATAACAATTCCTATCCATCCGTTCTTTCCAAAAATACCGTAGAGGATGCCTGGGATATCCTTCTGCTTCAGATAATCAGCCACAGAAGAAACATACCGTTTTTCTATTAGTCCTTTTCCCAGCATCCAAGCCCCTGCCACAAGCATGATTCCCGGTAAGATCCAGATTTTAATATACTCTCCTTTTCCATCACAGGGATACCAGTGCCTGCTCAGTCCTGTTGTCAAAATACAGGCATATGCACACGCATAAAACAATACAAAATAGTAAGAGCCTGTCATACTGCTTATGAGCACTGCAATGCCTGCCATCAAAATCAGCCTGTTAAATCTGTTCTTTCCCTGATTTCTCCCATAAAATACCAGAGAGGAATATCCCGAAAGTGCTGCTGCAAGGGAAAACAACATCAGAAGTGATGCATCTGCCCAAAAATCACCTTGTACAATGATTCCTAAAATGGCAGCCATCACCATATAAAGAAACCACTCTATTTTCCAGTCATTCTTTTTGTAGAATTCATAAGTTTTTCTAGCTCTGATGAACAGCACAAGGGGGATCATGAAATATATTATTATTCTGCTTACATCAAGGATTCTGGCATCCCCGTAGGTTCCCATAGACCAAGCAATATACCGCAGAAGTCCTCCTATGAACCAGATAAGAAGAAATATACCCAGAAGCTTTTTATCCAGCTTAGGCTGATGTACCAGGTCCAGCTGGACTCCTGTTTCTACCGGGTCTCCCATGTCCTCCACAGCCTTTTCCATGGCCTTTTCCACCGGATATCCCAGACTACGGTACACTTCTGCCTGATCCTCTATATGGCAGCCAAGCTCTTCTGCCAGCTCTTCCTGCATCTGTTTCTGGCGAATCTGCTCTTTTACAATTTCAAGATATTCCGACTGCGTCATAGGCAGCACCCCCTAACACACGCTGTACTGCATTTCTATAAGTTTCCCATTCACGTTTCTTGCTATCCAGATGCTTCATTCCTGCTTTTGTAATCTGGTAATATTTCCGTCTCTTCCCGTCTACCTCTTTCTCATAAGACTCCAGCATCTTCTTCTGTTCCATACTGTGCAGTAAGGGATACAGGGTACCAGCCTTTAACTCAAAGACATTTTGAGAACGGTTCTGCAGCGTCTCAATCATTTCATAACCGTACATAGGCCGTTCTGACAACAGTTGCAAAAGAAGTAAGGTGGTACTTCCAGAAACCAGACTTTTGTCTACTTTTTGCGTGTTCATATACGTGCCTCCTTTTCTATATAGATAATCTATATATATTTCTTATCTATATAGTAGCACTGGAATGTTCTCCTGTCAATTACGAAGGTGGCAAAATAAAGCAAAATTTCTCTGTCATGAAAGTGTAAATCGGCTGATAATCATAAAACGTCAAATCTAGCCTACAGTATTTAAGCACTAATAGGTAGAAATGAAACATTCTGCATTTTTAGTCTATAAAAAAAGAGACGCAATAGGCCAAAATACAAACTTTCTTATAATACACCTACAAACACTGTATAAAAAGTAAGTGGATTATTCAAATATGTATTTCCTGGCCTATTACGCTCTGTAAAATGTAGGTGGAAATTTGCAAAAGATATCTGGCAGCCTATTAGGCCTTTAAAAAAGTAACTGGGAAACGGAAACATGTCTCTGACAGCCTATCATGCCTGACAGCCATATCCTTTCACCCTGCCATCACAGTTACTCTTTGATTAACTTAAGAGTCAAGGGTTTTCCTCATTATTTCAAAGTTTTTCTCCCCAATCTCACATCTTCCATGAGATCCGACAACTCTTCTGGTAAATGGTCAAAGAGATAGGTACCGCTTTTTTTCTGTTTCTCAATATAATCCTCCCGGATTTCCTCTTTCATCCTCTGAATTTCCTCCCGCAGATTTCTGGCAGAAAGCCGGTCAGCACCCTGCCCCAGAATGATTACCTGCTCCAAAGCATCCGAAGTTGCCACCGTGACATGGTATTTTTTTCCGATTTCATGGACTGTTTTCTCAATGTACTGGTCTGCAGTCTCTGCCTCTTTGGTATATACCACATGAATGTTATGGTATTTCTGTACAGAGCCCTGCCCGCCCTCAACTTTATATGCATCAAACACCAGAATCAGTGTACATTTTTTATAGCCCTGATAATTGCAGAGGATATCCATCAGCTTATTTCTGGCTCCTTCAATATTTACTTTTGCCAATTCATTCAAATCTTCCCAGGCAAAAATAATATTATATCCATCCACCAGCAGATATTCCTTTTCCGGCTCTTTTGGTTTGGCCTTTCTAGGAGAGGCCGGAGCAGTCACTGTCCTGGATGTCTTTTGAAAAGCATTTCGCTCCCGCCTGATGGGACCATAAGTCCTTGTAAAAATTTCTTCCAGTTCTTCCTGATCCAGACGGATTTCATCGAAACTTTTATAAGGCTGTGCTGGCTGCGTCTGCAAGACTGTTTCCTGCTCTGTCTCTTCCAATCCTAATTCTGTCTGAATATGAGCATAGGTGTCCACTTCATCCCAATTCACCACAAATCCTGCTCCGTGTGCACAAAATACTGAACCTGTGGGGTTCTCCATATCTGCATCCGGTTCATATCCTGCTGCTTCTATGACTTCCTCTGCATTGTGACACGGCTGGTAACCCTTTAAAGTACAGGAAAGTCTTCCTCTTCCCCTGGTGTATGCTGTCACTTCGCTCTGATACCCACCCATGGTCACAACAGGGGCCACGCCAGTGAGCACAGACATTTCTCCTTCTATTTCCGGTCCCTGGAAGGTTCCGTACATTTTCTGGATGTCCGTCATAGCTCTGCCTACCATATCCGACGGCACTTCCAGGTGGTATTCATAAACCGGTTCCAAAAGTACGCTTCTGGCTTTCCGAAGTCCCTGACGAACAGCACGGTAGGTAGCCTGGCGGAAATCACCGCCTTCGGTGTGTTTTAGATGAGCTTTTCCTGCTACCAGGGTAATCTTCATATCTGTGATATCCGAACCAGTAAGCACCCCTTTGTGTGCTTTTTCTTCTAAATGGGTAAGAATCAGCCTCTGCCAGTTCTTGTCCAGCATATCTTCACTGCAGGAAACAGCAAATTCCAATCCGCTTCCAGGCTCCCCTGGCTCCAGCAGCAAATGTACCTCCGCATAATGGCGGAGAGGCTCAAAATGCCCGGTTCCTTCCACCGGCTCTTCAATGGTTTCTTTATAGACAATGTTTCCTGAACCGAATTCTACAGAGATTCCAAAGCGTTCCTGAATCATATTTTTTAAAATTTCAATCTGTACTTCTCCCATAACCTGGGCGTGAATCTCATTTAACTGAGGATTCCAGACAATATGCAGCTCCGGTTCTTCCTCTTCCAACTGGCGTAATTTCAAAAACATCTGGTGTACATCGCATTCCTCTGGAAGCTGAATCTCATAGTTCAAAACAGGAATCAAAAGCGGCTCCCCTGATGTCTGCTCGATTCCAAGCCCTTGTCCTGCATGAGTTCTGGTAAGACCTGTAACTGCACACACACCCCCTGCTGGTACTTCCTTCACAGCCTCGAACCCTGCTCCTGAATAAATGCGGATCTGGTCAGCCTTTTCTTCCCAATCCTCTCCTGACAGCACCTGTTTCACTTTCAGACTTCCTCCAGTAATCTTCATATGGGTGAGGCGGCTGCCCTTTTCATCCCTGGAAATCTTATAAACCTTTGCTCCAAAAGTATCCTGATAATCTGGAACCTTCATATAAGTTTCCAAGCCCTCCAGAAACTCCTGGATTCCCTGAGATTTCAGTGCAGAACCAAAATAACAGGGAAATACTTTTCTCCTGGCTATGAGTTCTCTTATCTGTTTTTCGGAAATTTCTCCCTCCTCCAGATAGGTTTCCAACACTGTTTCATCACACATTGCCAGATTTTCCATGAACTCTTCCTGTGGCTGTGAAGCTGTAAAATCAATACATTTTTCGTCTAATCTGCCCTGAAGTTCTTTCAGTATTTCTGCCGAATTGGCTCCATCTTGATCCATTTTATTAATAAAAAGAAACACCGGAATCTTGTACTGACGCAAAAGACGCCACAGGGTTTCCACATGCCCCTGTACCCCGTCTGTTCCTCCGATGATTAAAACTGCATAATCAAGAATCTGCAGCGTTCTCTCCATTTCTGCGGAAAAATCCACATGCCCTGGAGTATCCAGAAGTACAACCTCTCTGTCTCCCAGAGTAAATCCTGCCTGCTTGGAAAAAATGGTGATTCCCCTGGCACGCTCCAATTCATAGGTATCCAAAAAAGCATTCTGATGATCCACCCGCCCCATCTTGCGGATGGCACCTGTATGATAAAGCAGACTCTCTGCCAGCGTTGTTTTTCCTGCGTCTACATGAGCCAGAAGGCCGATGCATATATGTTGTTTTTCTTTATTTTCAGACGTATTTCCCATGAAAATACCCCTTTCTACGAATTTATAATACAAAGATTATCATATCATAGAAAAGGGCATAAGTCGATTGTTGACATGATGGTTAATTTGTAATTTACTTCTCACCGCAATTCTGCCAGAATTCAATTTGATATTATCTCAAAAACCCCGTATAATAAAAAACAGACGCTATTTTCCGCATAGAAAATGATGTGTTCCGTACCATTATTCCGCTGACTTCAGTTGCTGTGGAAAAGATAGGTCCTTGTGAAAAGACCCAAGTTAAGACCCAAGTTAAGACCCAAGTTACCATTTACGATGAAATCCTTGCATTTTGTTTAGAACCTCATTCAAAAGCAGAAATCGCAAAACATTGCGGATATAAAAATACAAAAAACTTCACTCTGAAATATATACGTCCTTTGCTTGATAACCGAACTCTAAAAATGACAATCCAAGATAAGCCTAACAGTAGAAACCAAAAGTATATTACCAATACGCCAATCTAAACCAGAAAAGAAAACAGAGCTGCCGCACCATTTCACATGCAGCAGCTCTGTTTCATTCACTTAAAAAACTCCTTCTTATGCCTCCTGTAATACCAAAATCCTACTAGATCTGCCAATGCCCATCCAATAGGTACAGACCACCAGATTCCCATCACTCCAATGGCATCTATGGAAGAAAGTACATAAGCCAGTACCACTCTTGTACCAAGTGAAATCACAGTAAGTACCACAGACATGCCAGGCAGTTTCACCGCCCGGTAAAACCCATACAACAAGAATAAACAGCCAATGCCGCAATAAAAAGCACCTTCAATCCGCAGATATTCCACGCCTGCTGCAAGAATCGCTGTCTCCTTGGGCTGTACGAAAATCATCATCAATGGTTTCGCAAACACAAACACGCCAATAGAAATCACAATACAGAATGCCATAGCCATAAGCACTGCCTTTTTGATTCCTTCCCGAATGCGGGCTTCTTTTCTTGCACCAAAGTTCTGAGCCACAAAGGTAGAAAATGCATTTCCAAAATCCTGTACCGGCATATAGGCAAAGGAATCAATTTTCACAGCTGCTGCAAAAGCCGCCATAATCACAGTTCCAAAGCTGTTTACCAGCCCTTGTACCATGAGAATGCCCAGGTTCATCACAGATTGCTGTAGGGAAGTTAAGAAGGAAAACTGGGCGATTTCTTTCACCAGGGAAAACTCCGGATGAAGATATTTTGCCTTTACCCCAAACTGCGGCATCTTCCAATAGGTATAGACTGTAATGCCGATTCCAGAAACATACTGGGAAATTACCGTAGCAATGGCAGCACCTCTGACACCCCACTGAAGTCCTAGTACAAACCACAGATCCAGCACAATATTTAAAATCGCACAGGCTGCCAGGAAGAACAGAGGAACCACAGAATTTCCCACAGCTCTTAGCACAGAGGCAAAAAAGTTATACAAAAAGATGGCCAGAATCCCAAGAAAAATCACCCACAAATACTCCCGCATCATTGGATAAATTTCCTCCGGAACCTGGAGAAGAGCCATGATTGGGTCAAGAAACAAAAACACTGCCACATTGACCACCACTGCAGTAATTCCTATTAATAAAAAAGATGCCCCAATACTTTTTTCCAACTGCTCCTGGCATTTTTCTCCATAACGGATAGAAAAAACGGCACCGCTTCCCATACAAAGTCCAAGAAAAATGGAGGTAAGAAATGTCATCAAGGTATAAGATGCTCCCACCGCTGCCAGAGCACCGGAACCTAAAAATCTGCCAACGATCAAGGTATCTGCAATATTATAAAGCTGCTGCAGCAGATTCCCGGCAATCATAGGCAGAGAAAATAATAAAATCGTTTTTGTGACCGCCCCTTCTGTAAGATTCTTTTGCATAATTTACTCCCTGTTTCCTATAAATTTGTGTTTATTTTATCGCACCAAGCCCTGCGTAAACTCCAAGTAAAATCAACAGCATCCCCACATTTCCCAAGGTAAAATACAAGAAATACCTGCCCTTTAGCACAGGATATTGCCTTACTATCTGTTTGTAAGAAATCAGGCTTGCCATAGATGCGATCAGGGTTCCAAGACCGCCCAGATTGGTTCCGATGACCAGACTTTCCCATTTATCCGTAAAGCCAGATAAAAGTAATGCCGCCGGAACATTGCTGATAACCTGACTGGAGACCACCCCTGCCAATGTTTCATGTCCTGTAAGAATCCCGGCAAAAAAATCACGAAATGCAGGCACTCTTCCCAAGTTGCCAATAAAAATAAAGAATGCCACAAAGGTTCCTAAAAGGGCATAATCAATACAGCATAAAATTTTCCGGTCTGCCACAAGTAAAAAGACCAGTACCAGAAAAAACAGTGCCATGGGAGGCAATATTTTGGAAACACTGGCAAGGCAGCAAAGAAACATCACAACATAGCTGACAAAATAAAATTTCCGCTTTTTCCCCACACAGCATTGCTTTTTTGATGTCTGTATTCCACCTTTTCTTTTTTCTGAAACAGAACTGCAAGCCCTATGCATATTCCCGTCACAAGGGTGTATGGAAGCATCCAGAGAAGGAAATCCCCCACTGCTGCACCAGACTGGCTATACAGATACAGGTTCTGTGGATTTCCAACAGGCGTAAGGCTGCTTCCCATGTTTGCTGCAATAGTCTGCAGCACTACCAGCGATATGACAAACCGTTCCTTTTTGCACATTTGCAGTACAATCATCCCAAACGGCACAAAGGTAATCAATGCCACATCATTAGTAATCAACATACTAAAGAAAAAGGGCAGAAAACATAAAATCAGAAGAAGACTTCTGGTATTTTTCACTGCTTCCAACAGAAAATCACCTATCTTTTGAAAAATGCCAAGCCTCTGAAATCCAGCCATGGCAGCCATAAGACAAAACAAAAGCATTAAGGTATTCCAGTCAATATACCCAAAATAGTTCTTGTCCACTGGCTGCCAGAAAACAGACAGGACTGCAAGCCCTATAGCAATGCATAAAACCGCCTCTTTTTTCATAAAATCTCTTACTTTTTCTACCCCTTTTTCCATGTATTTCATACTCCTTCATATTCCATATCAAATTACCGTCTCTATTATAAGTGTACTCTTTTTATTTTTCAATTCTAATGTTCTCCGGCTATCTTTTTTTTTGAAACAATGTTAAAATAAGGTATCAATAATCTTGTATGAACAATAACGACAAAATAAGAACTTAAAGGAGACGAGAAAATGTTATTGACAAATTATGTGCGTGCTATTGATTGCTGGAAAGGACGCATTGACAGTACTACAGATTACGATGCTTTCCGCTGGCATCAGTGGGTACAGCCCCTTGATCTGAATGAAGTTACAGAACCAATGAATGGCAGGCTTGGATTTGCTTTCATCGGTTTCTGCAGTGAGCAGGGGGTAAAGCGTAACAAAGGACGTGTGGGAACTGCCCTTGCTCCTGATTTTATCCGTGCACAGATGTCCAATTTCCCATGTACTTTTTCACAGGAAGTCAAATTCTATGATGCAGGAAATATTCTCTGCGATGAGATTTCTATGGAAGAAGGTCAGCGCCTTCTGGGACTTGCGGTAGAAAAGATCCTTGACTTAAAACTGTTTCCTATCGTACTGGGCGGCGGTCACGAAACCACATTTGGACACTTCCAGGGACACCTGGCAGACTTGAAGAAAAAAGAAGAGTCCCTGGATATGGGAATCATCAACTTTGATGCACATTTTGACTTGAGACCTTATGACAATGGTCCTTCCTCTGGCTCTATGTTCCGCCAGATTGCTGATATTTACAAAAAAGAAGATGCTGTTTACCACTATCTTCCTCTTGGTATCCAGGAACACAGCAATACCGTCAGTCTCTTCAAATATGCGAAGGAAATCGGTGCTGACTATATTCTTGCAAAGGAAATACAGAACTCCAATTACTCTGTGATTCTGGAAAAAATTGATACCTTCCTTTATGAATGTGACTCTGCTTATATCACCATCTGTACGGACGTATTTTCCTCTGCTTTTGCACCAGGTGTCAGTGCTACCCAGTCTCTTGGGCTTGACCCGGAAGTGGTTCTTCCACTGATCAAACATATCCTGCGGACAAGGCAAGTAAGAGGCTTTGATATCTGCGAAATCTCACCAAGATTTGACCAGGATAACACCACGGCAAACCTTGGTGCTGTGCTGATTTTTGCTGTGGTAAATACCATGTGCAAACTGAACAATCTGGCTATTGATGTGCTGAAATAAGGACAAAAAATCTGTGACTTCCGGTTAATGCCAGTTTTTAGATCTTAAATGTTAAAATACGAATCTCCATTAGAAATCAGGGTTTTTCATATCTGATTTTCTAAGAAAGATTCGTATTTTTTTAGGTACGGGTAGGCTGCGTTTAAGAAATTTAAAAATTGCACCTACTAATTTTAGATCCAAATAGGCTTCTAAGCAGGATTCTATAAATCCAACCTATATTTTAGGAGGAGAACGTAAGCTAGATTTCTTATCTGCTGCATTTTGACCTACTTTTCTCCAGTAAATGGCAGGTCAAAATGCTACTTTTCTATTTTTTAGCCTACCCAGACCATTTTTTAGTAGGCTGCCAGAAACTATCCTTCATTTTACACCTATCTGACCTGAATTTTTGTAGGTCATATTACTTGTTTTGTAAATTTTAGTCTATCTAACACACCAAATATAAATTAAGCTATTGAACATTGTTTTTCTGGCAGTCCCAGGATTTTTTCTATTCCACTGGAATTGTTATCTCATTGATCACAACTGCTTTTATATTTTCCACATCCACCAGACGGTTAAAGGCAACCTTATAATACGGGTCACAACCGATCACATATCCTGTGTTGTTTATATTTTCATTCTTATCTTCTACCACATAGCTTTCCCCATTTTTATACTGGATTTCCACATGCTTCACATTCCATGGATCAATATCCAGATTGGAAAGTCCAAGCATTTTCGGAATATCAAAAGCCAGTGCAAAAGGACTGATCCTTAGCGTACCCTTTTCCCCTA
>USPF01000026.1 GCA_900556555.1 uncultured Blautia sp.
GCGGGGAACGGTCAAGGCCGGGCGTCAGCCCATTCATTTCAGCCTTGACGGTTTCCTGCCGTCCTGCTACTTTTCCCGGAGTGTGGCCACACATCTGGTCACGGTGTCCAGAGCTTTGGGACTTTTTGTCCCATAGGCCGGGGGCGGAGGACGAGGGACGGGGGCTTTCATAATACGCCCTGTCTGCTGCTGAAATCAGCCCTTTGTTTCCGGCTTACCAGCCCCAAACAAAGCCCTGCTTTCCTGCCGCGTCAAATGCCCTTGCCCTCCCCGGCGGCAACGGTATTTTCAGGGCAACGCCGACAGAGCGTATAACACACTACACTTTGCTCCGCAAAGTCGTGTGCCAAATGGGGCGCTGCCCCCTTTGGAAACCCCCGCAACAAACAGGTGCTATGCACCCAGCCGGGAGCATAGCGCCGTTTGTTGTCAGCAGCCCGTTTCACGGTCTGCGTGTAGTTCCTTGTAAACTGACCTAATGATGTATAAAGATATAATATCATCTTTGTTTTTCAGATACAAGTGCTATTTTACAATTATTTACCGGATCCGCATGAGATTTCCTCTATCCATTTCATAGACTTCATCGCATAAAACATCAATATCTTCTTTGTTATGACTCGCCATCAAAATGGTTTTTCCATCCTGTTTCAATTCCTCAAAAAAAGTACGCATCTCTTTGATACCTTTTTTATCCAGTCCGTTCATCGGCTCGTCTAAAATTAAAATTGGCTGCTCCTCCATGATTGCCTGGGCAATTGCAAGCCTTTGCCGCATACCCAGAGAATAATTACAAACCCGCTTGCAAGACTTAGGATCTAACCCCACTTTTTTCATGATATTATAGATGTGTTCTTTATTTTTAGGATTCCTTAATCGGTAAAGAAAATCCAGGTTTTGGTATCCCGTATAACTCCGAAGAAATGACGGTTCCTCTATAATAATTCCTGCCTCTGTCAGCATATCTATATCTTTTTTCATCTGCTTGCTCTGTATCCATATCTGTCCCTCGTCAAGATAATATAACCCACAGATACACTTAAAAAGTACGGTTTTTCCAGAACCATTATATCCCACAATTCCGTATATTTTCCCCTCTTCACAGCTTAATGAAACATCATTTAATACCTTATGATTACGAAAACTTTTTGACGCATTCCTTACTCTGATAACTTCCATACACTCCTCCGATTTTCCTAATTTTCCTTTGTTACCTCAAAATCTACCCTTGTTATTTTCCATATAATAGCTCCCGACAATATTACACAAGCCAAAAGGAGTACCCCTATCATGCTGGATATCGACGAAACATTAACTTCCGAAATCCGCATCCAGGAAACAGGTGAACAATAGACCAGCCATGTAACATCATCTCCAATATTTTCTATAACAATGGGCAGAATCACAAACAACATTGCCGTCACATTTGCCCACAATCTTGACACATAGAGACTAACCATAAACATCCATAATCCAAGAAATAAAATCACAAAACTACTGATAAGAACAGACAATCCAAAAGCCTGAACAGGTTCAAACCTACTGATGATATCATAGGAAATCAGAAATGGTATTTGGTATTCACTCCCTGCATTTGTAATCGATAAGGTATAAAGGACTTTTCCCCACCCCTCATCTAAAATAATATTGGGAAGCAGCAACATGCCGGATATCACTTCTGCAAACAATACAAAAACAAACGAACTCAAGATAATAGAGCCAATTTGTCCAAAGACCCATCTGACACGCCCAGTACGGATAACCTGATACAAAGTCCACTCTTTCATGAAAGGTACATCAGAAAAAAAATACACCACTGCTGCCATAAACAAAATCACAAAATAGACATCAGATATTAAAAAAGGAAAAATCCACGGGCTAACCGGATAATCCACGAAAGCAGAAAAATCTTTCACTGGTGACAAAAAAATATGATAAATGACCCCTAAAAGAAGCAGAAGTGTAAACGTTTTTACTGAAAAAAATTTATCTATAAAAACTCTCCAGGATAATTTTATTTGAGAACAAATCCTATTCATAATTCATTTTCCTTTTCAATTTCATATAGATTAGCCGTTCAAAGATCACAGAAAAAATCACGCCGACCAGAACAGCATATCCAAATGAATAAATATCATGATTCCATATATTATAAGTTGCATTAAAAATATAAATCAGGTTTATCTTTTCTACATTTCCAAACAATGCCCGGCTGTAATAGGAAATAAAATAAAATCCAATAAAAGGAACTGATAAGGTCAGCAGTTTATTATTCACAAACAGGGAGACAAATGCAGCAAGTAAAGCCAATATCCCTGCCAGGATTCCATATTGCAAACCAAAGCATGCAAAGTATAAAAAGTACCATTTTTTCTTTAATATCCAGCGGAATCCACCTACCGTTAATGCACTCTGGCAGATGGCCTCATCTTCACGAAACCAGGGTAATTGCAAATGCAGGAAACTTACATACAGCAACATACCCAGCATCATCGTACATGCACTTACCAGCATAATCGTGAGAACTTTTGAACATGTATAACTGCGTAAATTTCCCCTTTCAATCTGCAAATACCCATATTTTTGTTCAAAGTCTTCGCAAAAACAGCATACAAATGGAAACACGGAAAAAATCAGGCTCAGCATAAACAACATTCCATATACAATCAGCCACACTACATAAACAACACTTGTATCACTGGCAATTCCCTCTAATGAAGCTATGTACATAACCATGCTCACACCGGCTACTCCCATCAAAAACTTCCAGGAACAAATTGCCCTCCTCATATCTACCCGCAAATAATCCAGGAAATTTAATTTTCTTTCCATATAACTTCCTCCCCTGTCTGGGCATTTACAATATCCTGAAGGATTTGACCTGTGGAATTTTCCTTTGTAAAGAAAATCCAGACGGGCTGTACTTCATATTCTGATTCTGCGGCTTTGCTTTCCATATAGTGCAGGGATGCGGAAGTAACCTCATAGGTAGAATTTCCCAACAACATTCCATACTTCTTTTCAATTACTTCTGCTATTGCTGAAAAATCTTTTAGCTTATAAGTATCCTTTGTTTCTGAATAATCAAACACTTTTTCTATTTGTAAAAACTGAATACCATTCTTGTTATATAGAACCTGAACAGGAGCGTTGTCTTCTGCTAATTCAGGCATTGTATCGTAAAATACATGATATTCTGGTATTCCTTCATACTCCTGCCGAATCAGAAAATAGTAAGAATCATCCTCTTGGGTCCAGTTTTCTTTATAGAACTGGCAGGCTTCATTCCCATCCATATCCATAGCAGATTCTTCTTGCTTCATGGTTTCATAATCCAGTGCATAACAGGTATAGGTATCCTCTACCCTGATTCCCATATTTTCCAATGTGGCTTTTATATTCTTAAAAGCACTCTCTTTTGTTTCAAATTTCAGATTATCTTCTGTGCTATATCTATCTGCATTGTAGTCTGAATATCCCTTTTGCAGACGAAAGGCATTGCTCACATAAACGTTAAACTTGGTTGAATAAGAGAGGGTCTCGGGAGAAACTGATAAAACACTCTGGTTTGTTCCTTCATACCATTTTTCTGAACCATTTTCTCCGCTATTATTAATTTCCTCATCTCCCATCAGACATTGCACGGCTTTTTCACAGTCAATTGTCTGTAAGGAAGCTGATATTTTTTTCATTCCACTGTTCTTTACTTTTTCAGGGACAGAAACCGCTGTGTCAAATTTTATATTACCTGCTTCGTGGCAATATTGTTCTGGAATTTCTACAGCAGACTGCGTTTCATTTATCACTTCATGATTGTGGCTTGTATTTATTCCGTTACTTATTTGGGGTTGTTTTTCTTCATGTTTACAGCCTGTACAAGCCATACCTAAGCATAACAGCAACACGGATAGTCTTTGTGATTTCATGTTTTTCTCCTCCATTATTTGCACAAATCCTGGTTCAATAAACATACTGAACCAGGATTTTTATCATTCTTTTACGGAGTATATCTACCTGTCACAGTCAGATGATTTCCATCTGCGGATGCACCAAATCTTGCCTTTAAATAATAATATACATTATATGGTGCATAAGATTTATATGCCGCACTTTTTACAATATTTAAAGCTCCACTTCTCAAATCAACCTCATTTGATGTAACTGTATTATCCAGTTTCCTGGAGCGAACATAAATTGTTCCTGCCGCATCAAAACTTGTGGCCTTTGCATAATATCTCTGCTCACCATCTGCTTTCATCGTTTTTTTAGACATTGTATCGGTGTTTAATGATGGTTTTGAACTAACTGTAAATATAAAATCAGTTGTCGCTGCATGGACAATTGGTGCTGTAGTTCCCGTAACACAAGCTGCCATTGCTAAAGCACAACCTAATTTTTTTAATGTGTTTTTTACTCTCATAATAATCCTCCCAATCTTTAGAATAGTGAAAATCAATGACAATTTTTATTATCTTTATTTTTCTTATGATTTCAATCCCTTTTGCACGAAATGACATTTATCTGTCTTTTCTGGTCATTCTCCATATCTTTTCCACAATGCAAGGAATCTGTAGTCCTGCTGCCAGCAATATTCCTACCCCAAAACTGACAGCAGTTTTTCTGTTTCCAATCAAAAATAACAAGATAACTAATCCATTTAATACGCATACTAAGAAAATTGTCATCCTTTTCAAACTATGTTTCTCATCTTCATCCAGTGGCCTGTTTTCATGGTCTATAGGACTGAATATCATCAGATTTACTGATGCAATTCCAGCAGCCACCAGAATGATCCAATCGTGTGTCAAATGTGTTGCAAATTGGATGCACAGGGATAACAGTATAACTGAACTCATCATGCAATGAGATAGCTTCTTTGCATGATAGCCACCACTAAACTTCCGGAGTATCATAAACGGTATCACAACCAGGATACCTGTCCTTATACTTCCGAAGTAAAAACCAATGGTGCCTGCAAGGAAAAGCGGCAGTATCAATAGAACTGCACTATGTAATGCATATTCATAAAGTTCTTTTTCTTCCTCATGTATGGCATTATGCTGAATCATCCACTTTACCACTATCCCTGTACACTTCTCCACTATTTCTTTCTCCTGTACTTCATTAATTCTTTCGGTGCCTTGGGCTGATAAAAAATGACGCAAGATGTAGTATTAGCTTCTGCACGCAGTACCATATCTAATGCATTTTTCATTCCCTTAGCAACCGATTTTGTAATCTCTTTCTTAACCATGCCCTCCCCCTTCCATAAAAATTTGTCATTGATTTTCATATTCCTATCATATCCGATTCTCAAAAAATTTTCGACCTGTTTGGTACGAATGAAAGAAATCCTGCCGATATTGGTATAATCTTCCTCTTTTACAGAAAAATATAAGGTATAACAGAACTTTTTGTATAAAATATTTAGTTTATTACATGTAGTACAGAATTATTCTGTTTTACTTTGTTCCAAATTGTATTTTCTACTGATACAATTTGTATGAAAGAAGGTGGCTCAAATAAAAAGTAGATATATCATTATGGGAAAACGTATCCAGACAAGAAGAAAAGAATTAAGAATTAAACAGGCAATGTTTGCCGAAACACTTAATATTTCTACAAATCATTTGTCTGCTATTGAAAATGGTAAAGAAAAACCAAGTTTTGATACATTTGTAAATATTTGCAATTGTCTTAATGTCACACCGGATTATCTTCTTTTAGGAGATATGTATCCACTCAATATTCCTAAAAATATTGCCGCACAGTTGCAATTGTGCAGTCCTTCAGATATTGAGCTTGCCCAAGAATTTATCGAATTACTGGTACAGCGAAACGCAAACCGCCATACCTCAGATTGATTTTAAACCAAAATCAACTAAAATCTGTCTTTTCATACGCATTTTTTGTATTTAACTCCTCTATATGGTATGATGTATATAAATCTACCCATATAGAAAGTCTGGTGAAAAAATGCGTATTTTAATTTGTGATGATGATGAACTTATCCTAGAACAGTTAAAGAAATATATGACCCTTTTCTTTGAAACAAACCGTATAAAATGTCCTGAACTACTGTCCTTTACAAGTGGTGAGGATTTATTAAATGATAAGGGAGAAAAAGATATTGTATTCCTTGATATTGAAATGCCTGGGATGAATGGAATTTATGTTGGAAATGAACTGAAAAAAACAAATAAAAATGTCCTTATTTTTGTGGTGACTTCTTATTCTGAGTACCTTGATGAAGCCATGCGTTTTCATGTATTCCGCTACCTGTCCAAACCGCTGGACAAGCAGCGTCTTTTCCGGAATATGAAAGATGCCCTGGCTCATCTAAATACCACAACTGAGAAAATTCCTATCGAAACCCGTGACGGGATTCACACGCTTCCTGCATCGCAGATTATTGCAGTCGAAGCCCAGGGCAGAAAAGTAATCGTACACACCACTTTGCAGGATTTTATTTCTGTGGAAAATATGAACTACTGGATGGAACATCTTCCCAAAAACTGTTTCTTCCAGACCCACCGCAGTTTTATTGTAAACTTTGAACATGTAGACAATTTTGACCATACAACTGTACATCTTGCAAATCAACAGGTAATAGCATACTTAACTCGTAGAAAATACAGTGCTTTTAAAAATGCTTACCTTCTATTTCTGGAAAGTATGAGGTGAACTATTTATGGAGAGAACCTTATTATTGTTTTTTAGTTTTTTCATAGAAGCTATTATTCTTTGGCAGTATGCCTCTAGTCTTTTTCTTCCTAGATACTCTGAAATAGTCAGTGCAATATTTTTGTGTGCCTTATATTGTTTTCTCTTCTTCTTTTCGCTACTCCAATATCCACTTTTGAATGCAATTCTTTTCTTGGTGGTAAATATACTTTTTTTTCTTTTGTATTTTAAATTAACTTTTTCCTCTGCTCTCCTTCATTCCTCTATCATTACAGGAATTATGAGTGTATCTGAATTAGCTGCTATGGGTATTGTATTAAAATTTTATCCGCAATTTTCTTCCACAGACAATATTGGGAGTGTATTTTTTGTGATGCTTAGTAAAAGTTTATTCTTTACTATTATTTATTTTCTGACGCACATATTCAAACAAAAACAGGCGGTTCAGAATCCATATGACTCATCAGAATTGTTTCTAACACTGATTCCTCTTTCCTCCATTTTTGTTATGTTTACTTTTCTAAACATTGGAGAAACTTCGTCTTTCGTTTCTCCGACAAATATCATGGTAACAATCAGTGCATTCTTCCTTATACTAACAAACCTACTGGTATTCGGAATCACACAATACAACCAGAAAAAAAGCCGTGAATTTACAGAAATGCAGCTGCTCCTTCAAAAAGAATCCGATTCTGCCGAATATTATAAAATGCTGCTGTCGCAAAATGAAAACCGGAGTATTTTAATTCATGATATCAAGAAGCACCTACAGTCCATCAAACTGTTAAATGAGCACGGGGAAACCGAAAAAATAGAATCTTACATCAGCCATCTTATAGCGGCTTCTGATTTGAAGGAAACTGCCAGAATCTGTGACAATGCCATGCTAAATGCGATTTTGAACCGATGCCAGCGGCAATGTATGGAAAAGGGGATTGGATTTCATGCAGATATCCGCAAGAATCTGCTCCGCCAGATGAGCCAGAATGACCTGACCTCCCTGTTTTGTAATCTTCTGGACAATGCAGTGGAAGCTGCGGAAAACATCCCTGATTCTTTTATTGACCTTATGGTGCAAAAGAAAGAGAACACTCCCTTTGTTGTCATTGTCCTTGTAAATTCATGTAGAAGTATGCCGGATTTTGACCAGAACGGTTTTCCCGTTTCGCATAAATCCGGCATAGGCAGACATGGCTTTGGCATCAAAAGTATCCGGAAAGCAGTCGGCCAGTATCAGGGGGATTTAAAAATGTATTACGATGATACCACGGCTACATTCCATACGATTATAACCTTGAAGCAGTAGCTAAACCGTAATACTAAACGATGTGTGAAGTTTGAATAATTAACTCAAACTTCACACATCGTTTGGTGTGTTTCACCTAAAAAATCAATCCTTTCATCCATAAAAGGTATTAACATCAGGAAAGCATTTATAAAGTTCAGAATTTTTCCAGCTAGACCATAAATAGGTCAAATCTCGTAATTTCCTCGTTCCAGCCTACTTTTTGTTCCCCCAAATAGGTGGGATTGCATGTTTTTCTCATATAAGCCTACATTTTTCTGACTCCAATAGGCTAAATTCCAAGATTTCCTCTTTTCAACCTATTTTTTTCTCTCGAATTATAAGTTGGATTTACAGAATCTTGCTCAACAGCCTATTTATCTCCAAAATAAGTAGGTCTGATTTCAGAATTTATTAAAATCCACCTATTTGTACCTAAAAAAGGTAGGCTAAAAATCACAAAACAACATTTTCAACCGAAAAAGCATTGGAACAGGGGTTCATCTTCAATAATTAAAATATGCATTTTTTCACTCCTGTAAATCTCAAAAAGGGCTCGTATCTTGAGATACGAACCCTTGTATGTATAAGTTTTTTACTTACTGAACAATACGTCTAACTGCAATATAGCTTCTGTATAATGCGTTAGCTGTGTATTTGATACCACCCTTTGGATATGGTGCACTGTTAGAAGCATGTACAATACCGCCATCTCCTGTAAGGATTGCTACATGACCAGGATATACGATAAGATCTCCTGCACGAGCCTGAGAATAATCAATTCCTACACCTGAGTAAGCCTGTGCATCACTTACACGTGGTAAGCTGTAACCAAAGTGACCATAAATCTGCTGTGTAAATCCAGAGCAGTCAATACCATTTGTCAGGCTGTTTCCGCCATATACATATGGATTTCCGATGAACTGCATCGCATAAGCTACAACCGCTGCACCTGTTCCACTGTTATAAGATGGAGCACTTGGCTTGGATGGTGCTGCAGGTTTTGATGGTGCAGATGGTTTATTTGTATTGTTGTTTGCGTTATTGTTGTTATTATTATTATTTGTGTTGTTATTATTGTTAGTGTTATTGTTTGTATTGTTATTTACATTATTGTTATTATTATTTGTATTTCCACCTGTAACAGCATTTCCGCCAGTGCTGTTATTCTGCTGCTGCTGAGCCTGCTGTTGCGCTTGCTGCTGTTTTCTTGCCTCTTCTTCCTGCTGCTGAATCTTCTTCAGCTCTGTATTCTGCTGCTGAATCAGTTCTTTGTACTGCTGAGCCTGTGCTTTTGCATTTGCAATCTGTGCTTCATAGTTAGATGCAGTAGCTTTAAATTCTTCCACTTTAACTTCCAGGCTTGCTTTTACACCTTCCTGCTCATTCTTAGCAGTTTCTAATTCATGTTTTTCATTTTCAAGCTGCTCTTCCAAATCTTTGACTTCCTGAACGATAGCCTTCATCTCTTTCAGTTCGTCTCTGTCGTACTGATACATTTTCTCTGTATTTTCTGCTTTGGAAAGCATAGTAGCTAAACTGTCAGATTCTAATAAAATCTGTGCCCAGGTATCACTACCACCGTTTTCATACATGTACTGAATTCTCTTCTTCATAGATTCATACTGTTCGTCACGGTCAGCCTCTGCCTGTACCAAATCTTCTTTTGTTTCCTGGATATCTACTTCTTTATTTGCGATTTCATCAGCTAATAAATCAATCTGAGTCATAGCTTCTACAATCTGCTGCTCTGTAGTGCTGATCTGTCCTAACAAAGCCTGTTTTTTACCTTCCAGGCTGCTTGCCTGAGCCTGTGCTGCTGAAAGCTTATTCTGTGTTGCCGCTTTCTCAGCCTGTAAATCATCTTTTCTTGCTGCTGAAACAGGAAGAACCTGTGCTGCAGTCATTGCAAATATCAGTGACAGACATACTAATTTTTTCTTCATACTTCCCCTTTGCCTTTCATTCATTTATTTATTATACTCAAAAATTAATCTTTGTAACAATTTCGAAACATTTTTAGACTTCCTGTATATAGTACCACAGTTTTTTTTTATTTGCAAGTCTTATATCCATTTTTTTGTAACAATTACTTAAAAATTACTCTCGTTTTTTTATGGTTTTTTCCTGAAAAACTGCTTCGTTTTTCCCTTTGTTTATGGTATGATAGAAGCATAAATAAGCAGTTGATAAATTGTTAAATGAAATTATTACAAATTTCTTTCACAAGAATTTTCAAGGTGTGCAAAAAATATTATAAAGGGGTTTTTACATTATGAAACGGAAATTAAACGAAATCATTTACACCATATCGCGGTACACGGAAATTGTTTTATCTGCAGTTATGCTTCTTGTGATCATTATTTTGATTATACCAATGATATACAATTTTGTATCGATTCCTTTGCTGGACATTACACCGGAACAGTTTACACAATTTCTGGGAAATGCCCTGACTTTGCTCATTGGCGTGGAATTTGTAAAAATGCTTGCAAAACATACTGCTGAGAATCTTCTGGAAGTCCTCATGTTCGCCATTGCCAGACAGATGGTTGTGGAGCATCTGAATATGACAGAAACCCTCATCGGTGTCATTGCAATCGCTATTATCTTTACAGTCAGAAAATACCTGTTGCTGAAAAATTCCAATGACAAGGAAAAATCTTACGACAAATTATAAAAATTCTTATAAAAACGGTCACTCCATACAAGGGGTGACCGTTTTTTTTATCTGCTGTTTCTCATTCTCGCCTCTGCTGCCTCGGCGTGTCCCATCAAGCCTTCTCCCTGTGCCATACGGGATACTAAAGGTGCCAGGCTTTCCATAGCTTCTTTTGTCATACTCTGGTGTGTACAGGTTTTCAGGAAAGTACCCACCCACACACCACCTGTATATCTTGCTGCTCTTAGTGTTGGCAAGGTATGGTTTGTGCCGGAAGCATAATCTCCAAACACCTCTGCTGTATTTTCTCCTATGAAAAGAGAACCGTAATTATATAATTGACCTGCCACTTTCTCAGGTTCTTTTACATTGATTTCCAGGTGTTCCGGTGCATAATCATTGGCAATCTGAACAGCCTCTTCCAAAGTATCTGCCAGAATCACTTCACCGTAGGCTTCCCAGGATTTTCTGGCAATTTCTGCTGTTTCCAGTACAGATAATTCTTTTTCTACTGCCTCTATTACAGCTTTTCCGAACTTCTCATCTGTGGTGATCAGCATCCCCTTTGCATTTGGATCATGCTCAGACTGGGCAAGAAGATCTGCTGCCACGATTTCCGGTGTACCGCTTCCATCTGCAATGACAAGAACCTCGCTTGGTCCTGCCACGAAATCAATTCCCACCTGTCCATAACACTGCCGCTTCGCTTCTGTTACGAACCTGTTTCCCGGTCCAACGATCATGTCTACCGGCTGAATTTCTTCTGTTCCATAAGAAAATGCTGCAATGGACTGTGCCCCGCCTACTGCATAGATTTCATCTGCCCCTGCGATATCCATGGCTGCCAGGGTTTTTGGATTAATCTTGTTTGTCTCTTTCATGACAGGGGAGCAGGCTGCTACTCTTGCTACTCCCGCTGTCTTAGCAGGAATCACCAGCATCAGTGCCGTAGAATACAGCGGGTAATTTCCTCCCGGCACATAACAGCAACAAGATTTCACGGGAATAATTCTGTGTCCCAGATAAATTCCAGGTGCTGGGCTGAAGTTTTCCAATGGTTTCACGGTTTCTCTTTGTGCCTTTGCAAAGGCCCGGATATTGTCTGCTGCTGCCTTTAGATCCGCTATCTCCTGAGCAGATAACTGAGCATAGGCTTCTTCTATTTCCGCTCTGCTCACACGGAGGGAATCCCGCATGCAGCCATCGAATTTCTGATTATATTCTTTTAATGCTGCATCCTTGTTTTCTCTAACATAATCAATGATTTCTCCTACTGTTTTCGTGAGGTTTCTTCTATCTTCTTCTGTTCTCTTTTGTGATTCTTTTATAATTTTCATATTCCATGAACTCCTTGTTCTTTTGTTTCTGCTATTGTAGAGTATGGAGTCTGGCTCATGTCAACCTGTTTTTCTTTTAAAATACTGCCAAAACCTGGAGTGCACTCCAGATTTGTGATAAAATAATACTATTAAATTTCCAGGAACAGGAGAACATTATGCGTATTGGAAAAGTATCAGAGCTTTATCATATTTCAGTGGATAATCTTTACTATTATATTAATTATGGTTTGCTGGTTCCACCACGGCCCAAAGGACAATATCTTTTTGACCAGGCTACCTTGAAGGATCTGGAATGGATTCTGGAACTAAAAGAACTTGATTTTTCCCTACGGGAAATCCACATTATTTTATCTTTAAGACGTATTTCCGGCCTGGCTGACGCCCAGGATGTGGAAGAATTAAAAGCCATCTATGCCGGAAAGAGAGATTTTTGCACCCGGGAAATCCAGCGGAAACAGGAAATCATCAGCCGCCTGGATCAGAAAATCCTGGAATTAAACCAGCATCCTGCCACAGCAGACTTAAAAACAGGCGTTCCCCTGACCATGCTTTCTCTGCTATGCTGTCCTGTATGCCACAGCCCCCTGTCTCTTTCCGAAGTGGAGATGGATCAGCGGTTTATTTACCATGGAACTCTTGAATGCAGTTGTGGTTACCAGGCAAAGATTGACAAAGGCATTCTCATGACACCGAATAAAAATACCAACCTTCAGGATACTCCTGATGTAACCAGAGAACTGTATAAGGATTTACCCCCGGAACTGATCAGTATGTTCCAGCGTTCTTATAACTGGATGCTCAAATGCATGGAAGAAACAGACCTTCACCACAAGGTTATTGCCGAAACCTATATCAATGCCTGGTTTTTCATGCATAACCACCTGGAGTATCTGCCTGCTGACAGCCAGTATCTGGTCATTGACAAGTATCCGGAAACCTTGCTGATGTATAAGCATCTCATTGAAAAGCAGCGGCCGGATCTGGATATTCTTTATCTGGCAGACAGCAGCACGGTCTTTCCACTGAAATCAGAATGTATTGACATCCATCTGGATTTTTTTGCTGTGAATGAACACAATTTCTATCATGATACTTTTTTATACCGGGAAATCCTGCCTTATATGAAAAAGCAGGCTGATTTTATAGGAACGTATTTTTATTTTGAGCATGCTCCCAGATCCATGCGTCTGCTGCTGGGTACATACCCTGAATGCTATTCCCAGAATTTCAGTCTTTCTTATTTCCATCAGTCATTGAAAGAGGAAAACATCGAAATTCTTGCAGAAGAAGATTGCGGTTTTACTACAGATTCCGGAAACAACCTGGGATTTGGATTTCATGTGAAGGGTGAAAAAATGCACCTTCTTCCATATCACGGAAAAAGGTGCTGATAAGATTTAAGCAAATAATTTTTTCGCTGCTTCTACGAGATAATAGGTATCTTTCACGCCTACTGTTTCATATGGAGAGTGCATAGCTAACTGTGGAAGCCCGATATCAACACTGTTTAAAGCAACTTTGGTATTTGAAATATTTCCAAGGGTAGAGCCTCCCGGGATATCAGAGTTGTTGGTAAAGGTCTGATACGGGACTTCTGCCTGGCTGCACAAATCTTTGAACATAGCCGCAGACACCGCATCTGTACAGTATTTCTGATTTCCGGAATATTTGATTACAATTCCCTGGTTCAGAACCGGGCGGTTTACCGGGTCTGCTTTTTCTGTATAGTTTGGATGGAGTGCATGTCCATTGTCTGCTGAAATCATGAAGCTGTCTGCCAATGCTCTTAAATAATCTTCATAATCCATGCCAAGGCCACGTACCATACGCACCAGCACATCATAGAGGATGGTAGATGCTGCACCCTGTTTGGTACTGCTTCCTACTTCTTCGTTATCTAATACACAGTGTACGGCTGCGTATTCCTTTTTCTCTCCTCCAAGGAATCCCTTCAAAGATGCAAAGGCACACTGAAGATCATCCAGTCTTCCTATAGATAAAAATTCTTCCTGTGCACCCCAGATACAGCCTTTCTGCCTGTTGTACAGAAACAGATCATGTCCCAGAATGTCTTCTGCTTTTACACCTGCTGCCTGTGCGATGGTTTCCATAAACGTATCCTTTGCTGCAATCTCTCCATACAGGGGCAGCATATCCTTCTGGGCACTATACTGATATCCCTCATTGGCCTGGCGGCTCATATGAATAGCAAGGTTTGGAATCATCAGAAGGTCTCTGTCCACATCCACAAGTTTTGTGACAAAGGTATCATTTTCTTTTACTACCACACGGCCTGCCACTGAGAGAGGGCGGTCAAACCATGGAGCACAGAGCATTCCGCCGTACCGCTCCACATTCAGTTTCACATATTTATTTTCTACAGCCATCTCCGGATTATCTTTAATCTTAAAAGAGGGAGAATCGCTGTGGCTTGCCATAATACGGAAACCTTTCAGCTCTTCCTGTGGTATGGCAAATGCAATCAGTGCAGAATCATTTCTGGTAACGAAATAATGACCGCCTTTTTCAAGGTTCCATTTATCTCTTTCTTTTAATTCTGAATATCCTTCCTGTTCCAGAATTTCTTTCATAGTTGCTACTGCCTGAAAACAGGTTGGACTCTTTTCAATAAACTGTATCAATTCTTTTGCTGTCTGCTGAAACATATTTTAGCCTCTTTTCTACTATTTACTTTCCTGTCTTTTTAATAATTCCATTGCAATTTTTTCTGCGGTGATAGGCATTTCACGGATACGGACGCCCACGGCATTATAAACTGCGTTTGCAATGGCAGGACATGGTGTATTGATAACAATTTCCCCAATGGATTTCGCACCAAACGGGTGGGATTTTTCATAGCTTGGAGCAAAGTCCACACGGATTTTTCCCACATCCTGTCTGGATGGAATCTTGTACTGCATCAGGGAATTGTTTCTGAGCTGTCCTTTTTCATTATACTGGATATCTTCATAAAGTGCCATACCGATTCCCTGGGCCAGTCCGCCTTCTATCTGAACTCTTGCCAGATTTGGATTGATCGGCGTTCCGCAGTCTGTTACAGCTACATAATCCAGAAGTTCGATTGCTCCTGTCTCGGTATCGATCTCTACTTCTGCCATACCAGCCATAAATGGAGGCGGTGAGATTTTAGAAGAACGGGATGCAGATGCCTGAAGGCTGGTATTGTTTCCGCAAGTTCCTTTGACTGCGATCTCTTCCAGAGAAACACTTTTTTCCCCGTCAAGTTCATATACTCTTTTGCCGTCAAAATCCACATCTTCCAGATTTTTCTCTAACATAGATGCACCTAATTCTTTAATCTTCCCACAAAGCTGCTGGCAAGCGTCTGCAACTGCAATTCCTGTGATATAGGTTGTAGCTGATGCATAAGAACCGGAATCATAAGGTGAAACATCTGTATCTACACCGAATACTACGATATTATCAAAATCTGTTTCCAGGATGTCTGCTGCCATCTGGGAAAGAATGGTATCACACCCTGTTCCCATATCGGTTGCACCCAGGCTTAATGTATAGGAGCCATCTTCTCCAAGCTTAATGGAAGCCCCTCCTACGTCAACCCCTGCAATGGAAGAACCCTGCATGGCAAGTGCTGCTCCCACGCCCCGGATTTTTCCGTTTCCCATATCTTTTCTCGGATATTTTTCATCCCAGCCAATCATTGCTTTTGCTTTTTCTACACACTGATCCAAGGTACAGCTCGTCACAACCGGACTTCCGTCATATCCCAGGAAGGGGTCTCCTTCTCTGGATAAATTCAGTTCTCTGAATTTCACCGGATCCATGCCTATCTTGTAAGCCAGTTCATCTACTGCGGATTCCACAGCAAAGATTCCCTGTGTTGCCCCGTATCCTCTGTATGCACCTGCTGACATGCGGTTTGTATAGACCACCTCATAGGTGAAACGGTATGCTTCTTTTTTTCCGTATAGTCCCAATGGCTTATGTCCAGAAAGACCTACTGTTGTAGGACCATGCTCACCATAAGCACCTGTATTAGATAAGGTATGGATATCCATTGCCTTCAAAATTCCATTTTCGTCTGCTCCCAGGCGTACGGTCACTTCCATCTCATGGCGTGGGGAAGAGCAGATTTGTGATTCATAACGGCTGAACACTAGTTTTGCAGGACGTTTTGTCTTCAGGGTCACAAGTGCCGGATAAACTTCTGTCACCGCAGTCTGTTTCGCACCGAAACCGCCTCCGATACGTGGTTTCACAACACGGACATTAGAAGCACCGATTCCAAGGGCACGGCCCAGGATTCTTCTGACATGAAATGGCACCTGGGTAGAAGTAACCACATTCATTCGGCCAAAATAATCTAAGTATGTGTAGCTTCGGAAGGTTTCCATCATGGCCTGCTGGTTGGCTTTTGTATGATAGGTTTTTTCAACTGTGTATTTGCAATGTTTCAAAACCTCATCCACATCTCCTGCACTCTCTTCCTTCATAGCACAGAGGTTTCTCTTGTTGTCAGCACCAACCGGAACCTTGGATTCCCAGTCTTCTTCGGGATGGATCACAACAGGATTATCTTTCGCCTCATGGAAGTCAAGCACAGCATCCAGAACCTGATATTTTACTTTGATTAATTTTAATGCTTTGTCTACTGCCTTCTCTGTCTCTCCTGCAACAATGGCAACGTTATCTCCAACAAAACGGACTCTCTGGTCAAGAATCAGCCTGTCATAGGGGCTAAGCTCCGGATAGGTCTGTCCTGCAAGGGTAAAACGCTGCTGTGGGACGTCTTTATAAGTGAGTACACAAGCAATCCCAGGAACTTTCAGGGCAGCTTCTGTATGAATTTCTTCAACCAGGGCGTGAGCATGAGGACTTCTTAAAAGCTTAACGATCAGGCAGTCCTTGGGTGCAATATCATCTGTATATACCGGCTGTCCTGTCACCAGTGCCATAGAATCTTTTTTCTGCACAGAGGTATTTACATATTTCATGCTTACATTCCCTCCTTTTCCTGCTGTTTTTTATATTCCAGATATTTCAGTACACTTCTGGTCTGTCCCATAAAGCCACTGCATCTGCATAAATTCCCTGCCATATATTCATTGATTTCTTCTTCTGTTGGGTCATCCAGTTCTTTCAGCATCGCAAAAATATTCATCATAAATCCAGGATTGCAGAACCCGCACTGCTCTGCACCTTCTTTTGCAAGAAAGCTTCCGATTTCTTCTGCTTCCTCCTGCATCCCTTCCAGTGTAACCACATGTTTTCCGTCTGCCCTTGCCGCAAGAAAACTACAGGATAAAACAGGTTTTTCTTCTAATAAAACTGTGCAAAGCCCGCAGTTTGCTGTTTCGCATCCACGCTTCACACTGTAACATCCCTTTTCTCTTAATAAATCAAGAAGCAGGGTATCCGGCTCAATTTCTGCCTGGATTTTATTTCCGTTTAACCAGAATTTTATTTCCATCTATATCTTCCTCCTGACTTCTTATTTCTCTGTCTCCAATGAAACTGCTTTTAGAAGAGCTCTCTTCACTAATACCTTTACCAGAAGGCTTCTGTATTCTTTGGAAGCTCTCATATTGCTACCTGTAGGAACCTGGCTCTGCACATACAGAGCAAACTTTTCTGCTGCTGCTTCCTGTTCTTTGGATGACAGTGCCTGGAAGTTCTCTAAAATTCCTTCCTGATCCCGGATGACTCTGGCTCTTGACAGGCATGCACCCAGAACTGCCCTGCACGCATTCTCCGGTGAAATAGAGACAGCACATGCAAGTACAGGGAAATCTGTTTTGCTGTTTCTCTGGCTGAAATAAGCGGTTTTTAAGGGCTGTTTCTTCACGATCACACGCACTAAAATATCACGGTCACGCCTGCTTGCTGCAAATTCTTCCATAGAAACAATTCCGCCTTTATATAATTCCACATAAGAATCCAGCGCAAGAAACATGGTCAGCACGTCGGAAAATCCAAATCTTCCAAAAATGCTGCCGCCTACAGTAGCACTATTCCGAAACTGCACTCCAACAATATGACGCAGGCTTTCTTTCATGGCACCATGTGTATAAGCATCCAGCCCCTTGTCTGTCTCCAAGGTTCTGAGAGATGTCATAGCACCGATACGGAATTCTTCTTCTGTCTCTTCTATGGTATCAAGACCCAATCCTGATAAATCAATGGCTGTACTTACCATTCTGTTTCCCATTTTTAGCCAGACCATACCACCCAACACACAGGCACTTCTCTTCTGGTTTAATTCGTAGGCTTCTTCCAGATTTTTTACCTTTCTGTATTCTTTGATTTTTAGCATCACTTTTCCTCTTAACTTTCTGAATAACTGCGAAAAAAGCACTGCTGATGCAGTGCTCCTATGTTGTTTTCCTTTATTCAGTATATCATACACATTTTAACAGAAGCAAGCATTTTCTCTTTCCTTTTCTCCGAATCTGTATTAGAATGTTACTGTTTAAAAGTATTTTTTTATACCACTATACATATGAAGGAGATAAGACAAAAATCATGAAACAATCAACGGATTTGGGAAAGGACACAGTTCCTCTTCTTGTTCTGAAACTGGCAGTTCCTTCCATGATTGCCCAATTTGTCACTGTGTTATACAGTATCATTGACCGTATGTTTATCGGAAACATTAAGGAAATCGGAGATATTGCCCTTGCGGGTGTAGGGGTCTGCGGCCCTATTGTGACTCTGCTGACTTCCTTTGGAACCTTGATTGGACTGGGTGGCTCCATCCTCATGGCCATGCGTATGGGTGCAGGATTAAAAAAAGAGGCGGAATCCATTCTGGCACACAGCTTTGCCATGCTGATTATTTTTTCCGGGATATTGACCTTGCTCTTTATGCTGACGAAAAACCATCTGCTGAACTGGTTTGGTGCAAGCCCCATGACTTTTCCCTATGCAAACACTTACATGACCATCTATACCGCCGGAACTTTTTTCGCACTCATGGCCATTGGCCTGAATTATTTCATCACCTGCCAGGGATTTCCGGCAGTGGGAATGTTCACAGTTCTGATTGGTGCCCTGACTAATATTGTACTGGATCCTGTTTTTATTTTCCTGCTGGACATGGGTGTAGCAGGGGCTGCCTGGGCTACCGTAATTGCCCAGTTTGCATCCTGTGCTTTTGCTTTTTGCTTCCTGATTGGAAAGAAAGTTCCCATTAAGATTATCCGCCTGAAAAAAGAAATGTTTTCCAAAAACATCACTGCAAGAATTATGGGACTCGGGCTCTCTCCCTTCCTGATTCTTGCAACAGACAGCGTTATCATCATTGTAATGAACACGGTGCTTCAAAAATACGGTGGTCCAAAAGAAGGAGATTTGCTCATCACCTGTGCCACCATTGTCCAAAGTTACATGATGCTGATTACAGGTCCTATGCTTGGTATCTCCAGCGGAACCCAGGCAATCCTCAGTTATAATTACGGTGCAAAAGAAATTAAAAGGGTCCGGAAAGCAGAAAAGTATATTCTCATCCTCTGCCTTTGTTTTACATCATTCATGTTCATTCTGTCCAGGATTGTGCCGGAATATTTTATCCGAATCTTTACAAGAGAACCTGAACTTACTGACCTGTGTGTCTGGGGAATTCACATCTTTACTTTGATGATTATTCCCCTGAGTTTCCAGTATGTCTTTGTAGACGGCTTCACGGCTCTTGGAAGAAGCAAAACTGCATTGTTCCTCTCTATGTTCCGGAAAGGAGATTATATGCTGTTTACCATTCTGCTGCCAGCCTTTTTCGGGGCAAGGAGTTCTTTCTACGCACAGCCTCTGGCAGATGGGATTGCTGCCACAATGTCCATTATTGCATTTTTACTTGTCTTTAACAAACATTTACGGAAACAGGAGGTATCTCTATGAAAAAAACATTTTCTATACTAATGAAAACCGTTTTTCTCACTGCCCTTCTGGCTTTATCTGGCTGCGGGGAAGATGAACGTGCAAAGGAAGAAGCGGAACTGGATGCTGTATCTGCATCCTTAAACGGTACTCTTGTCCGTTATACAGGCTCTTTGCTTTCTATTGAAACGGAAGAAGGAAAAACCCTGACCTTTGATAATTGTTCCCGTGCAGAATTAGATTTAAAGAATGGAATCGTTCCTGGAAATGAAGTGCTTCTTGTGTATGTAGGGGCACTGAAAGACAGTGATACCAGCAAAGTCCGCATCCGGAAAATCGTTGTAGAAGACGATAATACTGGTTTGATTTCTACGGATGAGGAAGGTACTGTCACAGGCTCTGTCGCATCTGGTGCTGTTTATTCTGATGCAGGCTATGACGAACCTGAAAGTGGAGTTTCCGTAGAAAAAACGCATGGTACTGGTTATATTACCGGAGGCGTCAATGTCCGTTCCGATGCCAAAAAAGGTTCTGAGATTCTGGGACATCTTGGTTCAGGAGATACGGTTACAGTTACAGGAATCTGCGAAAATGGATGGTACCGGATTGTATTTGAAGAAAGAACCGCTTATATCTGGAAAGATTATATTTCTTATAAGCAATAATTACCCAAACAGAAAGGAGAATGTATTATATTGAGAAACACCTTCAAAAACCCTCTGTTGTCAGGATTCTATCCTGACCCGTCAATCTGCAGAGTAGGGGAAGATTATTATATGGTCACTTCCTCTTTTGTTTATTACCCTGGCCTTCCTATCTTTCACAGCCGTGACTTAACTCACTGAGAACAGATTGGACATGGAATCCACCGGCCAGATCAGCTTGATTATAAAAACTGTGAAACATCCCTCGGGCTGTGGGCTCCTACCATCAGGTATCATAATGGAACCTTTTATATTATCAACACATTTGTATCCGAAGGAAGAGAAGCAAGGAGAGATAACTATATCATTACAGCAAAAGAACCTTCCGGTCCATGGAGCGATCCCATCTTCATCGAAGGTGCTGACGGCATTGATTCCAGCCTCTTTTTTGATGATGACGGCTCCATATGGTATGCCGGAAACTACATCAGTGATGAACAGCTCTATGAAGGGCATCACGGCATCTACCTCAATCAGTTAAACCCTGACACCTTTCAATTTGAAGGACCTCGATACATTATCTGGGACGGCAAAAAGACCTACAGCCGCTGGATAGAAGCCCCTCATATCTACAAAAAAGACGGATGGTATTATTTGATGGTTGCAGAAGGCGGTACTTTTATCAATCACAGCGTACAGATTGCAAGATGCCGCACAATCCATGGTGATTACGAAATATGCCCAAGAAACCCTCTGCTTTCACACCGGCATCTGCCTGTCCTAAATCCAATTTCTGTAACAGGACATGCCGATATTACGGATACACAAAATGGAGAGTGGTGGATGGTTCTTCTGGCTGTCCGGCCTTATTGTGGAGGGCATTATAATCTTGGCAGAGAAACCTTTATGGTTCCTATGGTTTGGGCAGAAGATGGATGGCCAATGATAGATAATGAAAATGGTATGGTCAATGAGGAAGAACGTCTTCCAAATCTTCCAAAAACTGTTTATCCTCCTATACCTGAAAATGATAATTTTGAATCTTCTTCCCTGCAGATGCAATGGAACACCATTCATCCGCCTTTAGACATGTTCTACAGCCTCACAGAACGTCCAGGATATCTCCGTTTGCAGTTACGTCCGGAAGTCATGGAAGAGATCTGTACACCTTCCTTTGTTGGAAGAAGACAATGCCACAAAGATTTTTTTGCCAGAACTTCCATGGAATTTCTGCCTTCCACCCCTTATGAAGAGGCAGGCATCGCATTAGTACAGGATGACCGTTTTCATTATTTAATGACTGTACGTGAAAAAGAAGCAATGTTGTTTCTCCAGTTGTGGAAAACAGAACATGGTAACAGAATCCTGCTTCAGGAAAAAGCTCTGAAGAATCACAAAAATAAAATATATTTAAGTGTACAGGGTCATACGGAATCCTACAACTTTTACTATGGTTACGAAGAGCAGGAATGCATACTCTTTGCAGAAAATGTGGATGGCACTTTACTAAGCTCCGTAATAAACGAAGGTTTCACCGGAACGTATATTGGAATGTACGCAAGCTCCAATCATACCGATTCCTCTAACCATGCTGATTTCGACTGGTTCAACTACCAGGGTATATAAGTAAAAAGTATCCTGCAAACAGCTTTTATCCACTGTTTGCAGGATACTTTTATAATTCAATCTGGACTTCTACCGGTTTTTTTCCGCTCAAAGATTTGCTTCTTTCGTCCGGCTGTGAAACACCGGCAAACAATTTAAATTTCCTGCTATCCACATAACGATTTCCGGATTCATCCACTATTTTCATAGCTTTTGACGGTATTGTAAAATGAATTGTTTTACTTTCATTCTGTTTCATCTGTACTCTCTGAAATCCGCAAAGACTGTGGTTCTTCACTGCCCATGCAGACTCCATATCTTTTATATAAATCTGCACAACATCCTCTGTGTCTCTTCCTTTATTTTCAACTTTCACTTCCAATTCAATATCTGAATCCTCTGTCACTTTGCTGATTACTTTTACCTCTGTAACCTGAACATCTCCATAGGTCAGTCCATATCCAAACGGATATAAAGGCTCTTTTTCAATATACCGGTATGTACGGTTTCTCATAGAATAGTCTGTAAACTCCGGCATATCTTCCAAATCTTTGTAGAATGTTACAGGAAGCTTTCCTGATGGAGAAACTTTTCCAAACAGCAAGTCTGCCACTGCTTTTCCTCCTCTTGCCCCTGGATACCAGGCCTGAAGGATTCCGTTACAATGCTGCTCTGCATAATTCAGGTCAATGGCACTTCCAGCCATCAATACCACAATCATAGGTTTACCAACTGCCGTTACCTTTTCGATTAATTCTTCCTGTGCTTTTGGAAGGTGAAGGTCTTTCTTATCACCGGATGCGTCGCTGTTTCCGGTATCACCTTCTTCCCCCTCCAGGGTTTCGTCCAGCCCTACACAGACAATTACCACGTCGCTGTGTTCAGCTGTGATTACTGCTTCTGAAATCCTGTCCTGATTCCATGCAAGGTTCTCTACTTTATCCCTGGAAAGATGACATCCTTCTGAATACAGCACGCGTACATCTTCCCCTGCTTCATCCTGAATTCCTTCCAAAAGTGTAATATATCTGGAAGAAGTTCCATGATAGTTTCCAATCAATGCAGCACGGCTGTTTGCATTTGGTCCTACAACTCCAATGGTTTTTAATTTTTCTTTGTTTAAGGGCAAAACACCATCATTTTTCAGCAAGACACAGCTTTTGTGAGCCATCTCGACAGCCGCTTCTATATGTTCTTTGCACTCTACTGCTTCATAAGGAATCTCATCATATTCTGACCCATCAAACAATCCAAGCAGATATCTGGTTGTAAACAGCCTCTCTGCAGCCACCGTGATTTCTTCCTCTGAAATCAGTCCTTCTTCCACTGCTGCCATGAGATGCAGGTATGTATTTCCACAGTTTACGTCACAGCCTTTCTTTAATGCCAGTGCTGCAGATTCTCTGGCATTTTTGGTCACCTTATGGTTTTCATGGAAATCCTTAATCGCCCAGCAATCGGAAACATAGTGCCCGTCAAAATTCCATTTTCCTCGCAACACCTCTTCCATAAGGTAATGATGCCCGCAACACGGCTCTCCGTTTGTTCTGTTATAAGCTCCCATAACAGCTTCTACGTCTGCCTCTGTCACCAATGCCTCAAATGCCGGGAGATATGTCTCCCACATATCTTTCAAAGTTGCCCTTGCATCAAACTCATGACGGATTGCCTCTGGTCCACTATGTACAGCAAAATGCTTGGCACATGCTGCTGCCTTCATCACAGGCCCATCACCCTGAAGTCCTTCTACAAAACGTACACCCAGGCGAGAGCTCAGATATGGATCTTCTCCATATGTTTCATGGCCTCTTCCCCAGCGGGGATCACGGAAAATATTCACATTAGGTGACCAGAATGTCAGTCCTTTGTAAATATCCCTGTCATTGTGTTTTGAATATTCATTATATTTTGCTCTGCCTTCCGTAGCAATAATATCTCCGACTTTCTGCATGGCGTCCTCATCAAAAGCTGCTGCCATACCAATTGCCTGGGGAAACATTGTTGCAACTCCTGCTCTTGCAACCCCATGCAGAGCTTCATTCCAATAATTGTAGGTAGGAATTCCAAGACGCTCCACCGGTGATGCATCATATTTTAACTGGGATGCTTTTTCCATCAATGTCATTTTTGATACAAGTTCCTTGGCTTTTTCCCTTGCCTTAGCCCTTTCATTTCTATAATTTTTCATTGTAGCCCTCCAAATTAATGTTTGTATATATATTTTACCATATCCGCTTTATTATTCTGCCTAATAATTGCTCTATTAGCAACAATTCTTGCCTTTTTTAACAAAAAAGCTGTAGCCTATGCTAAAAATGATTCGCATAATCTACAGCCTTCCCATTTATTATAATATATCGATTCCTGCTTTCTGACAGGCTTCCAAGGTTTCTTCATCCCAGATAGATGCCTGCACTTCTCCCACGTGGGCTTTCCCTAGCAGAAGCATACAAGTTCTTGACTGTCCGATACCACCGCCTATTGTGAGAGGAAGTTTTCCTTCCAAAAGCATCTTATGAAAAGGAAGTTCTCTTCTATCATTGCATCCTGCTTTTGTAAGCTGTTCATCAAGAGATTTTTCATCCACACGAATTCCCATAGATGAAATCTCAAGTGCACATTGAAGCGGTTCATGCCAGAACAAAATATCGCAGTTCAGTTTCCAGTCATCATAGTCAGGAGCACGTCCATCATGCCTCTGTCCTGATGCAAGTATATCTCCAATCTGCATGATACATACTGTTTTATGTTCTTTGGTATAAAGATTCTCTCTTTCCTTCGGAGTTTTATCCGGATATAAATCCTCTAACTCCTGAGATGTGATGAAAGTGACATCACGGCACAGTTCTGTATCCAGACTCTCATACTCATATTTCAACTCATCCAAGGCATTGCAGATGGCACCTACAATACGGTTCACAACAGACTGAAGATATTTCAAATTTCTCTCCTCTTTTGTGATTACCTTTTCCCAATCCCATTGATCCACATACACAGAATGAAGATTGTCCAGTTCTTCGTCTCGGCGGATTGCGTTCATATCTGTCAAAAGTCCTTTTCCCACATAGAAATCATACCTATACAAAGCCATACGCTTCCACTTAGCCAGAGAATGCACTACCTGCCCATTGGTACCTGCATCCGGAATATCAAAAGTAACAGCCCGCTCCACACCGTTCAAATCGTCATTTAAACCAGAAGACGGATCTACGAATAAGGGTGCCGTCACTCTCTTTAATTTCAGAGCCATGCAGAGCTTCTTTTCCATAAGGTGTTTAATGGTTCCTATAGCTTCCTGTGTCTCGTAACGATTCAAACAGGAATAATACTGCTCCGGTATTATTACTCTTCCCATATGTTCCTCTCCTTTAAAACTTTACATTCTTAAAATTCTGATTTCTATTGTATTACAAAACCCGCTGTATGTAAATAAGAACTTATTCTCAAATTTTAGTAACGTGCTCTACAATTTCAGCTTTCTTTTGTATTCCTGCTTCCGGACCTAAATAAGACGTTTTTGTAATAGTCGGAAAAACCTGATGTCCGCAGCAGCGTTTCAGCCCATCTTCCCAGTATCTCAAAAGCCCATCCTTATTTGTCAGATAACTCCATTCTTCCCCATATGGACTTTCTTCTCCTTTTACAAAATCCCCGGTACTTAACCGATGGTTCTTTCGAAATCCCATTTTCTACATATATATAAATATCCTCTTTATCCAGGCTCTTTTTATCTGAGGTCAGAATCTTTTTTTCATAAGATGGATATCCGGCATCTCCCCAGAAGCAGCATGCACTTACTCCCAAGAGCTCTGAAATATGGAATCCATAAACTTCCCACTTTCCTTTTATACCGCACAGTTCCGGCAATCTTTCTTCCAGCTTCCCTGCAATTTCTCCGCTTCCTGCCGTTACTGCTAATACTGCCTGCTCAAGAACATCTGCCTCTTTTCTTACAGCAGTATGCATCCCCAGCGTCTTTTCTACATCTTTTGCTACCTTCACAGCAATACGCCTGACTCCTTTCCCTTCTTCCTCAGGTACCAGAAAACTTAGTTCCTGATTTCTGGCAAGTTCCATCATAGCCATATAATTTCTCCTTTCTGGCAAAAAGAGCCACAGCAATGCTGTAGCCCTTTTTATTCTTAGCTTTTTTTAATATCCAAGTGTATCTTTTGTTTTTTCAAAGATTTCATTTGTCAGCTCTGTATATTCCTGGCTTCCTTTGCCTTCACAGTCTTTCACGTAAGCATCCCAGTCTGCATCTAAATCTCTCTTGCCTGAAATAAATTCCAGAGCTGCAGTATTTACATAATCCATCAGAGATACTTTAATCAGGTTCAGTTCCTCTTTTTCCATTTCGTCTGCCAGTACCGGTGGCATTAAGGTTGCTTTTTCTTTATTTGCATCGATTCTCTCATTCCATTCTTTTTTTACATGATTTAACAAAGAATCCTTTTTGTTCCTGACTTTCATTGGTTTTGGTTCTTTTGTTTTTGTCATGTCTTTACCACTTTCTCTTTCATATTTTCCTTTTCCATAGTTAATAGATTGCACGGTTTTTATTGTCCGGAATCATACTCTTTCTATAGAAATAGGAATTAATCTGGTCTCTCCATTCCTTTGAATGGTCCTTTTGATGCCCCAGACGCTTCTGCACTCTCAGGAATACTTTTTCAGGAACTTTACCTTTCAAAGAATCCCAGAGGGCTGCCATCTCTTCCACATCCTCCGCTCCTTCAAAATGTGTATCATAGATATGCTGAATCAACGTCTTTCCAGATTTTAATTCATAGGTGTACGGTATGTAATGGAAAAACAATAATAATTCTTCCGGGCATATTTCGATAGCATCATACATAGAAGTATTTGGTTCCAGATATTGCTGTGCATATCCTGTTCCATTATGGCTTCTGTCTACGCCTAATCCCAGATGATCCGCCCTGTGATAAGTACCCCAGCGGTCATATTCATAGCCATCTACATTTGGTCCGTAATGATAGTTTGGGTTTACCATCCAGCCGATACCTAATGGAGAAGTATATTTCTCATATGCAGGCCAGGACATCATGAGGATTTTCTCTATCTTTTCCAGTACCTCTTCATCCTGTCCAAAAGTGCAGCGTATCCATTCCTGTGCAATCTCTTCTGCACTAAGAGAAGCATCAAAACTCAGTCTTCCAAATCCATAGAAGTTGGCGGCTGCTAAATCATGTCCTGTCCAGTTTTCATCATTTCCCGTATTGGCCACTGCTGCCATACCACAGTTATGATTTCTCATGGTTCTTCCCGTCACAATGTCTTCCACTGTATCCAGGTTCTCACTGCAATGTGTGTGGAAACCTAAAATTTCTTTGAACATGGGAATCAGATAGCACACATGTCTCTGCTGCCCTGTATATTCTTGTGCAATCTGAACTTCCAGCATTTCATTGGTATGTTCCATCCCGCCAAACAAAGGGGAAACCGGCTCCCTTACTTGGAAATCCATAGGCCCGTTCTTGACCTGCAAAATAACGTTATCCAAAAACTGTCCGTCTAAAGGTTTGAAATTATCATATCCGGATCTTGCCCTGTCTGTCTTTCTGTCTCTCCAGTCCTGCTGGCAGTTATATACAAAACAACGCCAGATAATTAACCCCTCATAAGGTTTTACAGCCTCTGCCAGCATATTGGCTCCATCCGCATGGGTTCTTCCATATGTGAAAGGACCTGGTCTTCCTTCTGAATCCGCCTTTACCAGAAACCCTCCCAGATTTGGAAGTCTGGTGCAGAGTTCTTTCATTTTTTCCTTCCACCAGATTTTTACTTCTTCCTTGCAGGGGTCTGCACTTTCCAAGCCCCCAAACTCCATAGGTGCTGCAAAATTCAGGCTCAGAAACAGGCGTATTCCGTAGGAAGAAAATATATCACTCATTTCTTTTAATTCTTTCTGAAACACCTCGTCAATCAGCCATGTCGCCCGGTCTTTTACGTTTACATTGTTGATAACTACTCCGTTGATTCCAACTGAAGCTGCCAGTCTTGCATATGCCCTGGTTCTGTCATTTACCACAACCTGATTGTTTTCAAAGAAAAAGGATTCTCCCGAATATCCTCTTTCGATAGAACCATCCATATTATCCCAATGATTCAGCATTCTAAGCGGTGAATCCGGCGTTTTTCTTATGCAGCTGTTCTTCATTGTTCTGCCGCATTGGAGTTCTCTGGCTAAATGAAATACACCATACAAGATTCCGGCCTCACCTGCTGAGGTAATGAGAAGCTGTTCACCTTTTTGACAAATCTCATAACCTTCTTTTCCCACTTCCTGGTTCTCATCCAGCAACAGTAAAACTCCGGCTTCTTCCTGGCAATGAGTTTCCGTCATAGGATATCCCAAGATTTCCTGTGCTGCCGCCTGTAATTCCTGCACTGCATTTCTTGCGATAGCTCCCTGGAAATTGCTGTAAACTGAATTTGTACTCCAGCGCATCGCCAGTTGTGGATTTCGTCTGTATGACAGCCATGCTTTTTCAAATTCCATAAGTTCTTTCCTCTTTTCTTGTGCATTTTTTGCTTTTTCTTAGAAATCACTTTGTGCCCTTGTGCATATTTGTTCTTTGTAGTATCTATTATAGGTATTTTTTTTCTGACGTGTCTGTCTATTATTGCCGGGAATTATGCAAATATTGCGTAATGTTTTTGTACCTATAGTTTTCTTTGTGTATTCAAAAAGGAACCCATCATCGGTCTTGGGCTCCTTCTGGACCGGAACCAGGTTCCGGTCGGTATGAAGATGTATCCGGGAAATGAGTCAGAAAAACCCATTCTGCGTGATGTGATCGATGGACTTAAAAACAGGAAATAAAGCAAAAACAAGGATGAATCAGGCTGCCATCGATAAGGACCTCGCACTTGCCGGATACAATCTTCTGGTCACATCCGAAACCCAGATGACAGATCAGGATATTTACTGTACTTACCATAATCTGTGGAGGATTGAAGAATCCTTTAAGATTATGAAATCAGACCTGGATGCACGGCCGGTATTTCTCCAAAAAGAAAATACGATTAAAGGCCACTTTTTGATCTGCTATTTAACAGTTCTCTTAGAGAGGATTTTTCAATTTAAGATACTGGATGAAAAATATTCAACTTCAGATATATTTAGGTTCATTAAAGATTTCAGGGTAACAAAAGGCGAACATAAATATATAAACACCATTTTTGATTATAAACTATAATAACAAACACAGAAGGACTGCCGCTGGCAGTCCTTCCAAACCTTAAAGTTTGTACTATTTTTTAATCTCTGATACCAAAGTCAGGTTCTACTCTACTTTCCATCTTTTCACCTCTTAAATCTTGCCCCGTTCCATGCAAATGTTGCGTTATCTAAAATATATCAAAAAAAGAAACCAGGTTCTCTGTTTCCAGACTGGTTTCTGATTTTTGCCAGGTGTTTTACCCCTCCCATGTGTTTTTAGGAAAGACATAAATCTTACTTCTGTATTCACTTGGCGAACATCCTTTAATGGATTTAAATGTACGGTTAAATGCACTGATGGATGAGAATCCTGAATTCATTGCTATATCTGTAATGCTGAGCACTGTCGCATACAATAGCTCTTCTGCTTTTGTGATTCTCCGTTCATTCAGATATTCATAAAAAGTTTTATCCATACACTGCTTAAAAATTCTTGTAAAATGAAATTTAGAAAAACCGCTGATTGCTGCTACTTGTTCCAAAGTTATATTTTCCTGATAATGATGGTTAATATAACTACAGGCATTTAAGACAGTCTCCATATACTCTTTCTGTTTCGAGGCCCCATTGTTATCTCTTTCTGTATTTTTGCTATAAACCCCCTCTGCAGCCTTCCTTCCCAAAGTTGCAAATATGCTGATTAGTTCTGCATATATTACAGCTTCACAAAATGGCTGTTTTTCTCCATATTCTTTTACAATACCATCCATTTTTTTCTTTACATACACATATAACGTTTGGTCTTCATCGTCTTTCTTTAAGAACGTAATTGGCGGCAACATACTAAGCAATGTCTCCATTTCTTTCAATGAATGGAGCAGCGAGACATCAAATTGCAGAATAATCCTTTCTCCAGAAAGTGGGGCTGCCAAAGAATGCATAACACTGGTATTGATAATGATAATATCGCCTTCCTTTAAATCATACCGGACATCTTCTGACACAACCTGATAGGTTCCCTGAATAGGCATGATCATCTCTATTCCCGCATGCCAATGTTCCGGATAATCCTCATATTCTCTATTATGATATAAACGAAGCCCCATAGAATTTCCATATTTAATGGTTTCATGAATTCCATCTAAAATTTCAATCATAATAATCCCTTATTTCTTTGTTGCTTTTTCGATTTCTTCAGCAATTTTTCTTTTAATTCCATTCATCTGCTGGTATGTCTCACCCAGGCTTTCCTGTGTCTTATTAATGATATTCACATACTCTGTGATTTTAAACTGTGCCTCAGAAACCACTTCCCGGACTGCCTCATAATCTTCCTTACATCCTGCACGTTTCTCTGCATCCTTCCAGTTCTCACGCAGCACCTTATTCTCTGCCCTAAGACGGAGAATCTCTTTTGCCAGCTTTTCTTTAATATTCTGTTTTTCTTCTGCTTCTCTGTCTCTGTCTGCTTCAGCCTCTTTACACTGTACCTTAATCTGCTCGAAATCACCGGCTGTTTTTTCAAGATTATCTTTCAAGCTGCTGTTCTCTTCTTCCAGATTCTTGATTTTCTCGTGCTGTTCCCCTGCAAGGGCAGAAGAATTCGTTTCTTCCTGCTGAAGAAGAGATTCTAATTCCTGAACCTTTAATCTCAGCTTTACCAGTTCATCTTCATATTCTTTCTTCATGCGGAACATCTCGTCATTTAAGTTTTCCACATATTCCATAACTTCGTCTTTTCGGTATCCGCCCACAGCAGTGCGGAAAGTAAGTTCATTCTCCATGTTTATTCTCCCCTTTGTATTAAACTAAAATGTCTCCCCTTGTCCTCCATATGAATTTCCCATGTTCTGCTTCTGCATCCAGTTGTCTCTAAGCACCACATACAATTCTGCATTGGCTGCATGTACATAAGGAAGGGTCCAGAAAATCCCCGCAAGGCCACAGGTAAATGCAGATGCAATCCACCAGCCTATGAAAGAGACATCCAAAATAAAAGCTTCCATTTTTTGTCCCATCATCATATCCCGGGATATGGCAAAGGCATCCTGTGCAGGAAGATCCGGCTGCTCTGCCAGGATATAAGGTATCATCCTGTACTCATAACTTTTGATAATGCCGGGTACAAACAGCAGCAAGGTCCACAGAGAAATCTTCAAATCCTTCAAAAACATAATCCATACTACATTTCCATAGTTTCCATTTTGGAATCCAAACAAAACCTTGGATACCGGTGCTTGGTAATCTCTGTTTTCCACAAAGAAACGGCAGCTTCCAACAAGAAATACATTTCCAAGAAAGATGGCAAGCAATAAGGAAATCCCACTGACGCTCACCTCGACACTGCCTGGCAAATCAAACCCATACTCACCTAACTGCCGGACGATTGCAGCATCCAGACCCAGGATCAGGCTTATAAGAAAAGCTGCCAGCACGCAATTTCCATAATTTTGTTTCATAGCACCTTTGGCATAATTTTTTAGCCCAGCTCTGTCCCAAAACATATCATCCCTCCCTTATTTTTATTCTATTTCTATCTTATCACGCATGAATAAATTCTTCCATAAAAAATGCACAAAAATCTGACAAAATTTTTTTCAAAAAAAGTATTGACATTTATTCTTTTATGTCATATAATAAATTTCGTTGTGAGGCACAACAGTAAATAACATGTGCGTTTAGCTCAGCTGGATAGAGCGTTTGGCTACGGACCAAAAGGTCGGGG
>USPF01000027.1 GCA_900556555.1 uncultured Blautia sp.
GTAAGAGGTTATACAAATTCTAAGTGGTATCCTTGGAGGACTATAAATACATCTGCAATTTCATAACACTATTTTAGCACTTTGTAGGAATATGATTTTAACTATGCTCTAACAGGAATTACATAACCTTATATACAACCATCCTTACCCAACTTTCTTTTGTAAAATTAACTGTCAGTCGACGTTCAGACATTTTATATCCTTGTACATCTACTGGGGTTCCTATGATTGTTTTCGAGTAGGATGTTTCCCGTATGTATAATAACATAGCGAACATTGGATGCACATTGTCTGTACCGTCTAATGTCCGAAAAAAGATTAAATATCCACCGTTTAAGTCTAACTGATTTTTCATCGTAATGGATTTTTCACCAGACACTACAACATTATCTATTCTTTTCCAGCTACCTAAAGCGGAGTTTCGCAAAGAATACAAAAAAAGAGTGTGCAATAAAGCATATCTGCAAAGGTATATTTTATTATGCACTTTTTTTATTACAAAAAAGAAAGGAGAAAAGCATATGGAAATAAGAGCAAGACCTTAACGGGTCTTATTTTATTGCAGAAAAAATAAAAGGAGACAGCATATGGACACACCTATCAGTAGGGCGGAGCATGAGGAATTCCGCCGGAGAATGGAAGATGAGCACAAGAGAATGAACCACAGACTTGGTGATCTGGAAGAAACTGTCCGGCAGATTGGGGAGTTGACTGCATCTGTGCAGAGCCTTGCCCAGTCTGTGGAGCAGATGGCACAGAGCCAGACCAGACAGGAAACCAGGCTGGAAGAGTTAGAAAGCAGAGATGGGGAAATGTGGAGAAAAGTCGTTGGATATGTCTTAACGGCAGTGATCAGCGTCACAGTCGGATTTATCTTTTCTCAGATTGGCATGTAAAGGAGGAAATGAGTATGTTTAAGAATTGCGTATTGAAAGTATCTGTAGATACAAAGAAATGGTTAAAAGCGGCAGGAATCCGTGCAATTAAAACCATGGCACAGACAGCCGTTGCAGTGATTGGCACCGGGGCAGTCATTTCCGCAGTGGATTGGCAGATGGTGGTATCTAGTGCGGTAGTTGCAGGAGTGGTAAGCGTACTTACAAGTGTAGCAGGTATTCCAGAGGTTACAGAGGGCAAATAAAGCCCTCCATTTTGTTGCGCCGGCGCAAACGGCAGAAAGGAAGAATATATGAGCATGAATGGAATTGATATTAGTAGCTGGCAGAAAGGAATTAACTTAAATGTAGTTCCTTGTGATTTTGTAATTGTAAAAGCCACCGGAGGAACCGGATATGTAAATCTAGATTACACCAGAGCTATGCAGCAGGCTATTAATGCTGGAAAGAAAGTGGGAGTGTACCACTATGCAAGAGAAAGAGGATGCAAGGGAAGTGCAATAGCAGAGGCAGACTTTTTCGTAAAGACTGTACAAAGCTATATCGGCAAGGCAATCCTGGTATTGGACTGGGAAGAGGAACTTACCCTTGGCGTTGCCTGGGCGAAAGAATTCTTAGACCGGGTATATCAGAAAACAGGTGTGAAAGCGTTCATCTACACCAGTGCATCTGTGACCAGACAGTATAACTGGACATCCGTAGCACAGGCAGGATACCCTCTGTGGATGGCACAGTATCCAAACAACAAACCACAGAATGGATACCGGGACAAGCCCTGGACAGATGGAAAAGGCTATGGAGCATTTAAAACCCTTGCTATCCATCAGTATAGTAGTTCAGGTAGATTACCGGGCTATAACGGAAACCTGGATGTAAACAAAGCTTACATGGATGCAGCGGCCTGGGATAAATATGCAGGAACAGCAGAGGAGAAACCAACCCCAGCCCCTATACCAAGCCCTGCTCCATCCGGTACAACTTTAGACCTAGCAGCAGCAGTTATGCAGGGTAAATATGGTGCAGGACAGGATAGAAAGAACGCCCTTGGTACCAGATACCAGGAAGTGCAGGATTTTATTAATCATATTGCAAGTGCCTCTACGGATACTTTAGTAGCGGAAGTTATGCAGGGCAAATATGGAAACGGAGAAACCAGAAAAACTGTACTGGGAGGCAGATACAAGGCTGTGCAAGATAAGATTGACGAAAAAGGCAGCGGAGCTGTGTATTATACAGTACGATCAGGAGACACACTTTCTGGTATTGCTGCTAAGTACGGAACTACTTACCAGAAACTTGCACAAATGAACGGTATCGCAAATCCAAACAAGATTTACGCAGGACAGAAAATCAGGGTAAAATAAAAGAAAATCCTCCCAGACTGGCAATCTGGGAGGGAAAAACAAGTTTTTTTCATCTTCGGAATCGCTGAACCCTGCATAAAACAAGGGGATTTCATGCATTTGTTTGACTAAATTTTTGACTAAATTTTATGGGTTTTTTAGGGTATTTTTGAGGTTTTTTAAGGATTTTCCAAACAAATGTTCTAACTTAAAAAAGTAATAAAAAAAGCCTGAAACCCTTGTAAATACTGGTGTTTCAAGCCTTTTAGGACTAAGCTGAAAATGGGACTCGAACCCACGACCTCTTCATTACGAGTGAAGTGCTCTACCAGCTGAGCTATTCCAGCAACTGTATCCAAACATAAATTTTACTGGATTTTGCAGATGATGTCAAGTGTATTTTTACAAGTTCTAAAAGTCCGGCTGGAAATATATGATTTAGAGAAGAACCGATAGGGCTTTTGTGTATTTGTCTTTGAGCCTTGGTGTCAAGGTTTCCTGCTGGCTCAGGTGATCTTTCATATCCGCCAGTTTGACCCACCATACTTCGGGATATAAATTTTGGATGTTTTTGATTGTCTGGATATATTCGGTATAGTTTTGTTCCTGAGCCTGGTGGGTGATATAAGACATATAGGTGACCAAAAGTTTTTGAGGGTCAAGAGGAAGAATTTCCTCTATTCCACAGGAAGAGTCTTCCCATAAATCATGAAGCCATGCCAGGGCAATACAGCGCTCCCTTAGCTCATGAGGAATCATTTGGTTTTCTTCCGTATAGGATGCCACTCTTTCTGAATGAAGATAGGTTGTTTCATCCAAAAAACGTTTTGCAAGTTCTTTTGCCTCCGCTATCATCGGTATCCCCCTTTTTATATGTTCTATAACCATTTCTAACTTTACAATACCTTAAAATAGGATTCTTGACAACCCTTATTCTGAAAAATGAGATAAACTGGATGAAAAATATCCAAAAAAGGATTCCGGTAATTGACAGCAACCGGCATTTATGTCATTATATATCATGGTAACGTTTTAAATAGTATAAGAAGAAGGAAAAAACATGAGTGAACAATTACTGGAATTAAGAAACATAAAAAAAAGTTTCGGTGAAACAGATGTACTCAATGGAATTACACTCTCCATAGAAAAGGGAGAATTTATTACATTTCTTGGTGCCTCCGGCTGTGGAAAAACGACAACACTGCGTATTATCGCTGGGCTGGAACATCCGGAAGAAGGCCATGTGTTTCTGGATGGGAAAGAGGTAACCAGCCTGTCGCCCAATGAGAGAGATGTAAATACAGTATTTCAGAATTACGCTTTGTTTCCCCATATGAATGTAGAGGCAAATGTGGGATACGGATTAAAAATCAGGAAAGTACCAAAGGGAGAGATAAAGACCAGAGTAAAGGAAATGTTAGAACTGGTTCAGTTAGAAGGATATGAGAAGCGGATGCCTTCAGAATTATCAGGAGGACAGAAGCAGAGGGTGGCTATCGCAAGGGCTCTTGTAAACCGCCCAAAACTGTTACTTTTGGATGAGCCTTTAGGAGCTTTAGACCTCAAACTGAGACGTTCCATGCAGATTGAATTGAAACGGCTGCAGAAAAAACTGGGGATTACTTTCTTATATATTACTCATGACCAGGAAGAAGCGATTAATATGTCGGACCGGATTGTGGTCATGAAAGACGGACAGTTTGAGCAGATTGGAACACCGGATGAAATCTATAATCATCCCAAAACCAGTTATGTAGCAGATTTTGTGGGAAATGCCAATATTCTTACAGGGACTGTTCAGTGCCTGGAGGGAGAAATGGCGGAAGTGGAAATAGAAGGACAGATACTTCACGCAAAAGCTGTTCCGGAATTAAGTGTAGGAAAGAAAATTTCCCTGGCGGTAAGGAGAGAAAATCTTTCTGTGTGTGAAGAATGTACGGAAGGGCTGGCAGCAGTCGTGGAAGATAAATCATTCAATGCCGGACAGCTCCATATGACCTTGAAATTGAAATCAGGAAAAGAGCTGACAGCCAGCCGCTATGGTATGGATTCTCATCTGATTCCAGGACAGAAAGTATGCGTGGGATGGAAACCAGAGCAGGCGGTGTTCGTGGATTTATGGCAGGAGGCACTAGGATGAAAAAAAAGAAAACACCAGGTTTGTTTCTTACGGTGCTTCCGCTGTATGTATTTACCATTTGTTTTGTAGTAGGACCGCTTTTATATATGATTGCCCTGAGTTTTGCCACTCCGGGAGCAGGTTCTTCCACCATTTGGAAATTTACCCTGGATAATTATAGAAAAATCGGGGAGCCTGTATATCTCCAGAGTTTTATCCAGTCTTTCCAACTGGCAATTACCAGTACCGCATTGATTGTGCTTCTTGGATATCCCTTTGGTTATTTTATGGCAAAGCTGTCTGAAAAAGGAAAGAAAAGAATGATGCTTCTGATTATGATTCCTTTCTGGACCAGCTCTCTGATCCGGATGTATGGATGGATTCTGATTCTTCAGGCAAAGGGTGTGCTGAATACTTTGCTTTTAAAACTGGGATTGATAGAAGAACCTTTAAAAATTTTGTATTCCTATCCGGCTGTGGTTATTGGAATGATTTATGCACTGCTTCCGTTTATGATTTTGTCTGTGTATTCCAGCGTGGAAAAAATGGACTGGTCCCTAGTAGAAGCAGCCAGAGACCTGGGGGCAGGTCCGGCGAAAGCTTTTTTTACGATTACATTAAAGCTGACTTTGCCAGGATTGCTTACAGGAGTGATACTTACCTTCATTCCTTCTATGGGGCTGTTCTTTATTGCAGATATTCTGGGAGGAAATAAAATCGTACTGGTGGGGAGTGTTATACAAGATCAACTGACCAGAGGAAGTAACTGGCCATTTGCAGCAGCACTGGCTGTTGTGCTTATGATACTTACATCTCTGATGATTTTTGTTTATCGCAAGGTGACTCATGTAAAAGATTTGGAGGGATTGTATTGAGAAAGAAATGGAAATGGCCGAAGGTGTATCTGGCAGCTCTGACGATTCTGATGTATCTGCCTCTGGTGATGGTGGTGATTTTTTCTTTTAATGAATCGAGGCTGTCAGCCAGTTTTACCGGGTTTTCTTTAAAATGGTATGAAATCCTGGCACAAGACAGAGATTTAAAAGAAGCTTTGATGAACAGTATTGTTTTAGGCGTGTTAAGCTGTGGGATTTCTGCTGTGATTGGAACTTTAGGGGCAGTGGGAATGGCCAGGGTGAATTACAGAAGTAAGGGGATGATGGAGTATCTTTCTACTATACCGATTATGATTCCTGAAATCATCCTTGGCATGGTGTTCCTGGTATTTTTCTCTTTGTTAAATTTACCTTTTGGTATGATAACACTGGTGATTGCACATACTACATTTTGTGTTCCCTATATTTTTATGATGGTGAAGGCACGGCTGGTAGGTATCGACAAATCCTTAGAAGAGGCAGCCAGAGATTTGGGAGCAGGTCCTGTGAGAACCTTTTTTGATATTACGATGCCTTTGATCATGCCTGCGGTATTGTCCGGCTCATTGCTGGCCTTTGCCATGTCCTTTGATGATGTGGTAATCAGTATTTTTGTAAACGGGCCAAGGCTGAATACTCTTCCGGTGAAGGTATATGCCCAGTTAAAGACAGGAGTGACACCAGAGATTAATGCTCTGTGCACGATTATTTTAGCTGTTATTATCCTGGTTCTGGGGCTTTCTTCCCTGATTGCTAGGAAGACACAGAAATAAGTCTAAAAGAAAGATGAGGTAGTAGATATGAAAAAAAGAATACTTGCAATGCTGCTATGCACAGTGATGGCCGGAACAATGCTGGCTGGCTGTGGCGAAAAGAAAGAAGAAGCAGACAAAGAGCTGGTATTATATACTTGGGAAGGATTATTTCCACAGGAAGTTCTGAATAAATTTGAAGAAGAAAAGGGTATCCGGATCATTAGTTCCAATTTTGATTCTAATGAAACCATGTTGGAGAAAGTGCAGCAGTCAGATGGAAAAGATTATGACCTGGTCATTGGAGATGACTACATCATTGAACAGGTGGTGAATAGTGGACTGGCGAAAGAACTGGACAAGGCAAAGCTTACAAATTATGGAAATATTAATCCTTTGTATCAGAGCCAGTTTTATGATCCGGACAACAAATATACCATTCCTCATGGAGCAGGAATTCCGTTAATTGTATATGACCCGGAACAGGTGGATTTTGAAATCAAGGGCTATAGTGATTTGTGGAATCCAGAATTGGAAGATAAGATTGCTACCATTGCCAGCTATCGTGCCATTGAAGGAATGGTGCTGCTGACCATGGGCAAGAGTATGAATGAAGAAGATCCAGCTGTGATCAAAGAAGCGGGCGAAAAATTAAAAGAACTGGCACCAAATATCAGAATGATTCAGGATACGAATACTCAGAATGCGTTGCTGAATGGAGAAGCAGCAGTGGGGATTCTCTATACTTCTCAGGTGATTGCAGCTCTTGCGGAAAATCCTGATTTGAAGGTGGTTTACCCGGAAGAAGGACTGGGATTTGGAATTATGAATTTCTTTATTCCAAAGAATGCACCGGATACCGAAGAAGCCTATGAATTTTTAGATTATATTTTAGAACCGGAAGTAGCGGCAGAATGCTTTGATTTCCTTGGTTATTATTGTACCAACAAGGCAGCAGATGAACTGGTAAACCCAGATTTGGTAGTGCCGGATTCTGTGACAAAAGGTGAGATTATTCAGAATGTGAGCCAGGAAGCAGAAGAGGTTTATAATCAGAACTGGACAGAATTTAAAGCTGCTTGCGATTAAGAGATACATAAGAGAAAAAAGAGTTGTTATGAAAGGGGAGTATGAATGAAGCGTTCATACTCCCCTTTGAGCTGTTGCTTTTCTGTAGATTAATGATTAGTTTGTTTTTCTTCTTCGTTCTCAGCCTGCAATTCCTGGTTCAATTCCTCAACCGCCATGCGGAAACCATTCTGTGCAGCTTTGATTCGCCAGAAATCTGCTTTTTCTACATCTTTCTCTACACCTTCTCCGTAGCGGTACAGTACAGAGAGATTGTACTGTGCAGCAGGAATCTGGGCATTCGCAGCTTTTTCAAAGAGCTGGAAGGCTTTCTTTGGCTCATAAGGAAGCAGTTCTCCGGAAAGAAACTGGGCGGCCATGAAGCACATAGCACGAAAATCACCCTGGGCTGCTGCCTTTTTATACCATTCCAGAGCCTTGGACAAATCCGGTTTTACACCGATTCCTTCTTCATAACAGCGGCCCATGTTATAAAGTGCATTCATGTTATTGCTTTTTGCGGCTTGTTCCATGTATTGGAAGGTCTTTTTATCATCCTTTTCTACACCTCTTCCCTGAGCATACATCATAGAAAGACGCATGGCAGCTTCCACGTGTCCTTTTTTTGCGGCTTTTTCGTACCAATGAGCAGCCTGCACATAATCTACAGAGGTGCGGATTCCGTTTTCATAATAATACCCCACTCCGAAAATCAGATCTTTTTGGCCGTTTTCAGCTAAAATCATCAATTCTTCTACTGTGAAAATATTGTTATTTTTAATGTCCATATCTCAAATTCTCCATTTTTTCGTTGTTTTTTCTATTATAACATGCTGAGCCCCATTCTGAAACTTGAAATTTAGGAATGTATTGGAAAAAAGACGTTTACAATCACAAAATACCTGTATATAATAGAAATCAGACAAAAAATATCTATATTTTATATAAACGGAGGAAGAAACCATGCTTGAATTAAGAGACGTTTCCTTTCGTGTTCCTGAGGATTCCAAGGAAAAAGAAAAAGGAATTCTGGAACATGTAAGTTTTACCCTGGAGGACAATAAATTTGTAGCAATCACAGGGCCAAATGGGGGAGGAAAATCCACTCTTGCAAAAATTATCGCAGGGATTGAAAAACCAACAGAAGGAAGAATTTTCCTGGATGGAGAAGATATTACAGACTGGAGTATTACTGAGAGAGCGAAACACGGCATCAGTTATGCTTTTCAGCAGCCGGTCCGTTTCAAAGGAGTAACGGTCTTTGATTTGATTCATCTTGCGGCAGGAAAAGAAATTTCTCTGTCAGGAGCCTGTGAATATCTGTCGGCCGTTGGGCTTTGTGCCAAGGATTATATTAACAGGGAAGTGAATGCAAGTCTTTCCGGTGGGGAGATGAAGCGTATTGAGATTGCCACTGTTATGGCCAGAGGAACCAGAATGTCTGTATTTGACGAGCCAGAGGCCGGAATTGACCTTTGGAGTTTCCAGAACCTGATACATGTATTTGAAAACATGAAACAGAAGAAAAAAGGTTCTATTTTGATCATTTCTCATCAGGAGCGAATCCTGAACACAGCAGATGAAATCTTAGTGGTTGCAGATGGAAAACTGGTGAGAAGAGGAAGCAAGGAAGATGTGCTTCCGGCATTATTAAATGCGGCAGAAACAGACACAGGATGTGCTGTCTGGCAGAAAGGGGTACAGGATTAATGGACACAATTCAAAAACAGCTTTTAGAGGCCATTTCAGGACTTCATGAAATTCCTGCGGGGGCTTATAATATCAGAGCCAATGGAGAAACAGAGGGCAGACAGATTACAGAAAATATTGATATTCTTCCAAGAGAAGAAGGCGATGGAATTGTCATCAAGATTAAATCCGGAACCAAAAACGAAAGCATGCATATGCCGGTGATTCTCAGTAAAGCAGGCTTGAAAGAAACCGTATATAATGATTTTTATATTGGAGATGACTGCGATGTGACCATTGTGGCGGGATGCGGTATCCACTGCGGAAGTGATGACGGAAGCCAGCATGATGGAATCCACAGCTTTTTTATCGGAAAAAATTCAAAGGTAAAATATGTGGAAAAGCATTACGGAAGTGGTGACGGAAAAGGCCAGAGAGTTATGAACCCACAGACCATCGTGGAAGTGGGAGAAGGCAGTTATATGGAAATGGATACTGCTCAGATTAAGGGAGTAGATTCCACAGACCGTCTTACGAAAGTGAAGCTGGCAAAAGGTGCTACCATGAAGGTTATGGAGCGTCTTATGACACACGGAAACCAGAGAGCAGAGAGCCGTTTTATCGTAGATTTGGATGGGGAAGATGCAGGGGCAAATATCATTTCCCGTTCTGTGGCAAAGGATGAGTCTTATCAGTTGTTCCAGTCCGTATTAAATGGAAATGCGAAATGCAGTGGCCACACAGAATGTGATGCCATTATCGTGGGAAATGCAAAAATCAGTTCCATTCCTGAGATTACGGCTAATAATTCTGATGCAGCACTGATCCATGAGGCGGCAATTGGAAAAATAGCAGGGGAGCAGATTATTAAACTGATGACCCTTGGACTTACCGAGGAAGAAGCAGAGGAGCAGATTATCAGCGGTTTCCTGAAATAGACGCTTTCTTGTCTTTTCATGTAGTATCATAGAAATAACTACTAATTGTATTCGGGAATGAGGGTGTTTTTATGATTTATAACAATGTAAGGCATGAGTGCAATCTTTATAATTTCTTTTTTGCACCCAGGGGAAACCTGAGGATGATGGAGCTTGGGATGAAGATTACCCAGATGTATCTGAATCCTTTTGACAAGATTATCGGAATCATCGGTGCAAAGGACTCTGGCAAGAGTATGCTGATCAAGGGAATGTTTCCGGGGATTCAGACCGTAGAAGAGGATGACGAATTTGAAATCCTGAACATGCCGCTGCTGAACTCAGATGACGTGGGATTTTACACGCCCAGGACTTTTCATGTAGATGTCCGGGCAGCGAAGAAATATGTGCCTTTGAAGGATATTGCCCAGGCGGTTTTGGATGTTACATCTAAAAATAAAAGGGTTATTGTGGAGCATTTTGAAATTTTGTATCCTGTATTGAAAAGAAATGCAGATTTACTGATTGGACTGGGAGAAGAAGTTTTGGTAACAAGACCTTCCCTGTTTGGTCCTTTGCCTAATAATATTGCGGATATTGTATTCAAATCTTTGATTTACAGGAAAATGGCACACAGTGCGGAAGATGTCTTTGAATATTGTGTAAAGGACATGGCACGGCCGTTTTATACCCGCTCAGATATTAAACATGGATTCATGATTAATTACAAAGAAAAACCGAATTTTGATTTGTATGAGATTGAGGAAAAGATACAGGAAGTAATCCGTCAGGATTTACCTATTGTACCTTGTGGAGAAGAGAGAATCCGGATTGGTGACCATGAGATGATCTGTACAGGTCCTCTGATGCATGTAGAAAGCACCGGTAAAATCGAAGGATTTTCTTTGGTAAAAGAGTTTTATCATGAGCCTCGTTTTGACGAATATGTGGTTGCCGGAGTAGTAGGACAGCAGGAACATCAAAACGAGTCAGATGAAGAAATCAACGCAATTGAAGTTTAAAATGAAAGAACCCCGGGAAGAATGCCTGGGGTTTTATCATGGACTGGAAGCAGAGGATGGAAGCATCTCTTTGCGGAACTGTCCGGGGGATACTTTTTTGTGTTGCTGAAATAGTTTGATAAAATAACTGGTAGAATTAAAGCCGCATGCCACAGCAATTTCTGTGACAGCAGAGGTGGTGGAGACAAGGAGTTTTTCCGCTTCAGCCAGGCGTATGCGTGTCACATAATCGCTAAAGCTCATATGAAGAATACGGTTAAAATTTCTTGAAAAATAACTGTAGCTCATACCGCACAGTTTTGCTGCATGGGAGGCTTTTACATAGGTATCAAAATGCTCCCGGACATAAGAAAACGCAGGTTCCAATTGTTCTGCAAGTTCTTCGTTTGCCATAAAGTCAGAGGGGAGGACAATGCCCTGTTTATGCCAGTAACGTAGAATCCACAGGAATACATTTCCGATGTGATTGCGGACTGCCAGCTCAAAGCCATAGTTTTTTTCTTCGTCTTCCCTCAAAATTTCTTTTACCCAGAAGGAAACAGAGGTGTCTTTTAGAACCTCATGGGAGATGACCTGTTCCTGATGAGGATATCTTGCCAGAAAAGGGAGCAGATACTGGAACTTCAGGCGGCTGTAGGTGATCCCATTGTAAATCAGATCCGGTAAAAAACGAATCACATAATAACTTCCACCCGCTGGGGAGAGGCTGTTAATCAGATGAACTTCCCCGGATGGAATCAGAACTAAATCACCAGGACCAAAACGTTGATAAGAGTTTCCAAGGTATATTTCAAAATCATTTTCTTTTCCAAATAAAATTTCTATATAATCATGATAATGGGCAGGATATACCATGCCCGATTCACAGACGTCTTGAAGATGGCAGATATATTCCAAGGGAATACCATCGATACAGGGCTTGTTTTCTTTCATATATTCCATATTCGTAACCTCAACAGGACAAAATTTTTTTATTTTTAAACAGAATAATTATAGCATAGAAGTTCACTGAGGGATATAATAAAACCAGAAAAAAGAAAGGACTTATTGCAATGAAAAAAGAATATATGGGAGTGCCCTTAGAAGGGTTTGGAGAAGTGGTAAGAAAAGCAGCTGCAGAAGGAATGGTACTGCTGAAAAATGAAAATAACATGCTCCCGGTTACGGAAAATGACAGGGTTGCTCTTTTCGGCAGATGCCAGATTAATTATTATAAAAGCGGAACCGGATCAGGAGGTGCAGTGAATACAGCCTATACCACAAATTTAGTAGATGGTTTCCGTGAGTACAAAAATATTATATTAAATGAAGAACTGCTTCAGGTATATGAGAAGTGGGTCGGAGAGAATCCTTTTGACAATGCAGGCGGTGCATGGGCCAGCGAACCATGGTTCCAGAAGGAAATGCCGGTTTCTTTGGAATTAGCTAAAAAAGCCAGAGAAACTTCGAATAAAGCCCTGGTAGTAATCGGAAGGACAGCAGGGGAAGATAAAGACTATGAGGCTGTGGAAGGCAGCTATTTCCTTACACAGGAAGAAAAGAAACTTTTAGAAACAGTAGCAGAAGTATTTGAAGATACTGCTGTTATTCTAAATGTTTCCAATATCATTGATATGAGCTGGCTGGAATGTCTGGAACATAAAGAGCATATCCGCAGCGTTCTCTATACCTGGCAGGGTGGTGTGGAAGCAGGCAGAGCCAGCGCAGATGTGCTGACAGGTGCTGTTACACCGAGCGGGAAATTGCCGGACACCATTGCATATGATATAAAAGATTATCCAAGTACAGAGAATTTCGGAAATAAAGAGAAGAATTTCTATAAAGAAGATATTTATGTAGGATACCGTTATTTCGAAACCTTTGCCCCGGAGAAAGTGCAGTTTCCGTTTGGCTTCGGTCTTTCCTATACAGATTTTTCCGTAAAGGTACAGCAGGCAAAAATCCAGGGAACAGGAAAAGAGGCAAGAATGATTCTGCAGGTATCCGTGGCAAACATTGGAACTCAGTATTCTGGCAAAGAAGTGGTACAGGTATATTATGAGGCTCCCCAGGGAAAACTGGGAAAACCGGTTAGAGAACTGGGAGTTTTTGCAAAGACAGAGCTTCTTGCTCCAGGACAGGAGCAAATTCTGAAACTGGAGCTTCCGGTGAGTTCTATGGCATCTTATGATGACAGTGGAGTGACAGGACATAAATCCTGTTATGTGCTGGAAGCCGGAAGTTATAAATTCTATGTGGGAACAGATGTAAGAAATACACAGAAGATTCATCTGGAAGAGACAGAAGATTTTGAACTGCCAGAATGTGTTGTAACAGAAGAACTTCAGGAAGCATTGGCACCGACAGAACATTTTGAACGAATCCGCCCAGGGGAAAAAGGAGAGCAGGGAGTGTACACTCTGCTCAGGGAAGAAGTTCCGCTCCAGACCATCTCATTAGAAAAAAGAATCCAGGAAAATCTTCCAGAAACGATGGAAATCACAGGAAATAAAGGGATTTCATTCCAGGATGTAAAAAATAAAAAAGCGGATTTGGAACAGTTTGTGGCTCAGCTTACAAAGGAAGAATTAGCCATGATCGTAAGAGGGGAAGGCATGTGTAGCCCTCTGGTGACACCTGGTACAGCATCTGCTTTTGGAGGAACAGCCCCAAGCCTTTACGGTTATGGGATTCCTGTAACGTGTACTGCAGACGGGCCTTCCGGTATCCGCATGGACAGCGGGCTGAAAGCAACGCAGATGCCAATCGGAACCATGCTGGCAGCAAGCTGGAATCTTCCTATGGTGGAAGAATTGTATGAGTGGGAAGGAAGAGAGCTTCAAAGAAACGAGATTGATACCTTATTGGGACCAGGCATTAATCTGCACAGAAATCCCTTGAATGGAAGAAACTTTGAGTATTTTTCAGAAGACCCATATCTTACCGGAAAATGTGGTGCAGCCGTGGTAAAAGGAATCAAAACCAGTGGTGCAGACGCAACTGTGAAGCATTTTGCATGTAACAATCAGGAACTTGCAAGAAATATGGCAGATTCTATCGTTTCAGAACGTGCCGTAAGAGAGATGTATTTAAAAGGCTTTGAGATGGCAGTGAAAGAAGGACATGCCTGCTCCATCATGACTTCCTACAATCCGTTAAACGGACACTGGTCAGCATCAAATTATGATCTGTGTACCACGATTTTAAGAGAAGAGTGGGGATATACAGGAATTGTCATGACAGACTGGTGGGCAAAGATGAACGATCCTGTTAAGGGAGGAGAAGCCCATATGAATAATACTGCAGCTATGGTCAGGGCACAGAATGATTTGTATATGGTAGTTCCAAACGGCGGTTCCCAGGAAAATGAATATGAAGACAATACCTTGGAGGCATTGGAAAATGGAACATTAACCATAGGAGAACTGCAAAGATGTGCCATGAACATCTGCCGCTTTATCCTTCATGCACCGGTTTCTGAAAGAAAATTAAAAACACTGGAGGAAATGCAGGAAGAGAACGGGGATTTTGCTTTTGCACCAATCAAGATGTATCCACAAAAAGAAACTATGACCATGCAGATTGAGCATGCGGGCAGATATAAATTTCTGGTAAAAACACGCTCCCCGTTATCCTCTCTTGCACAGTCTTCCAGCAATCTGCTGTTAAACGGACAGCCGGTAGTGACAATTCAGAGCAATGGAACAGAAAATGAATGGGTAATATTAAAATTAAACAATATCCAGTTAGAAGCAGGAACTTATCAGGCAGAATTAGCACCTGTAAAACCTGGTCTGGAAATTGAATGGATTGAAGTGACAAGATAAAACAGTGTTTTATAAAAAAGAGAACATTCCTGTGTTTGTGGCAGGAATGTTCTTTTGCGTTAATGATATTTCCTGAAATAAAGATTCTGTATCAGAGAAATCACACCGTATAAGAAAATGGCAATGATACACAGAATCACAATGGCCATCAGCATGGTGGTGAGCTGGAATACCTGGCTTGAATAAATGATCAGATAGCCAAGTCCGCTTTTGCTTCCAATCATTTCTCCTATGACAATGCCAATCAGAGAAAGTCCGATATTTACTTTCATGATACTTAACATCAAAGGAATGGAAGAGGGAAGAACCACTTTAAACAAGGCATCTGTTTTTGTTCCTCCAAGGGTGCGGATTAATTTCAGCTTATCAGGGTCGGTTTCGCAAAATCCAGTGTACAGATTTAGGATTGCCCCAAAGACAGCAACCGAAATCCCTGCGATAATAATCGTTTTCATGCTGCTTCCAAGCCAGACAATCAAAAGCGGGGCAAGGGCAGATTTCGGAAGGCTGTTCAGCACCACAAGATAAGGCTCCAAAACAGCAGAAAGTTTTGGAAATGCCCATAAAAATACAGCAATGACAATGCCAAGTGCAGTAACCAGAATAAAACTGAAAAAAGTCTCCGTGAGCGTGACAGAAACATGTTTTATCAGGCTGCCGTCCAGAATCATGTCTTTCATAACCGTAATGATCTGAGAAGGGCTGGAAAAAATAAAGGAATCAATGATACCGAGCCTGGCTGTGATTTCCCATAGAAATAAGAGAAAAAGCAGCAGAAGGATACGGAGGAACTGAACCAGATACTGATTCCGTTTTTCGTGCTGTAAATAATGCTTTTGCTCTTTCGAAACCCCATGCAAATCAACCATGAACATTCAGCTCCTTCCAGATTTCATTAAAATACGTCTTAAATTCCGGTGCATTTCTGGAAGACATAGGCGTACGGTTCTTCAAATCAAATTCAATGTGGATGATGTTCTGCACACAGGCAGGGCGTCTGCTAAAGATAATCACCCGGTCAGCCATGCTTACTGCTTCCGAAATATCATGAGTGACGAGAACAGCTGTTTTTCTTTCCTGGCGGATAATTGTACCGATATCGTCACTGACAGACAGACGGGTCTGGTAGTCCAATGCAGAGAAGGGTTCATCCAGAAGCAACAGATCCGGCTCTAAAGCCAGAGTGCGGATCAGGGCAGCCCGCTGCCGCATACCACCGGAGAGCTGGGAAGGCCTGGAGTTTTTAAACTTATCCAGTCCATAATTTTCCAATAGATGGTCTACACGTTCTTTTGTTTCCTTGGTTACACGCTTCTGTATCTCTAAGCCAAGGAGCATATTGCTGTAAATGGTCCGCCACTCAAAAAGATGGTCTTTTTGCAGCATATAGCCGATATTGGTTCCGGATTCATGGAAAGGTTTTCCATTGAGAAGAAGTTCTCCCTTTGCGGGCTTTATCAGCCCACAGAGCATATCTAAGAAGGTGGATTTGCCACATCCCGAAGGCCCTACAATAGCCACAAACTCCCCCGGAAATACAGAAAAAGAAATATGAGAAAGAGCCGGAGTTTCACCGGATTTCGTGTGATAGGTGTAACTTACATCCTTCACCTGTAAAAGAGGCTGGTTCATAGTGAAGCTCCTTTCTGAAAATCAGGATATTTTGTACTTATAGTATCATATGCAGATTTTTATAGAAGGAGATTGAAAATAAATTGACAATTGACTACTATGTGGTACAATATAGTTAAGAAGACTACTTGGCAGAACAAGGTAGAAGAGGTGAAAATTTGCTGGAGGTGTTCTGTATGAAAAACAATGCTTTGAAGAAGTTAAAAAAAGAAAACAATGGAAGCGAATTAAATTTAACAGTGGAAGATATCGGATATGTTAATAAAGTTTGCACTCATGCAGAAAGCCACGGGGTAGGATTGATCGAAACACAATTGCTCCGGAAGGACTTGATCGGTATGGGGCTGGAAGCAAAAAAAGAAGGGGTTCTTCTGGAAGAACGCTTAGGTCCAGTAGAAGACTTTGCTGAAAATATTGTCCTGGAAGGAAAAAGAGAAGACCATAAAGAACAGATTTATACCTGGATTCAGGGAATGGGAATTGGTTCTATTTTATTAGCCGGATTTCATGGATTACTTGTGATTACAGAATCTTCCGGAAATGTTTTGTTAAGCAGAAATTGTGGAATCTCCCAATTGCTTTGGATTGGCGTGGAGCTTTTGATTTTGACAATGCTTCATTTTTTATCAGGAAGAGCAATACTTGGCAGGAAAAAAGATAATTTTAATTTAGTGCTTGTAATAGGTTTTGCTCTATTCCTTAGAGTTTCTTCGAGAAATTTCATGCTCAAAGAAATGGCAAATGAAATCATGTTTCCAAATTGGATATTATTAATTGTGATTGCCGTTGGTTTCTTTTTGTACATTTGTGGAACGTATTTATTTGACAAACTTTTGGAGGAAAGAGCCAGGGAGTATCATCTGGAAAAGAATTAGAAAGCCTGGGAGGTGAGAAAACGGCATGTATGACAAATCTCAAATGATGAGAGGAACATTGGAAGGCTGCATTTTGAAAATCATCAGTGTAGAGACCACATACGGATATGAGATTGTTATGAAACTCCAGGATTTTGGATTTGAAGATATGAAAGAGGGAACGATTTATCCTCTTCTGGTAAGGCTGGAAAAGAAAAAAATGATTTCTTCCGAGTTTCGCCCCTCCCCTCTTGGACCAAGCCGGAAGTATTATTCCCTCACAGAAGCTGGCCGGGAGCAATTAAGAGAGTTTGAAATCTGCTGGAGAAGCGTGTCGGATACGGTGGAGTCGATTCTGATGATGTAGGAGAAACGGGGTGGAGCAAATGAAGAAAGATATATGGAAGCAATTAAAAAAGCAAAATGATGGAAGGCAGTTGAATCTGGAGGTGTCAGATCAGAAATATATCGATAAAGTGACAGCTTATGCGGTAAATCAGGGAGTAGGGATGATGGAGACCGAGATTATCCGGAAAGATTTGATTGGAATGGGATTTGAGGCAAAAAAAGAAGGGGAACTTCTGGAACAGCGGCTGGGAGATATGGGGGAATTTGCGAGAGAACTTGTAGATGCCGGAAAAGCGGAAAACAGGAAAGAAGAGAAGTATTATTTTATGAAAGGCGTTGGTTTCTGGTATCTTGTATTAGCTGTTAGTGCACTCTTACTGGTGCTGGTCATGAATACGCAGGAGCTATCAAGAGAAAAAATGAAACTGGGAGGATTTCTCTATGCATTGCTGATGTTTCCCTGGATTATATCCTTTTGGGATTTGCATATCCTTGGCAGGTTTGCTTTGAAAAAATGGTATAGTGTACTAGTTGCCATAGTTGCAGTTCTTACGATTTGGGGAAATAATATTTTAGAAATCATAGCACCTGGTTTTCTTGCAAGGACAATGGAAGAATATATACCGTTTTTCGAAATGAAAATTTCAGATGGGTGTTACTTCCTGCTGTTTGTTCTTGGAGCTATCCTTTATTGGTATGGAAAAAAGAAGTTTACAGAAATTACAGAGCAGGTGGCGATGGAACATCATCTGATACGGAATGATTAGAAATAAGAAAGGGAAACGGGGTGGAGCGAATGAAGAAAGATATATGGAAGCAATTAAAAAAGCAGAACGATGGAAGACAGTTGAATCTGGAGGTGTCAGATCAGAAATATATCGATAAAGTGACAGCCTATGCGGTAAATCAGGGAGTAGGGATGATGGAGACCGAGATTATCCGGAAAGATTTGATTGGAATGGGACTTGAGGCAAAAAAGGAAGGAGAACTTCTGGAGCAGCGGCTGGGAGATGTAGGGGAATTTGCGAGAGAACTGGTAGATGCCGGAAAAGCAGACAATAGGAAAGAAGAGAAGTATTATTTTATACAATCTACAGGATTTGTGTATCTGTTTGCAGGTGTTTTGATGTTTTTTGTGTCCATGACAAAGGCGGGCTGGAATATGCTGGAAGACAGTGCGTTTAATCTGGTTTCTATATCCTGGATGGTATTGGCACCCTGGCTCTTATCTGTATGGCAGTTGTACTCCATGGGGCGATTTGTGCTGGTGAAAAAAATAGGCGGAATACTCACAGTCCTTGCCGCAGGAATGATTTTGGTTCTGAATTTGGTATATCATTATTTTTTCAATGACATAAAAGGGTTTGGAAATCAAGCTGTTCCCAATTGGATTTTTCTATTGTTTCTTCTTGCAGGCGGCATTCTTTATTGGTACGGAAAAAAGAAGTTTACAGAAATCACAGAGCAGATAGCCAAAGAACAACATATAGAGTTTTGAAAAGGCTGGAGGTGTTTGATATGACAAAGAATTCTAAGAAAAGAAGAATATTTTCAATTATTATTTTAGCACTTTTATGTATCGTACTCTTATTAGCATATTTACAAGTAATAACAGTTAACGTTAAATTGATGTGTCTTGCATTTCTGGTTGTGATTGCAGGAATGGCATTTCGTAAACCAGATAAGCCTTTTAAAGATATGACAAGTCATGAGAAATATATGACGGTACTAGATTTATTTCTCTGGTTAGCTGTTTTGTTTACAGCATTTACACGTTTTTGATTTCAGACGGATGGAGATAGAAAACTTTAAAAAGGAGAACAGGATAACATGAAAACCATGATACGTCTGCATTATTGCTTCCGGGGACAGGTTCAGGGAGTAGGATTCCGTTATAAAATGTATTATTTGGCACAGAAGTATGGTGTTACCGGATGGGTGAGAAATGAATATGATGGCTCCGTATCAGCGGAAGTGCAGGGAGAGGAAGCGGCAGTGGACATGATTCTGCAAGCTCTTTTTTCTGACCGTCATATTGAAATTCAGGATATGGAAACAAAGAAACTTCCTCTGCATGAGGGGGAAAGAGGATTTTTAATGGAAAATTGAATAGAGGGCTTGTTGGTATAAAATTAAACATAGCAGTTCAAATAGGTGCAAATTGTCGTAAGCAGCTATCTAGCCTACAAAAATTAGTTCCGAATAGGGTGAGAATGAAAAAATCAATCTTTTGGCCTATGAAAATTCATCCAAAGTAGGTGCGAACAATGTAAAATGGAAATAGAGCCTATGATTCATGCAGGAAGAGTAGGTGAGAATCCTCGTAATAAGAATACTTAGCCTAATTGAGCAAGGAAAAAGTAGGTGAAAAGACCAGGAAAAGTGGTTTTAGCCTATTGGATTTGGAAAATGGCAGGCTAAAAGCGTAAAATTGATAAAACCCACGTATTTCTTTTGCAGAGATTGACAGAAGATTCCAGGACTGATAATCTAATGAATAGAGAAACACGGTGTGGGGAGGTGTTTTTATAAAACTGAAAAATGTGCTGATTGTGGTAAAGGAAATAGAAAAATCGAAACAATTTTACAAGGAATTATTTGGGCTTGATGTGGTTCTGGAGCAGGAAGGAAATGTGATTCTTACAGAAGGCCTGGTACTTCAAGATGCGGATATTTGGAGCCAGGCAGTAGACGGAAATGTACAGTTTCAAAATCATGCTATGGAGTTATACTTTGAAGAGCGAAATTTCGATGAATTTCTGGAAGTTTTGAAGAATTATCATCATAAAATTCCATATGCAACTCCGGTGACAGAATTGTCAGGGGGGAAAAGAATTGTCCGGATTTATGATCCAGATGGAACGTTAATAGAGATTGGAACACCTTGACGTGTGAAGGAATATTAGAAAAAGAGGATAAAAACGTATGGATGGAAGAATTTATGACGCATATGTGGAGATACTAAAGGAGGAACTTGTGCCGGCTATGGGGTGTACGGAACCCATTGCCATTGCATATGCGGCAGCGGTCGCAAGAGAAACCTTGGGAAATACACCGAAAACAGTGCGTATCAGTGCCAGCGGGAATATTATTAAAAATGTAAAGAGTGTGGTAGTCCCTAATACTGGTGGGCTGCGTGGTATTGCAGCGGCAGCAGCGGCAGGAATTGTAGCAGGAAAGGCAGAAAAGAAGCTGGAAGTTCTTGCAGAGATTACAAAAGAAGAAATCGAAGAAATTTCAGATTACTTAAAGATTGTACCATTTCAGATTACTGCTTCTGATTCGAAATGTATTTTTGATATTTATGTGGAAGTACAGGATGAGGAACATAGTGCAGAAGTTCAGATTCAGGGGCATCATACCAATATTGTACAGATTCGGAAAAACGGGGAAACACTCTTTGGAAAAGAGTATTCGGAAGATGAAAATTGCACAGGAACAGACAGGCATCTGCTGAATGTGGAGCAGATTATTACGTTTGCAAATGAAATAAAAATTTCTGATGTGAAAGAAACCATTGAGAGACAGATTGAATATAATATGGCAATTGCCCAGGAGGGACTAAGAGGAAACTGGGGTGCAAATATCGGGAAGATTCTTCTACAGTCTTATGGAAATAGCGTACAGAACCGGGCAAAAGCCATGGCAGCAGCCGGTTCGGATGCCAGGATGAATGGCTGTGAGATGCCGGTTGTTATCAATTCAGGAAGCGGAAATCAGGGAATGACAGCTTCTCTGCCGGTAATTGTGTATGCTGAGGATATGCAGGTATCCAGGGAAACTTTGATTCGGGCACTGGTGGTATCAAATCTTGTTTCCATCCATTTAAAGACAGGCATTGGAACCTTGTCCGCTTACTGCGGTGCCATCAGTGCAGGCTGCGGGGCTGGTGCAGGGATTACATACCTGTACGGCGGTGGCTATACCGAGGTTGCTCACACCATTGTCAATGCACTGGCTATTAATTCCGGTGTGGTCTGTGACGGTGCCAAAGCAAGCTGTGCGGCAAAGATTGCATCTGCTGTGGAAGCAGGCACCCTTGGTATGAAAATGTATCAGTTTGGCAGCCAGTTTTATGGCGGTGATGGTATTGTCGCAACAGGAATTGAGGAAACCATTGCCAATGTGGGACAGCTTGCAAGAGATGGTATGCGTGAGACAGACAAGAAAATTATTGAAATTATGATTGACAAAATCTGATTTTGGTTATAAAAATAAAACTGGAAGTAAGTTTTTGACAGTTGTGATTGAACAAGGAGGAACAGACTTATGAGAATTTTATTTTTTGACACAAAAAGCTATGATAAAGATTCTTTTCAGAAACAGGTACCAAACTACCCTGAGATAGAAATTGATTATTTAAAAACAGATTTAGCACCGAAGACAGCACCTCTGGCAAAGGGATATGATGCAGTTTGTGCTTTCGTAAGCTCTGATGTGGGAAGTGAGACCATGGATGCCCTTCATGAAGCAGGAGTAAAATTAATCCTCATGCGTTGTGCAGGTTTCAATAATGTGGATCTGGAAAAGGCAGAAGAGTATGGAATCCAGGTGATGCGTGTGCCGGGATATTCTCCGGAAGCAGTAGCAGAACATGCCATGGCACTGGCTCTTGCAGCTAACCGCCGTATTCACAAAGCTTATGTAAAGGTCAGAGAAAACGACTTCAGCCTCAGCGGCCTTATGGGAATGAACTTTTATGAGAAAACAGCAGGTATTGTGGGAACCGGTAAGATCGGTGCTGCCATGGCCAGAATCTGCAGAGGCTTTGGCATGAAGGTGATTGCATATGATGTGTATGAAAATCAGGATTTAAAGGATTTTGTGACCTATGTATCCCTGGACGAATTGTTAGCCAGCAGTGATCTGATTTCCCTTCACTGCCCGTTAATGGACAGCACCTATCATCTGATCAACAAAGAGACCATTGCCAAGATGAAAGATGGTGTGATTCTGGTAAATACATCCAGAGGCGGTCTGGTGAAGACAAATGATTTGATCGAAGGAATCCGTGCGAGAAAATTTTATGCAGTTGGTCTTGATGTGTATGAAGAAGAAACAAAGAATGTGTTTGAAGACCGTTCCGATGAAATTCTGGAACATTCTACCACAGCAAGGCTGCTTTCTTTCCCAAATGTTATGATTACCTCCCATCAGGGATTTTTCACAGAGGAAGCACTTGCAGCCATTTCTCAGACAACCCTGGATAATGCGAGAGCGTTTATCAAAGGAGAAACAACAGGAACAGAAGTAAGAAAATAGAAGAACAGAAAAAGCAGGCAGGATAACACGGTAAATGTGTGTATTCCTGCCTGTTTGTCTAGTCGGCACGGAAATCTTTCGGAAGTAAAGGTTTTGGAAGCTCTCCCGTTCGCACAGGTCCTGTGGAGTTTCTGCATATTAACTGGGCACGAAGGAGCAAGGTGCTGATGGGTGTATGATTTAAAAGACTGATCATGGCATAATAGCCGCAGTTTCCAAGTGAAGTTCGGTCCTGACGAATTGTTGTGAGGGGTGGTGTGGTATAAGCACTAAACGGTGCATCATCAAACCCGATAACACTGATATCTTCCGGAACCCGGTAGCCGAAATCTTTACACTGGGTAATGACAGCGTTGGCAAGTTGGTCATGACAGCAGATAAGAGCAGTGACTTGTTGTTTTAGAAGGTGTGGCAGATGTTTTTGCGTGCACTCAGAAATAAAGTAAGAGTATCCTGTCATGTTTTTGCTGACAGGAAGACCGTGGGCTTTCATTGCGTGAAAAAATGCCTGATACCGTGCCCGGGTAATATGGGACTGCATATCACCTCCGATATAGCCGATGGATGTATGCCCAAGGCTTTTCAGATAACGGACAGCCATATCAAAACCTTCTTCATTGTTGATTCCTACATAGGAAACTTCCGGGTTTTCCCTAATATAATTATCATACAGAACGGCCGGGGTTCGTGCAGTGCGCAGTTCTTCCATCCATGGATCTTTGAGGGAAAGACCAAGGATAAAGGCACCTTTGTATTCATTTTGCAACATAAAAACATCATAAGAAAGCGTTTCCTGAAGCTCGAAAGGAATTTCGACAACATCTACTTCCCAGCCGGCTGGGATGGCAAGCTTTTTAAAGCCCATGACAATGTCATAGCCAAAGCTCTCCGGGCTCTGGTATTCCATATGTTCAATGAGAATACAGAGTTTCTGCACACTTCCTTTTCGTACACGTTTTTTTTCATAACCCATTTCTACTGCTGTTTCCAGAACTTTTTTTCGTAACGTTTCGCTGATATCATCAGAATGGTTTAAGGCTTTTGATACAGTGCCTTTGGAAATTCCTAACGATTTTGCTATATCATTAATGGTTGTCATATGATTCTCCTTATGAAAAAATGTACTTCTTTTTCTGATAGTATATAAAAAAACAGAAAAAAAAGCAATGTGTATCCAACTAAATCCTGGATTCATCAAGAAAACAGGAAAATCTACAAAGGGAGAAAAGAGAATTTGTGTATATTGCTATAATTGCAGCAAAGAACCAAAAGAGATATTGACTTTTAAAGAAGGAGGTAGTAAAACTATAACTACGGAAACTAAACGAAACTTTTTGGGCGTGACAGTCCAAAGGAATATGAAAAATGAGAAAGAGGATTATGATGAAAAGAGCAAGTGGTATTTTACTTCCTATTTCGAGCCTTCCATCTCCGTATGGAATCGGCTCTTTTTCTAAGAGTGCATATGAATTTGTCAATCAGCTTGCAAGAGCAGGGCAGTCCTACTGGCAGATTCTCCCTCTTGGACCAACCAGCTATGGAGATTCTCCATATCAGTCTTTTTCCACCTTTGCAGGAAACCCATATTTTATAGATCTGGATGCTTTAATAAAAGAAGGTGTCCTGACAAGAGCAGAGTGCCGTGCCTGTGATTTTGGCAGTGACCCGGCAGATATAGATTATGGAAAATTATATCAGGAGCGTTTTACTCTTCTGCGTAAGGCTTACGAGAGAAGCAAAATCTATGAAAATCCTGAATTTCAAGAGTTCTGCAGAGAAAACAGCTTCTGGCTGGACGATTATGCGCTGTTTATGGCAGTGAAGAACTGCTTTGATGGAAAAGCATGGAGCGAGTGGGCAGATGACATCCGCAGACGATGGGAACCGGCATTGGATTACTACAGAGAGAAGTGTTATTTCGATATTGAATTCTATAAATATCTCCAATTTAAATTTATAGAGCAGTGGAAAAAATTGAAATCCTATGCCAATGAAAAGGGAATTAAAATCATCGGTGATATTCCGATTTATGTGGCTTTTGATAGTGCAGATACCTGGGCAAACCCGCAGATGTTTCAATTTGACGAGGATAACAGGCCAGTAGCTGTGGCAGGCTGTCCGCCAGATGCATTTTCTGCAACTGGTCAGCTCTGGGGGAATCCATTATACCGGTGGGAATATCACAAGCAGACAGGATATGACTGGTGGACAAAACGGATGGCTCATTGCCATGAATTATATGATGTGGTACGCATTGATCATTTCCGTGGTTTTGATGCCTATTATTCTATTCCTTATGGAGATAAAACGGCAGAGCGAGGGCATTGGGAACAAGGCCCTGGTATGGATTTGTTCCATGCTCTGGAAATTAAATTAGGACATCAGGAAGTGATTGCAGAAGACCTTGGTTATATCACGAAATCTGTGGAAAAGCTGGTGGCTGACAGTGGATATCCGAATATGAAGGTACTGGAGTTTGCCTTTGATCCAAGAGAACCTGCAGATTATCTGCCTCATACTTATGATAAAAATTGTGTGGTATATACAGGGACTCACGATAATGAAACCATATCTTCCTGGTATCGGAATCTGCCGACAAACCACAAGAAGTTTTTGCATCGGTATATGAACAATTCCAATACCCCGGCAGAAGAAATTCACTGGGATATGGCACGTCTGGCTATGATGAGCACAGCAAATCTCTGTATCATTCCTCTGCAGGATTATATGGGGCTGGGAGAGGAAGCCAGAATCAATCATCCTTCCACTCTGGGATGCAACTGGAGATGGCGTCTGATTAAGGGACAGGTGACACCACAGCTTTTGAAACAGATTCGGGAACTGACGGAGATCAGTGCCAGATTAGGTTAAATACAGGATCTTGAAAGTGTCTCAGAGTCGGAATTCTGCTTTCGGACCTGAGCAGGAGTCTGGTGAAACTGGTGTTTAAACTGCCGGTTAAAGTTAGAGAGATTTGAAAAACCGGAATTTTCTGAGATTTCCAGTACGGTTAAGTCTGTATTTTTTAAATCCAGAAAGGCTTTTTCCAAACGGAATCCATTTAAATATTTGGTAAAGGTGCTTCCGGTGGTGTTTTTAAACCACCGCATAAAATGGCTGGCACTGTAACCGCAGACTGCTGCTGCATTTTCTACAGTTACAGGCTGGGAATAGTGTTCTTCCAAAAACTGCAGGATCAGTTTCAGCTTTCTGGTATCCTCAGGACGACTTTCTCTGGGAGAAAAAGCTTCTGCAAGAGAGAACAGCAGGGAGAGAAAGCGAAGGGTGTTGCCTTTTACGCCCAATTCATAGCCTGGACACCTGCTGTCACACAGACGGTCAGAGTCTTCCAGACATGCAGATAATTCGCGGTAATTCTGAGATTTGGAAGTGATATGGCAGGGAAGTGATACCTGATTCTGTTTTAATGGAATCAGGTATTTTTGACTGCATACATCCACTGTTCCGATTCCAAGAAAAGTAAAATCAAATATAATGTTTTCATACTCCATGCGCTGATAATGAAGATGGTGCAGGCCGTGAAGATGCCCTGGCGGTACAAAGACAATGTCACCGCCCTGTACCTCGAACACAGAAAGGTCTACCTGGGCAATCCCACGGCCTTTTTTGATGTATATAATTTCCGCAGTGTCCTGCCAGTGAAGATATACGGATGGGAAATCCTGGGGAATGGTGCAAGGATACACATTGTAGGGGAACAGTACAGGTGTATGCTGCTTGGTTTCATGATAGCATTCAGAAACCTGGTTGGTAAATGGCTCATTTTTTTGCATGGTAACTCCTTTGAAAATTCTTTTGATGATAGGATTGTACAATATTTTGCGGATAAAGTACAGGAAATAAGGATAAAAATGTTGTAAAAATATAGTATCTAGAAAAAACGATAACATTCCCGTAAGGGATTTTGGAATGCAGGAAAGGAGCACTCATGACAGTAGAAGAAAGATGGACAAAATTATGCGGAAAGAGTATAGAGGAATGCAGCTATGAGGAATTATATCCGGCACTGATGCAGATGGTGCAAGAAAAAAGTCAAAGCAAGGAAAAGCCGGTAACGGGAAGAAAATTATATTATATCTCAGCAGAATTTTTGATTGGCAAGCTGCTCAGCAATAATCTGATCAATCTCGGACTTTACGAAGAGGTAAAGGAATGCCTGGAAAAACATGGAAAATCTATGGCAAGACTGGAAGAAACAGAACCGGAACCTTCTCTGGGAAATGGAGGACTTGGAAGACTGGCATCCTGTTTTCTGGATTCCCTGGCAACGTTGAATCTGCCGGGAGACGGTGTAGGACTTCGATATCACTGCGGCCTGTTTCGTCAGCAGTTCAGGGAAAATCTGCAGAAGGAGCAGCCGGATTACTGGCTGGAGAAAGACAGTTGGGCTGTCAAGACCGATACCGTTTATCCGGTCATGCTGGGCGGAAAAGAATACCAAGCACGCCTTTATCAGATAGATGTTACCGGCTATCAGGGACGCACGAATAAACTGAATCTGTTTGATCTGGATACGGTAGACGAAAGCATCATTCAGGATGGAATTCTGTTTGACAAACAGGAAATCAATAAAAACCTCACCTTGTTTTTATATCCGGACGACAGCGATGAAGCAGGACGTATCCTCCGTATCTACCAGCAGTACTTTATGGTCAGTGCGGGAGCACAGATGATCCTGGAAGAATGTGAAAAGCGAGGCAGCAATTTCCATGACCTGGCAGATTATGCGGCTGTTCAGATTAACGATACCCATCCGTCTATGGTGATTCCGGAATTAATTCGCCTCCTGGAAGAAAAAGGGATAGCATTTGAGGAAGCAGCGGAGATTGTCACAAAAACCTGTGCGTATACCAACCATACGATTTTGGCAGAAGCTCTGGAAAAATGGCCGGCAGAGTATCTGGAAACGGTAGTGCCTCAGTTGATGCCGATTATCCGAAAACTGGATGAGAAGATAAAAGCTTCTGTAAAGGATTCTTCAGTGGATATTATAGATCAGCAGAATCTGGTGCATATGGCTCATATGGATATCCATTTCACACACAGTACCAATGGTGTTGCGGCACTTCACACGGAGATTTTGAAGAACAGTGAGCTTCACAACTTTTATCAGTTATATCCGGAGAAATTTAACAATAAGACCAATGGCATTACCTTCCGCCGCTGGCTGTTATCCTGCAATCCAAAACTGACAGCGTTTATAGAAGAACTGATCGGAGACGGATTTAAGAAAGATGCGTCTCAATTAGAACGACTGGCTGCATTTGCAGAGGACAAACAAGTTCTTAGCCGCCTTATGAAAATCAAGCGAGAAAACAAAGAAAATCTGGCACTTTGGCTGAAAGAGAAACAGGGTGTTTCTGTGAATCCGGATTCTATGTTTACCATTCAGTCAAAGCGTCTTCATGAGTATAAACGTCAGCAGTTGAATCTGCTTTATCTGATCCATCAATATTTTGAGATCAAAAACGGGCATCTTCCCGTAGCACCGATCACGGCTGTTTTTGGGGCAAAAGCAGCTCCTGCTTACACCATTGCAAAAGATATCATTCATGGAATCCTGACATTTTCACAGATAGTTGCGGAAGATCCAGAGGTTTCCAAGTGGATGAAGGTTGTTTTGATTGAAAATTATAATGTAGAAGCAGCAGAGAAGATGATTCCTGCCTGCGATCTTTCAGAGCAGATCAGCCTTGCGTCTAAAGAAGCTTCCGGTACAGGAAATATGAAGTTTATGCTCAACGGGGCCCTGACTCTTGGAACCATGGATGGTGCAAATGTGGAGATCGCCCAGTGGGTGGGTAGCGAAAATATATATATTTTCGGACAGAGCAGCGAACAGGTAATAGAACGGTATGCAGAGGGCAGTTACCACGCAAAACAGTGGTATGAGGCAGATTACAATCTGCACCGTGCCGTAGATTTCCTAATCAGTGAAGAGATGTACAGTCACGGACAGAAAGAGAATCTGCAGCGTCTGCATCAGGAATTGATCCAGAAAGACTGGTTTCAGACTTTCCCGGATTTTAATGCATATATTGTACGGAAAAACCAGGCAATCTATGATTATGCCGTGAATCCGGAAAAATGGGCAAAGATGACACTTCTCAATATCAGCAAGGCAGGATTCTTTTCCTCCGACCGGACGATAGAAGAATACAATGAAGAGATCTGGCATCTCGAAGCATAAAAAGGTAGTAAAAAAGATTCTCGTAGGCTATAATGAAAGAAAAAGGCCTGCGGGAATTTTTTTGCAGGAAAAGAGGAGTAAAAAGATTGAACAGAAATTATCAGAAAGAATTGGAAAAACTGATTGAACAGATAAAACGAGAAGGAAAAACGCCCAGCCTGTTTCTTCATAGCTGTTGTGCACCTTGCAGCAGTTATGTGCTGGAATATCTCTCTCAATATTTTGAGATTACAGATTTCTTTTATAATCCTAATATTTCTCCCAGAGAGGAATACGAGAAACGTACAGAAGAACTGAAACGGCTTATTGAAGAGATGCCCATGGTACATAAGCCTGTATTTCAGGAGGGGGAATATTGTCCTGAGAAGTTCTTTGATATGGCAAAAGGATTAGAAGAAGTGCCAGAAGGTGGAGAACGCTGTTTCCTGTGCTACCGGATGCGAATGGAGGAGACTGCCAGGCTGGCAGCAGAAGGAGGCTATGATTATTTTACCACAACGCTTACCATCAGCCCTTTGAAAAACGCAGCAAAGCTCAATGAAATCGGGGAGGAACTGGAAAAAATTTATCATGTAAAACATCTTCCATCAGACTTTAAAAAGAAAAACGGATACAAACGCTCCACAGAATTGTCAAAGGAGTATGATCTGTACCGCCAGGATTATTGTGGCTGTGTTTTTTCTAAAAGAGAGCGAGAAAAACAGAAAGAAAACAATTTAACACATAAAAATTGTGAAGTAAAACAATAGGATAGTGCTTGCCATAAATGTGATAAAGTGATAAAATTCTACAGAAGATAAATCAAAAGAAAGAGGAACGAGTATGGCACAATTATGGGGAGGCCGTTTCACAAAAGAAACGGATCAGCTTGTTTATAATTTTAATGCATCTTTAAGCTTTGACCAGAAGCTTTACAAACAGGATATTACAGGGAGTATGGCACATGCAGCCATGCTGGCAAAACAGGGAATTTTAACAGAAGAGGAAAAAGAAGCGATCACAGAAGGTCTGCAGGAAATCCTGGCGGATATTGAATCAGGAGCTTTGGAATTTTCCCCGGAATACGAAGATATCCACAGCTTTGTGGAGGCAAATCTCATTGACAGAATCGGGGATGCGGGGAAGAAGCTGCACACAGGACGCAGTCGAAACGACCAGGTTGCGCTGGATATGAAGCTTTATGTCAGAGAGGAGGTCCAGAAGACGGAAGAGCTTTTGACGGATCTTCTAAAAGTGATTCTGCATATTATGGAGGAAAACCTGGATACGATCATGCCAGGATTCACTCATCTTCAGAAAGCACAGCCGATCACACTGGCACATCACATGGGCGCATATTTTGAAATGTTCCGCCGCGACAGAGGATGGCTCGTTGGGGGAACCAAATTTTTGTTGCAGAACGGTGCCGCCGCCCAGTTTCTGCCA
>USPF01000028.1 GCA_900556555.1 uncultured Blautia sp.
AAAATCCTGCGGGACTTATACTCCCGTACCGGTTCGATTCCGGTCTGCGGCAGTAATTTTAAAGTCGTAAGATATTGTATACACAGTATCTTACGACTTTTTGTTGTGAAAAGGAAGTGAATACAAATGAAAAAAGAAAAAATGAATGACAAATCACAAATCAAGTATATTCCAGGTATCGATGGACTCAGAGCGATTGCTGTTTTGATGGTATTAGCTTATCATCTAAGAATTCCTATAGCAAAAGGAGGAATTCTAGGTGTGACGATTTTTTTCGTAATATCAGGTTTTTTGATTACGCAGATCTTATTGTCGGAATTAGAGGATACGAATACAGTCAATTTGAGAAATTTCTGGATTCGAAGAATTAAGAGATTATTTCCAGCAATGTTAGCAATGGCAACATGTTTAATATTTACAAGTGCATTGTTTGACAGGGTTTTATTTACAAAGACATGTTCTGATTTACCTTCTGCACTGTTGGGATATAATAATTGGTGGCAGATATTTAATAATGTTTCTTATTTTGAAAATGCGGGTGCACCATCACCACTCACGCATTTTTGGTCATTAGCTATTGAAGCTCAGTTTTATCTTGTATATCCTGTTTTATTTAAGTGTTTCAGCAAACAAAAAAACAGGAAAAAGGTGTTGACTAGTGTTACCATAGCAGTTGCAATCTTTTCTTTGTTGCTGTTGGGGCTTTTATTCAATCCATCGAAAGACCCAAGCAGATGTTACTATGGAACAGATACCAGAGTTTTTTCACTTCTTTTCGGTGCAGCATTGGCATTAGTGATGAAAAAAAGTGAAAAACCTGATAAAAAAACTAAAGGAATATATGACTTAGTAGGGATTATTTCTGGACTGGTTCTTATTTTTATGATGAGCACTATGGATGGATACAGTAGTTTTTTATATAGAGGCGGACAGGGAATTGCTTCTTTGCTGACAGTCTTGGTGATTTATTCTCTTTTAAATAATTGCAGCATTTTAAATAAAGTGTTGGAATTTCCCGCACTCAGATGGATTGGAGAGCGTTCTTACGGCATTTACTTATGGCATTATCCTGTGATTTTATTGCTTAGCAATGGCAAAAAATCAAGCTGGTGGCTGATGCTGACAGAGATTTTATTAACCTTTATCTTTGCAGCCTTATCTTATCGTTATATTGAAACACCTATCAGGTATGGTGTGGTGAAAAAGAACATTGCAATTATAAGAAGAAGAGTCAGAACGAAAGAGGCACGTAAAGAGCAAGTCAGAGTTTTGAAGCGTTGTCTTCTTATTAGCCTGGGGGTTTCGGTAATAGAAATTGGAGTGATATTGTGTATTGTATTTGTACCAAAGGAAAAAGCATTAGACCATATTGAAAGTTTGGAATCCCAGGCCGAAAAAGCAGAAAAGTCTAAGGAAGAACATGTTTCTGCACAGAAAGAAGCAACGGAGAAAAAATCTGAACCAGTTGTATCAGATGAGCAAATTCTTCAGAATCTGAACTTGTTACTGATGGGTGATTCCATTGCAATGGGGGCAACAGACGAATTCTACGAAGCATTCCCTAATAGTATCAGTGATACAGCGGTTAGCAGATATACAACAGAGAGTTTTGACTTGTATGACTCCTATGTAAATGAAAATGGCTGGAACGGAGATGGCGTTATTTTTGCACTTGGAACGAATGGATTACTCTACAATTCTCTTGATACATTAAGAGAAAAAATTGGTCCAGAAAGGCCATTTTTTGTGATTACAGCGAGAGCACCTTATACGAACTGGGAGCAGTCTAATAATGCAGAAATATATGAGTTTGCAGAATCCACAGATCATACATATCTCACTGACTGGTATCGAGAAAGCGAAGGTCATCCAGAATATTTTGCAGAAGACGAGACACATTTAACTTCGGAAGGAGCACAGGCATATATCAATTGTATAAAAAAAGTAGTTTTGGAAGCTTTTAAAAAATAAAAATAGGAATTATCACTTTTAATGTACAAACTTATGAGTTTAGTATAAAGTGATAATTCCTATTTTTTATCCTACAAATTTGATAATATTATAAATATTAATGAGAATAATTAAAACCATCAATCCAATGAAAAGTTTATCTACAGTCTTGTCTTCAATCTTTTTATTTACCTTCCGGCCGAATGCACCTCCGGCAATACCGCCGACTACCATGAAGATTAGGGTGATAACCTGGAAATCCGGCACACTTCTGGTCACAAGAGAGGACAGGAGACTGGCCATCTGGGAGAAGAAAATCACATACAGAGAATTTTCAGCAGCAACCTTGGTTGTCATGGAGAAGAAGAAAAATAAAATAACCAGGTTAATAGGTCCTCCGCCGATTCCTAAGAAGGAGGAGAGGATACCAAGGAAAACGCCGATGCATACACAGACCACAGGATTGCTGATATGGTAGGTTTTAATACGGGCCTTATAAATGGTGTAGATCAGTGTTCCAAGAGTTACGATAAGGAGACACGCAGCCTGTACAGCACCTACTTTGTTTTTATCAGGACTGAGGGAGGAGACAAAGGAAAACATAAATTTTCCCAGCAGCCCTCCGGCAGCAGCACCCAGTGCAAGGGGAAGTCCGATTTTTTGTTCTACATGAGATTCTCCGCTGAGTTTGTTTTTGATAACGGAATATGTACTCATAGAAAGTACGGTACAGCTGGATAGAAAACTGATGGTAGCCACATCCATAATGCCGAAAGCGTCTAATACAGGTTTGATGATAACACCGCCGCCAATACCGCAAATAGCCCCGATAACCGAAGCCAAAAAACAGATTAGAAAAATTAATAATAATACCATTACGATACCTCACTTTTTTATTGTCATATCTATTCTAGTCTTTTAATGGATATATAACAATTCTTATGTTATTATAATATGTATAATAAAAATATTATGTATTGTGCGGGGGAAGAAAATGACACTTAGACATTTGCGAATATTTTCAGAGGTATGCCGCCAGGAGAGCATTACGCTGGCAGCAGAGAGCATGAATATGGCTCAGCCGGCGGTGAGTTATGCGATCCGGGAACTGGAGAGTTATTATGGGACAAAGCTGTTTGAACGTATGAACAGGAGATTGTATATTACAGAGTCAGGGGAACAACTGCTTTTGTATGCAGATTCCATTCTGGCACAGTTCGATGAGGCAAGAGATGTATTGCAGGATATTAATGCAGTCACTCAGGTTAAAATTGGTGCAAATGCCTCATTTGGAATTAGTGAACTTCCTGTACTGACAGAAGGTTTTTTGAACTGCTATCCACAAGTTCCTATTTATACATTGGTCGAAAATTCCAAGCAGATTGAAGAAAAGTTAATGCATAATGAATTGGATTTTGGAATTATGGATTTTCCAATGCAGTCAGAATATTTTATTAGCCGCCTGGTCAGAGAAGAGAATATGTCTGCTGTCTGTGCAGAAAGTTATCCGTTACCGGATTCTATCTGTATCGAAGAGCTGCAAAAACTTCCGTTGCTTTTGAGAGAGGCAGGTAGTGGTTCACGCAGACTAATAGAAAACCTGCTTGATAAAAATAAGATTTATCCAAATATTGTTATGGAAAGCTTCAGTGACAGAAGTTTAATTGAAGCGTGCAGCCGTTGCAGAGGGATTCTTATTTTGACTAATGTGGAAGCAAAACCATATATGTCCAGTCATAAGCTCCGTGAAATCAAAATCGAAGGAATGGAAATAAAAAGATCTTATTATCTGGTATATCATAGAAGCAAATTTTTAACAAAAAGTATGAAATGCTTTAAAAATTATATAGAAGAACAATATAAATAGTTTTTTCTTTAGAGATTTCTTGATAGGTTGCAAAGTATTCCTTTGCAAAAGAAAAAAAATGTGCTATGATATACACATCTTTTAGATAAAATTAAGTTATTTGTTTTCAGGTCGATTCAGACAAAATTCCACAAATGGTAAAATTTGTAAATATTGACAGAGTAAAAAGTTCGAGAGGAATATAGGATGAGAGAAAAATATGCTTCCCTGTCTCTTGGGGCACTAAAAGAGATTGCAAAAGCAAGAGGTTTAAAAGGAATTTCTACATTAAAGAAGAGTGAACTGGTAGAACGGATGGTTCAGGCTGACGAGGCAGATAAAAAAAATACAGAGACCATCGTAGAGAAACCGGCAGAAGAAAAGTATGAAGAAAAAACAGAGGTAAGAAAGCCGGAAGAAAAGCGTTATCAGAAGGAAGAGAACCAGGAAACAAGAGTAGTAAAGGCACCTATGGAGCAGTCAGAACTGGACAGTGGCCTTACAGTAAGCGGTATTTTAGAAGTGCTTCCAGATGGATATGGATTTATCAGAAGTGATAATTATCTGCCAGGGGACAATGATGTGTATGTTTCTCCCTCACAGATTCGCAGATTCAATTTAAAAACAGGGGATATCTTAAAAGGAAATACCAGGGTAAAAAGTCAGAATGAGAAGTTTTCAGCATTGCTGTATGTGACACAGATTAACGGAATCCGTGCAAATGAAATGCAGAGAATGAATTTTGAAGATATGACTCCTATTTTTCCGAATGAACGTCTTCATCTGGAGCGTCCGGGCGGAAGTATGGCTATGAGAATCACAGATTTGGTGAGCCCGATTGGTAAAGGTCAGCGTGGAATGATTGTATCTCCTCCAAAAGCTGGTAAAACCACTTTATTAAAAGATGCGGCAAAGTCTATTTTGAAAAACAATCCGGAAATGCACCTGATTATTCTTTTGATAGATGAACGCCCGGAAGAAGTTACGGATATGAAAGAATCTATCAAAGGTAAAAATGTGGAGATTATTTATTCGACTTTTGATGAACTGCCGGAACATCATAAACGTGTATCTGAAATGACCATAGAAAGAGCAAAACGTCTGGTAGAGCACAAAAAAGATGTTACTATTTTTATAGACAGTATCACAAGGCTGGCAAGAGCATACAACCTTACAGTTCCGCCAAGTGGGCGTACCTTATCTGGTGGTCTGGATCCGGCTGCATTGCATATGCCGAAACGCTTCTTTGGAGCAGCCAGAAACATGAGAGAAGGGGGAAGCCTTACTATTCTTGCAACTGCTCTGGTGGATACTGGAAGTAAGATGGATGATGTAGTGTATGAAGAATTTAAAGGTACTGGTAATATGGAGTTAATTCTGGACAGAAAACTTCAGGAGAAGCGGGTATTTCCGGCTATTGATATTGCAAAGTCAGGTACAAGAAGAGAAGATTTGCTTCTGAGCCAGGAAGAGCAGGAAGCAGTGGATATTATGCGTAAAGCATTAAACGGTATGAAATCCGAAGAAGCCACAGAAAATATTCTGAATATGTTTGCACGGACCAGAGATAATAAGGAATTCGTGCAGATGATAAAAAAGCAGAGATTGATATAAAAAGCAAAAGCTTTTTTATATAAATGGATGAAAGATATTAAGGAGAACGGAAAATGCAAAAGAAAAAGAATTATTCCAGTCCTTATGAGCTGGAAGGAAGAATTCCTCTTGGACAGGCAATTTTATACGGATTGCAGCATGTTATGGCCATGTTTGTGGGAAATCTGACCCCTGTTTTGCTTATTACAGGGGCATGTGCCTTAGATGGCGGGCTTCAGCTTCAGATTATCCAGAATGCTATGCTAATGGCAGGAATTATTACACTGCTGCAGCTTTTTACCATTGGGCCGGTGGGAGCACGGCTTCCTATTGTAATGGGAACAAGTTCTGGATTTATTGGTGTATGTAGTGGTGTGGCAGCTACTATGGGGCAGGGAATCGTTACCTACGGTGCTATCATTTTTGCCAGCTTTCTTGGTGGATTGTTTGAAACCGTATTAGGATTCTTTCTAAAACCACTTAGGCGTTTCTTCCCGTCATTAGTGACAGGAACTGTAGTAATGGCCATCGGGCTTTCTCTGATTTCTGTTGGTATTAATTCCTTTGGAGGCGGAAATAACAATGGAGATTTTGGGTCTTTACCAAACCTTTTTGTTGGAACAGTGGTTCTTGTAACAATTATTTTGTTGAAGCATTTTACAAAAGGTGTTACAAGCACAGCGTCTATTTTAATCGGAATCGTTGTTGGGTACATTGTCTGTGGTGTTATGGGATTGATTTTACCGACTACTTATCAATATGTTGACCCCAATACACAGGAAACTATAACAAAAACATGTTCCTGGGTGCTGAATTTCTCAAAAGTAAGTGAGGCCAGTTGGTTTGCAGTTCCTGCATTTATGCCATTTGGATTTACGAAAGAGATGATCGATCTTCGGGCAATTATTCCGATTGTGATTATGTTTATCGTTACGGCTGTGGAGACTGTCGGAGACACATCTGGTATTACAGAAGGCGGGCTTGGAAGAGAAGCAACAGATAAAGAACTTGCAGGTTCTGTTATCTGTGATGGACTTGGTTCTTCTGTTGCATCCTTTTTTGGTGTACTTCCTAACACATCTTTCAGCCAGAATGTGGGATTGATTGCTATGACGAAGATTGTCAATCTGTTTGCAATTTCTACAGGAGCTATCTTCCTGGTACTTTGCGGCTTATTTCCTAAATTGGCAGCAGTTGTACAGATGATGCCACAAAGCGTATTAGGTGGTGCTGCTGTTATGATGTTTGCATCTATTGTTGTCAGTGGTATTCAGCTTGTAACGAAAGATGGCGTCAGCAATCGTACCGTGACCATTGTGTCTGTGGCATTAGGTCTTGGATATGGTCTTGGAGCAAATACAGAGGTTCTGAAAAATCTGCCTCAGTTTGTAGAATTGATTTTTGGCGGTTCAGGAATTGTTCCGGCAGCTATTATTGCCATGATTTTAAATATTGCAATTCCGGAAGAGAAGAGTCAGGAAGAAAAATAAAATAATAAGTTATGGATAAAAGTACAGTGCAGAACAAACATTCGGTTTTGCCTGTACTTTTATTTTATATTTTGCTATAATAGATGGAGAGAATGAAGATCATAGATTCATAGGAGGAATTTTATGAACCACTTTGAATTAGTATCAGAATATGCATGCGAGGAATGCAACCTACAGAATAAAGTAGATGAAACCAGAAGGTATGATGTAGGAGTGGATGAGAATAATGATTAATCGGTATTGGTGAAAGAAAATATAGAGTTTTTTAGGACATAATTGAATCATAAGGAGGAGCTTAAATGGAAAATCAGGGTGAAGTTATTTTTTATAATACAGATGATGGGTTGACACATATTGAGGTAAAAGTAGAAGATGAAACTGTTTGGCTGACAATAGATCAAATGTCAGAATTGTTTGGAAAAGCTAGATCAACCATAAATGAGCATATTTTAAATGTTTTTTCAGAAGGAGAATTACTTAAATCAGAGTCTGTGAGAAAAATCGGAAATTCCGATTTTTCTACAAAACCTACAAATTATTATAATCTTGATGTGATAATTTCTGTAGGATATCGTGTGAAGTCTATTCGAGGAACGCAATTTCGTCGGTGGGCGACAGAACGATTAAAAGAATATATGATAAAAGGTTTTACAATGGATGATGAGCGGTTAAAAGGAAATGGTGGAGGAAACTACTGGAAAGAGTTACTTGATCGAATTAGAGATATACGTTCATCTGAAAAAGTTCTTTATCGTCAAGTGCTTGATTTATACGCTACAAGTGTTGATTACAACCCGCATAGTGATGAATCAATACGCTTTTTCAAAATTGTACAGAATAAATTACATTTTGCAGCACATGGTCACACGGCAGCAGAAGTAATATATGAAAGAGCAGATGCAGAGAAACCTTTTATGGGACTAACTTCTTTTTCAGGTGAACTGCCAGCGTTAAAAGATATCAGTATTGCAAAGAATTATCTTTCGGAAGATGAATTGAAGATATTAAATAATCTTGTTTCAGGTTATTTTGATTTAGCTGAAATTAATGCAATTGAGCATAAACCAATGTACATGAATGATTATGTAGAGCAATTAGATTCGGTGTTGTCTTCTGGTAATCGAAAATTATTAAGTGGATCAGGAAAAGTGAGTCACGATCAGGCAGTAAAAAAAGCAAAAAGTGAGTATAGAAAGTATCAGGAAAAAACAATTGCTCCTGTGGAACAGGCTTACATAGAAACTATTAAAGCTGCAAATAAAAATGCAAAGCAGGGTGCTAGAAGAAAATAGAATACAAAAAAGTATATCAGTATTAAAAAATGATGGGAATAAATGATGGATATAAAGAAAACAGACATATTTAGTGGAATAGGAGTTTTTATAATACAAATAATAGTTAATATTATTTGTTATGCGTTGCAAAAGGATAAGGTATATTTATTTTGGGGAATGATTTTTGCTTTTATAATATCGGCATCTATTGTAATTATAGTATGTTTAAAGAGAAAATTTAAACAAAAAGAGATAGAATACAACGAAGAAATAAATACCTTAAAAAAAGAACGAGATGAGCTTCAATTTAAGAGTCTAGATTTTGAGCAAAAGTGTGTTGAAATCGAAGAACAAGTAAATATATTAGAGCACGATATGGAGTTATACAATAATAAGTGTAATTATTATGCAAGAATGGATTCTGTAAATCAAAGGATTTTATACGCTCTGAAAAATCGAAGAAATAGTGAAAATGGAGAAGTGCAAACTTTGATATCAGAGATAGAATATATTTTCCGAGATGATACGTTTCTCAGAAATGCAAAAATGAATAGTAGTATATTTGTGGAGAAACAAGATGGGAATTACTGTATTTTGGCATCAACTAGACATTCAACGGGAACTATTAGAAAATTAGAATTGAATGAAAAATCGTTAGTGGGAGCAACCTTTAAAGATAGGAAAGTTATTTATTGTGGAGATTTGGATAATAGGAGAGCAGATTTTCCCTTTGTTGAGCTTGAAGGTGATAGAAAATATCATTCGATTTTGGCAATTCCGTGTTGTTTGGATGACAAGGTAGAATTTGTTCTAGTAGTTACATGTACGAAGCAGGGATGTTTAGAAGAAACCTATAAAAAATATCAAGATATTATTCATAGGTATTTAGAATTAGTAGGAATTATGATGTTTATTAAGTTTGGCAAGGAGACAGAGTAATGATAAAAAGAAAAGATTTATTAATATTTCCCGATGAAAAGATTGTATCTAATATAGTTAAATATGAAGAGGAAGATATATATATGTTTCAGGAATTATATACTAATTGGATGGAATTGAATGAAAAAATAAAAAGAATAGGAGGAAGACCAAGTGTATTACCAACAGAATTTGTTGAAGCATTAGTAGCTTGTAAGATGGATTATTGGAAAATTGATGATATGCGATTAGGGTTTGATTGTTATGATCCAAATGCTGAGGAAAATGAGAAACGTATTGAAATAAAATACAGTACGGGGAGAATGGATTATTCAAGTTTTGCACCAAGGATAGAATGGGACAGACTTAATTTTGTGAAATTTTATAATGAGTCTCCAATAGAATGTTATTTTGAAGTGTATGATATAGGAATTGATATGATTTTCGAAGAGGCTGAAAAATTTGGAAGAAGTGTATATGAAGAGTATAGAAGAAGACCTAGAATTAGTATTAGCAGAGAATTGATTGAGAGAGGTATATATCGAAATAAAAAAGAATTTTCATTGTTTTAAAATGTTGAATAAATATAATTGCGAATAACTTGTGCAAGTGACATGCATAAATAGATAATGAATACTCAATAGAGCATTTTGTATTTCGTTATGACTAATATTTTTGTGACTTTTTATGTTTTCTATTCGAATATTTTACTATAAGGCATTCTATTTTTACATTTTTGAGGATTTCATTACGAATTGCAGAACAGTGGTATGGCTGACTGTGAACGTATCAAAAATCACAAAGGAGGTTTTGCTCATGAATAAATTTGTTTTAAAAGCCCCATATCAGCCGACAGGAGATCAGCCACAGGCGATTGCAGAGCTGGTCAAGGGCTTTAAAGAAGGCAATCAATGCCAGACTTTACTAGGGGTTACGGGTTCTGGAAAAACTTTTACGATGGCAAATGTGATTCAGCAATTACAAAAGCCGACACTTGTCATCGCTCATAATAAGACGTTAGCAGCTCAGTTATACGGAGAGTTCAAGGAGATGTTCCCCGATAACGCAGTCGAATACTTTGTCTCCTACTACGACTACTATCAGCCAGAAGCCTACGTGCCTTCTTCTGACACGTACATTGCCAAGGATTCTTCTGTAAATGATGAAATTGACAAACTCCGTCTTTCCGCAACGTCTTCTTTGAGCGAGCGGAGAGATGTTATCATTGTTTCCAGCGTATCCTGTATTTATGGAATTGGAAGTCCGGATGACTATCAGAATATGATCATCTCTCTTCGGCCAGGAATGGAGAAGGACCGGGATGAAGTTATCAGAGAATTGATTGATATTCAATATGACCGGAATGAAGCTGACTTTCACCGTGGAACTTTCCGGGTGAGAGGGGATGTGGTGGAAATCTATCCGGCAGATTATACAGATACGGCAGTGCGGGTGGAGTTTTTTGGTGATGAAATTGACCGCATTACAGAGATTGATATTCTCACAGGGGAAATTAAAAATTCTCTGAATCACATTGGTATTTTTCCGGCATCTCATTATGTAGTGCCCATGGAAAAGATTTTGAAGTCCGCAGATGCCATAGAGGAAGAATTAAAAGAACGGGTAGAATACTTTAAGAGTGAAGATAAATTGTTAGAAGCACAGAGAATTTCTGAGAGAACAAATTTTGATATTGAGATGCTGAAGGAAACAGGATTTTGTTCGGGAGTAGAAAACTATTCCCGCCATCTTTCAGGGCTAGAGCCAGGACAGCCTCCCTATACGCTCATCGATTATTTCGGTGATGATTTCCTTATTATTATTGATGAGTCTCACAAGACAGTGCCTCAGATCCGTGGTATGTATGCAGGAGACCAGTCCAGAAAACAAACTTTAGTTGATTATGGATTCCGGCTTCCATCCGCAAAGGATAACCGCCCCTTAAATTTTGAAGAATTTGAAGACAAAATAGACCAGATTTTGTTTGTGTCTGCCACACCGGGAGAATATGAGGAGAGCCATGAATTGCTCCGGGCAGAGCAGATTATACGTCCAACCGGGCTTTTAGATCCAACCGTAGAAGTACGGCCAGTAGAGGGGCAGATTGATGATTTAATCGGAGAAGTTCATAAAGAGGTGGAGAAGGGCAACAAGATTCTGATTACAACGCTGACCAAACGAATGGCAGAAGATCTGACAGAATATATGAAAGAACTGGGTATCCGTGTGAAATATCTGCATTCAGATATTGATACGCTGGAGAGGACTCAGATTATCCGGGATATGCGGTTAAATGTTTTTGATGTTCTGGTGGGAATTAACCTGTTGAGGGAAGGACTTGATATACCAGAGATCACATTGGTTGCCATCTTAGATGCAGATAAGGAAGGGTTCTTACGTTCAGAAGTATCTTTGATTCAGACCATTGGCCGTGCGGCCAGAAATGCAGAGGGGCGGGTCATTATGTATGCTGATGTAATGACCGATTCTATGCGTTTAGCGATTGAGGAGACGACTAGGAGAAGAGCTATTCAGGAACAATATAACAAAGAGCATGGAATCACACCAAAGACGATTAAAAAGGCAGTCAGGGATTTGATCAGTATTTCTAAGAAGGTTGCGGAAACAGAAGATAAGATGATGAAAGACCCGGAATCCATGAGTAGGAAAGAATTGGAAAAACTGATTCAGCAGGTCAAAAAACAGATGCAGACGGCAGCAGCCGATTTGAATTTTGAGATGGCCGCACAATTGCGTGATAAAATGATTGAATTAAAAAAGAATCTGGAAGAATTATAAAATAAGTATAAAGCCCTTGACAAATAGAAGTCCTAGTGCTATCTTAAGAACATAGATGTTAGCACTCCACATCAACGAGTGCTAACAACAAAAGAAAACACAAGGAAAGGAGCATAAGATGGAATTGGTAACTGAATTAGATGAAAGAAAAAGAAAAATTCTAAAAGCCATTATCCAGACTTATTTGGAAACAGGGGAACCGGTAGGGTCCAGAACCATTTCTAAATATACGGATTTGAATCTTAGCTCCGCAACCATCCGAAATGAGATGTCAGATCTGGAAGAATTAGGATACATTGTTCAGCCGTACACCTCTGCCGGCAGGATTCCTTCCGATATGGGCTACCGGTTATATGTTGATGAACTGATGCGGGAAAAAGAAAAAGAAGTATCAGAAATCAAGGAACTGATGATTGAGAAGACGGATAAGATGGAAAAGGTGTTGAAACAGGTTGTGAAGGTTCTTGCTTCTAATACCAATTATGCCACCATGATTACCGGTCCGACCTATCACAGAAACAAATTGAAATTCATTCAGTTATCCCGGGTCAGTGAAAGACAGCTTTTGGCAGTAGTCGTGGTAGAAGGGAATATGGTGAAGAATCATATTATTGATTTAAACGAGCCTATGGATGAAGAAGCAACATTGAAACTGAATCTGCTGCTGAATACACAGCTAAATGGACTGACAATAGAGGAAATCAATCTTGCAATGATTTCGAAATTGAAGGAACAGGCAGGCAGCCACAGTGCAGTCATTAGCAGTGTGATTGATGCAGTTGCACAGGCTATTGCAGTGGACGAAGAGGAGATGCAGATTTATACCAGCGGTGCTACAAATATTTTTAAGTACCCGGAGCTGGCAGATAAGTCAAAAGCTAGTGAGCTGATTTCTGCTTTTGAAGAAAAACAGGCTCTGGCAGGATTTGTGAAGGATACCACAGAAAATGAGAATGGGGATCCGGGAACTGGAATCCAGGTATATATTGGAAATGAAAGTCCTGTGAAGACCATGAAGGACTGCAGTGTTGTGACAGCAACCTATGATTTAGGAGAAGGCATGCAGGGAACCATCGGAATTATCGGTCCGAAACGCATGGATTATGAGAATGTGGTAGATAATCTGAAAACATTAAAAACTCAGTTAGATCATATTTTTAAGAAAACAGATTAGAAAGGCGGTATGATATTCGTGTCAGAAGAAAAGAAAGAATACAACACCGTGGAAGAGAATCTTTCCGGTCATGAAACAGAAGAAACAGTAGACGAAGCAGCAGCTCAGGAAGCTTCTGTAGAGGATGTTCAGGAAGAAACAGCTCAGACAGAAGGAAGTGAAGAATCAGTCCAGGAAGACGCAGACGAAAAAGCTTCTGAGAAAAAAGGGCTTTTCGGTAAGAAGAAAAAAGATAAAAAAGATGAAAAAATCGAGGAGCTTACCGACAGAGTAAAACGTCAGATGGCTGAATTTGATAACTTCCGCAAGCGTACAGAGAAAGAAAAAGCGTCTATGTACCAGATTGGAGCCAGAGAAGTGATTGAAAAAATCCTTCCAGTAGTAGACAATTTTGAGCGCGGTTTAGCGACAGTGCTTCAGGAAGATGCTACAAATCCTTATGCAGAAGGTATGGAGAAAATTTATAAACAGCTTATGACAGTCTTAGATGACTTAGGAGTAAAACCGATTGAAGCTGTAGGACAGGAATTCAATCCGGATTTCCATAATGCAGTGATGCATGTAGAAGATGAAGAAGCCGGAGAAAACGTAATCGTAGAAGAATTCCAAAAAGGATATCTTTATAAAGACCAGGTGGTTCGCCACAGCATGGTAAAAGTTGCAAACTAGCGATATTCATCTAAGGGAATGTCCCTTATGATTTTATCTTATAAATTGCGAACAATTAACAAATAATAGAAGAAAAATTCAGGAGGAATTTATCATGGGAAAGATTATAGGTATTGACTTAGGTACTACCAACAGTTGTGTAGGAGTTATGGAAGGTGGACAGCCAGTAGTAATAGCAAACGCTGAAGGCGCAAGAACTACACCATCCGTCGTAGCATTTACAAAATCAGGAGAAAGATTAGTCGGTGAACCTGCAAAACGTCAGGCAGTTACCAACGCTGACAAGACAATCTCTTCTATTAAGAGACATATGGGAACTGATTATAGAGTAGCAATTGATGACAAGAAATACTCACCACAGGAAATTTCAGCTATGATTCTTCAGAAACTGAAAACAGATGCTGAAAACTACTTAGGTGAAAAAGTAACAGAAGCTGTTATCACAGTACCTGCTTATTTCAACGATGCACAGCGTCAGGCGACAAAGGATGCCGGAAAAATTGCGGGACTTGATGTAAAACGTATCATCAACGAGCCTACAGCAGCAGCACTTGCTTACGGACTTGACAATGAAAAAGAACAGAAAATCATGGTTTATGACTTAGGTGGCGGTACATTCGACGTTTCCATTATTGAAATCGGTGATGGTGTTATCGAAGTATTATCTACAGCAGGTGATAACCGTCTTGGTGGAGATGACTTTGACCAGAAAGTTGCAGATTACATGATTGCTGAATTTAAGAAAACAGAAGGTGTAGACTTATCAGCAGATAAAATGGCTATGCAGCGTATCAGAGAAGCAGCAGAAAAAGCGAAAAAAGAACTTTCTTCTGCAACAACAACGAACATTAACCTGCCATTTATAAGCATGAATGCCAACGGTCCTCTGCACTTTGACATGAACCTGACAAGAGCTAAATTTGATGAATTGACACATGACCTGGTAGAAAGAACTGCAGAGCCAGTAAGACGTGCATTATCTGATGCCGGATTATCTGCTTCTGAACTGGGCCAGGTATTACTGGTTGGTGGTTCTACCCGTATTCCTGCTGTTCAGGATAAAGTAAAACAGCTGACAGGCAAAGAGCCAAGCAAATCTCTGAACCCGGATGAATGTGTTGCACTTGGTGCTTCTGTGCAGGGTGGTAAATTAGCAGGAGATGCAGGTGCAGGTGATATCCTTCTTCTGGATGTTACTCCACTGTCTCTGTCTATTGAAACCATGGGTGGTATTGCAACAAGACTGATTGAGAGAAATACAACGATTCCTACCAAGAAGAGCCAGATTTTCTCAACAGCAGCAGATAATCAGACAGCAGTTGATATCAACGTTGTACAGGGTGAAAGACAGTTTGCAAGAGATAACAAATCCCTTGGACAGTTCCGTCTGGATGGTATTCCACCAGCAAGAAGAGGTGTTCCTCAGATTGAAGTTACTTTCGATATCGATGCAAACGGTATTGTAAATGTATCTGCAAAAGACCTGGGAACAGGAAAAGAACAGCACATCACCATTACTGCAGGTTCCAATATGTCTGATGATGAAATCGATAAGGCAGTAAGAGAAGCTGCTGAGTATGAAGCACAGGATAAAAAACGTAAAGAAGCCGTAGATACAAAGAATGATGCAGATGCTATGGTATTCCAGACAGAGAAAGCCATGGAAGAAGCTGGTGATAAGATTGATGCAAATGATAAGACAGCAGTAGAGGCTGACTTAAACGCATTAAAAGATATTCTGGCTAAATGCGGAAATACAGATGAAATCTCTGATGCACAGATTCAGGATATCAAAGCTGCAAAAGAAAAATTAATGCAGAGTGCACAGAAGCTTTTTGCTAAAATGTATGAACAGGCTCAGGCACAGGGTGGTGCACAGGCTGGTCCTGATATGGGAGCAGGTGCACAGGGCGGTTCCAATGAAGCATATGGCGACGATGTAGTTGATGGAGATTACAGAGAAGTTTAATTGAGCAAAGGAACTTGGTCTGCAGCATGCAGGCAGTAAATATTTGAGGCATGGGGTGTTTTCGGGCATCCCATGTCTGTATGTTTAGAAAGGGATAAAACCAATGGCAGATAAAAGAGATTACTACGAAGTCCTGGGGGTAGACAGGGGGGCAGATGAATCTGCGATTAAAAGTGCATATCGTAAACTTGCCAAAAAATATCATCCTGATGTGAATCCTGGAGATAAGGAAGCAGAAAAGAAGTTTAAAGAGGCTACAGAAGCCTACGGGATTTTAAGTGATCCGGAGAAAAGAAGACAGTATGACCAGTTCGGACACGCTGCTTTTGAACAAGGTGGCGGAGGAGGCGGCTTTGGCGGCGGCTTCGGTGGCTTTAGTGGTGCAGATATGGGAGATATCTTTGGGGATATTTTCGGTGATCTGTTCGGCGGAGGCGGCAGAAGAAGACCGAACAATGGACCAATGAAAGGTGCCAATGTGAGAGCTTCTGTGCGTATCACCTTCGAGGAGGCTGTGTTCGGCTGTGAAAAAGAACTGGAGCTGACTTTAAAAGATACCTGTAATACCTGCCATGGAACAGGAGCAAAACCAGGTACTTCTCCGGAAACCTGTTCCAAATGTCATGGTTCAGGACAGGTGGTATATACACAGCAGTCTATGTTCGGTACCATCCAGAATGTACAGACCTGTCCGGATTGTCAGGGAACCGGTAAAATTATCAAAGAAAAATGTCCGGATTGCCGTGGAACAGGATTTATTTCCAACCGCAAGAAGATTCAGGTCAGCATACCTGCAGGTATTGACAATGGTCAGAGTATCCGCATCCGAGAAAAAGGAGAACCAGGCGTAAATGGAGGTCCGAGAGGAGATTTGATGGTGGAAGTTATTGTTGCCCGTCATCCGATTTTCCAGAGACAGGACATGAACATTTTCTCAACTGCACCGATTACCTTTGCTCAGGCAGCTCTTGGCGGGGAAGTACGCATCAGTACCGTTGACGGTGATGTGATGTATGATGTGAAACCAGGTACTCAGACAGATACCAAAGTACGTTTAAAAGGAAAAGGTGTACCGTCTCTCAGAAACAAGAATGTAAGAGGAGATCACTATGTAACACTGGTGGTACAGGTTCCTACAAAATTAAACGAAGAAGCAAAAGAAGCACTCCGTAAATTTGACGAAGCGTGTGGAAACCATCCGTCAGGCGGAGAAAAGAAGAAAAAATTCGGGGAAAAATTAAAAGATATCTTTGAAGGATAAGAGAAAAAGGCTGTCAGTATGCATGAAAATACGGCAGCCTTTTTCGTGACTATTGCATTTTGATTTCTTTTCCCATATAATAATTATCATGTGTTTATGAGATAAGGAGCGTGTAGATAAATGAAATGGAAAAAATTCAGGATTAAGACAAAGACAGAAGCGGAAGATATTATTATCAGCACACTTTATGATATTGGGCTGGAAGGGGCTCAGATTGAGGATAATGTGCCATTGACAGCACTGGAAAAGGAGCAGATGTTTGTGGACATCCTTCCGCAGATGGCAGAAGATGACGGAACTGCGTACCTTAGTTTCTTTGTAGAAGAAACAGAAGAAGGCGGATTGCTGTTAAACGGGGAAACCAAAACAGAAGAAGATATTTTAAAGGCCGTGAAGGAAGAGTTAGACGGGCTTCGTGATTTTATGGATATTGGCGAGGGCAGCATTGCTGTGGATGAAACAGAGGATATTGACTGGATCAATAACTGGAAGCAGTATTTTAAACAGTTTTATGTGGATGACATTCTCATTATTCCTTCCTGGGAAGAAGTAAAGGAAGAGGACAAGGACAGAATGATTATTCATATTGACCCAGGTACAGCCTTTGGAACAGGAATGCATGAGACCACTCAGCTCTGCATCCGCCAGTTAAAGAAATATGTGACAGAGGATACAGAAATACTGGATGTGGGAACCGGAAGCGGTATTTTATCCATTGTTGCCTTGAAATTAGGTGCAAAGCACGCAGTGGGAACAGATTTAGACCCTTGTGCAGTTCCGGCAGTAGAAGAAAACAAAGAAGCCAATGAAATTCCGGTTCAGGATTTTGACATGATGATTGGTAATATCATTGATGACAAAGAGGTTCAGGATGCAGTCGGATATGAAAAATATGATATTGTAGCAGCAAATATTCTTGCGGATGTTCTGGTGCCCCTTACTCCTGTTATTGTAAACCAGATGAAAAAAGGCGGTATTTACATTACTTCCGGTATCATTGACCAGAAAGAAGAAACGGTTGTAAAGGCAGTCAAGGATGCTGGGCTGGAAATTCTGGAAGTGACCTATCAGGGAGAATGGGTGTCTGTAACAGCAAGAAAGAACTAAGGAGAGATTATGTACCGTTTTTTTGTAGAGCCGTCTCAGGTAGGTGAAAAAGAAATCATAATCACAGGCAGTGATGTGAATCATATAAAAAATGTGCTGCGTATGAAGCCAAAAGAAACCATTCTGATCAGCAGCAAAGAAAATCTGGAATACACTTGTTATATTGAAGAAATGAGTGAGGATGAGATCAAGGCTCATATCATGTATGCTCAGGAGGCAGGGTATGAACTGCCGTCTAAGCTGTATTTGTTCCAGGGGCTTCCCAAAAGCGATAAAATGGAATGGATCATCCAAAAAGCAGTGGAGCTTGGTGTTCATGAAGTGATTCCGGTTGCTTCAAAACGTGCTGTGGTGAAGCTTGACCAGAAAAAAGAAGAGAAAAAGCGGACAAGATGGCAGGCAATTGCAGAAAGTGCTGCAAAGCAGTCCAAGCGTATGTACGTTCCGGAAGTGACGAAGGTCATGAGCTTTTCTCAGGCTGTGGAATATGCAAAGAGCATGGATGTAGTGCTGATTCCCTATGAACTTGCAAAGGGAATGGCGGATACAAAAGAAGTGATTCAAAAAATAGAAAAAGGACAGTCCGTAGGGATTTTCATAGGTCCGGAGGGCGGTTTTGAGGAGGCAGAAGTGGAATTGGCTGTGCAGGAAGCACGTGCTAAGTCCATTACCCTTGGAAAAAGGATTCTGCGGACAGAAACTGCAGGGCTTACTGTTTTGTCGATTTTAATGTTTACGTTGGAGGAATGATAAATGGAGGCATATCTGGATAATTCTGCTACTACCAGATGCTATAAGGAAGTAGCGGATATTGTGGCAAAGACCATGACAGAGGATTTTGGGAATCCTTCCGCCATGCATTTAAAAGGTGTGGAGGCTGAAAAATATGTAAAAGAAGCAGCAAGTATGATTGCAAAAACTCTGAAGGTTCAGGAGAAAGAGATTTATTTTACATCCGGCGGAACAGAATCAGACAACTGGGCATTGATTGGAACTGCTCTGGCTCATCACAGACAGGGAAAACACATTATTACTACACCATTTGAGCATGCGGCTGTTTCTGCACCCCTGGAATGGCTGTCTCAGCAGGGATTTGAAGTCACGCAGATTCCAGTAGATGATTATGGAAATCTTTGTCTGGACAAACTAAAAGATGCCATTCGTGAAGATACGATTCTGGTATCCACGATGTTTGTAAATAATGAAACAGGAGCTGTGGTGCCGGTGGAGGAAGTTGGAAGAATTGTTCATGAAAAAAATCCAAAAACTGTTTACCATGTAGATGCTATTCAGGCTTATGGAAAATACAAGATTTATCCAAAGAAACTTGGCATTGACCTTCTGGCGGTCAGCGGACACAAGATTCATGGACCAAAGGGAATCGGTTTTCTGTATGTGAATGAAAAGATTAAATTAAATCCCCTGCTCTTGGGAGGCGGCCAGCAAAAAGGAATGCGCTCTGGTACTGATAATGTACCGGGAATCGCAGGTCTTGGAGCAGCAGCTGGCAAGATTTATGAAGATTTTGATGCAAATGTAGAACATATGCGGAGCTTGAAGCTTTATCTGGCACAGGAACTGGGAAAAATAGAACAGGTAGAGATCAATGGTCCAAGACCCAAGGAAGGTGCACCTCATATCTTAAATGTTAGTTTTTTAGGTGTCAGAAGCGAAGTGCTTCTGCATAGCCTGGAAGATATGGGAATTTATGTGTCAGCAGGAAGTGCCTGCTCCAGCCACAAACGGGCAGGAAGTGCATCCTTAGGGGCACTCAGGCTGTCTCCGGAAAGAAAGGAATCTGCTATCCGTTTCAGCTTCTGCGAATTTACCACAAAAGAAGAAATAGACTATACATTGGAAGCTCTCAGAAAATTGCTTCCAATGCTGCGGCGATATGCCAGAAAATAGAGAGGATAAGATATGTATAAAGCATTTTTAATTAAGTATGCAGAGATTGCCATTAAAGGGAAAAACCGTTATATTTTTGAAGACGCTCTGGTGGCACAGATTAAATATCAGTTGCGGAATGTAGAAGGCAGCTTCCGCATTGCAAAAGAGTCAGGACGTATTTTTGTATATGCCAATGATGAATTTGATTATGAAGAAACTGTGGAGGCCTTAAAGCGTGTTTTCGGTATCTTCAGCATCTGCCCTGCAGTCGTTCTGGAAGACGAAGGGTTTGAGAAACTGGCAGAGGATGTTTCCAACTATGTCAAGAAACTCTACGGGGATAAGGAACTGACCTTCAAGGTAAATACCAGAAGAAATAAAAAAGCATATCCAATGCAATCCATGGAAGTAAGCAGTGAGCTGGGGGCTGTGATTTTGGACACTTGCCCGAATATGAAAGTGGATGTACACCACCCGGATGTTTTTGTAAACGTAGAAATCCGGAATAAAATTTATTTATATTCAGAAAATATACCTGGACCTGGCGGAATGCCTCTTGGAACGAATGGAAGTGCCATGCTTCTTCTTTCCGGCGGAATCGACAGTCCGGTTGCAGGTTACATGATCGCAAAACGCGGGGTTAAGATTGACGCCGTATATTTCCATGCTCCGCCATATACCAGTGAGAGGGCGAAACAAAAGGTTGTAGACCTGGCAAAACTGGTGGCAAAATATAGTGGTCCAATCCGTCTCCATGTGGTGAATTTTACAGATATCCAGCTTTATATTTACGATAAATGTCCACATGAAGAATTAACCATCATTATGCGACGCTATATGATGAAGATTGCAGAAACGTTTGCAAAACAGGATGGAAGTTTAGGACTGATCACAGGAGAAAGTATCGGACAGGTTGCAAGTCAGACCATTCACAGTCTGGCAGCGACAAATGAAGTTTGTACTATGCCGGTATTCCGCCCTGTTATCGGATTTGACAAACAGGAAATCGTGGATGTGGCTTTGAAAATCAATACTTACGAAACATCGATTCTTCCGTTTGAAGATTGCTGTACGATTTTCGTGGCAAAACATCCGGTGACAAAGCCTAATCTTCAGGCAATTAAACGTTCCGAAGAAAAGCTTCAGGATAAGATTGAAGAAATGATGAAGGAGGCAGTGGAAACTGCAGAGACTATCATTTGTGAAGGATAACAAAAAGGGAAGCTGTGCTTGCACGGCTTCCCAATAAAATCTTGTGTATAGTCTGTTGGAATACTTAGTCAACCAGGTATGGTTTCAGAGTAACCAGAATTTCATCTAAAGCTGCATCTGTTGCATGGATGTTTAAGTCAATAGATTTAGATAAATCTAAAGAGAAGATACCCATGATAGATTTTGCGTCGATTACGTATCTTCCGGAAACTAAATCAAAGTCATAATCAAATTTTGTGATTTCGTTTACAAAAGATTTAACTTTGTCAATAGAATTGAGTGAAATTTTAACTGTTTTCATGAAAAAAATCCTCCCTAATATCAGATTTTGTATTTGCTTTTTACAAGGATAATGTTACCGTTTATGGTAAAAAAAGTCAATATCAAAAAAAGAGAAAAAACAGGAGGAGATTGAAAACAGTTCGGTAAAACGCTAAAGGATTAAAAAATAAGGATAAAAATTATGAAAAAAACAGTAGCCCTGCACAATTTAGGATGCAAAGTAAATGCTTATGAGATGGAGGCAATGGAACAGATGCTGGCAGATGCCGGATATGAAATTGTTCCTTTTGCCCCGGGAGCAGATGTATATATTATCAATACCTGCACAGTAACAAACATTGCGGACAGGAAATCAAGGCAGATGCTTCACAAAGCCAGAAAGATGAACCCAGATGCCATTGTCATTGCAGCAGGATGTTATGTACAGGCCCAGAAAGATATGGGAAACATTGATGATGCCATAGATATTGTATTGGGAAACAATCGGAAACAGGATTTGCTTTTTGTATTGGAGCATTACAAAAAAGGAAATGGACAGGAGAAAGATATACTGGATTTGGAAAAACCAGTGGAATATGAATCATTGCAGTTGTCCAGCACAGGAGAACACACAAGAGCATATTTAAAAGTTCAGGATGGATGTAATCAGTTCTGCAGTTATTGTATTATTCCTTATGTAAGAGGCCGGGTACGCAGCAGAAAAAGAGAGGATGTACTGGAAGAAGTCAGAAGATTGACAGAGCATGGATATCAGGAGTTCGTTCTCACCGGAATCCATCTTAGTTCTTATGGAGTAGATTGTGATGATAGCCTTCTGGGTCTGATTCAGGCGGTACATGAGATTTCTGGTGTAAAGAGAATCCGTCTTGGTTCTTTGGAGCCGAGAATCATCACAGAAGAGTTTGCAAAGACAATCGGAAGCCTTCCAAAAATCTGCCCACATTTCCACCTCTCTCTTCAGAGCGGCTGTGATGAGACATTGAAGAGAATGAACCGCCATTACACAGCAGAGGAATATTTAAAAGGATGTGAGCTGTTAAGAAAATATTTTGAAAATCCGGCACTTACTACAGATGTTATCGTGGGATTTCCACAGGAATCAGAAGAAGAATTTCAGGAATCCAAGGCAATGATTGAGAAGGCAGATTTTTACGAGACACATATTTTTAAATATTCCAGAAGACAGGGAACAAGGGCAGACCGCATGGAAGGACAGATTCCGGAACAGGTGAAAACACAGAGGAGTCATACCCTGATCGAACTGGGAAATATCCATAAGAAAAAATATATGGAAAAATTTATTGGAAAAGAAGTAGAAATACTTTTTGAAGAACAGTGCAGCATTCATGGAAAAACCTATTGGACTGGATATACAAAGGAATATTTAAAAGTTGCAGCAGAATCGGAAGAAAATCTTGAAAATCAGATAAAAGTAGGACAGATTTTGGGATTCCTGGAGGAAGGGACTTTCATTTGCACAATAAATAGTTGAATTTCCAACGAAGATATATTAGAATAGGTTTATAGTTGCAGTAGTAGAATGGAAAGATAAGGGCGTGAATAGTATGGCAAATTTAGAAAGTACACAATATTTTAATGTAAAGACAGACCCGGCAGTGCGTGTGAAAGAGGTTCTGGATCTGGTATATAATGCTATGGCTGAAAAGGGATATAATCCTGTAAATCAGATTGTAGGTTATATTATGTCAGGAGACCCTACTTACATTACCAGCCATAAAGGTGCCAGAAGTACGATTATGAAGGTGGAGCGTGACGAGCTGGTCGAGGAATTACTGAAAGAATATATTAAGAACAAGTCCTGGAAGAGAGACTAACCTATGAGGATTATGGGGTTAGATTACGGCTCAAAGACCATAGGGGTAGCTGTCAGTGACCCCTTAGGGCTTACAGCTCAGGGCGTGGAAATCATCAGGAGAGAAGAAGAAAATAAACTGAGAAAATCTTTGCGTAGAATTGAAGAATTAGTGAAACAATATGAAGTAGAAGAACTTGTACTGGGATTTCCTAAGAATATGAACAATACCATTGGGGAACGGGCCGAGAAATCGCTGCAGCTAAAAGAAACCTTAGAAAAAAGATTAGGGCTGCCCGTTGTCATGTGGGATGAACGGCTTACCACTGTAGAGGCCAACCGTACATTGATGGAAACTGGTGTGCGGAGAGAGAACAGAGGGAAATATGTGGATATGATAGCTGCTGTATTTATTTTACAGGGCTATTTAGATGCAAAAGCAAACCCGGGTACACTTTGATTGTTGCCATTTATGGCTGAAACGAGCGTGTCTCCGGGTTATGTGTATGCCCGAAAAATAAAGAAAGAGAAAGGACGAGAACATGGAAACAGTAATTTTTGATGGAGAAGACGGAACAGAATTAGAATTTGGTATTTTGGAGCAGACAAGAGTAGGAGGAATCAACTATCTTTTAGTAATTGATCCGGAAGAAAACGATGAAGAGAACGGAAGTGCAGCATACATTCTGAAAGATATCTCAAAAGACGGAGATGAGGAAGGCTGTTATGTATTCGTGGAAGATGACACAGAATATGATGCAGTTTATAAAGTGTTCGAAGCCATGCTGGAAGATATTGATTTTGAATAACTGAGTCTGACTGACAGCAAATGAAATTGGAACGGAAAATTTGGAGGAAAAACATTGAAAAAGCATAATAACGGAAAATTGAAAATCATTCCATTGGGCGGACTGGAACAGATTGGAATGAACATTACTGCCTTTGAATACGAAGACAGTATCGTCGTGGTAGACTGCGGTCTTTCTTTCCCAGAGGACGATATGCTGGGAATCGACCTGGTTATCCCGGATGTAACATATTTAAAAGAAAATATTAACAAAGTCAAAGGGTTTGTGATCACCCATGGTCATGAGGACCACATCGGAGCACTTCCTTACATTCTGAGAGATATTAATGTGCCTATTTATGCTACAAAGCTGACAATAGGTTTGATTGATAACAAATTAAAAGAACACAATTTATTAAGAACAACGAAACGAAAAGTAATCAAACACGGGCAGTCTATTAATCTTGGCTGCTTCCGTATTGAGTTTATAAAGACAAACCACAGTATTCAGGATGCTTCTGCACTGGCTATCTATTCTCCCGCCGGAACCGTTATCCATACAGGAGACTTTAAGGTGGATTACACACCGGTATTCGGAGACGCCATTGATTTGCAGAGATTTGCAGAGATTGGGAAAAAAGGTGTTCTGGCCTTGATGTGTGACAGTACCAATGCGGAGAGAAAAGGTTTTACCATGTCAGAGAGAACCGTGGGAAGAACATTTGACAATATTTTTGCAGAGCATAAGAGTACCAGAATTATTATTGCGACTTTCGCATCCAATGTAGACCGTGTACAGCAGATTATCAATTCTGCCTATAAATACGGAAGAAAAGTAGCGGTGGAAGGCCGCAGTATGGTGAATGTCATCAGTACAGCAGCAGAGCTGGGATATCTTCAGATTCCGGATAAAACCCTGGTGGATATTGACCAGATTAAGAATTATCCTGATGAACAGGTGGTGCTGATCACCACAGGAAGCCAGGGAGAATCCATGGCGGCATTGTCCAGAATGGCAGCTAATATTCACAAAAAAGTAACCATCAAACCGAATGATACCATTATTTTCAGCTCCAATCCGATTCCCGGAAATGAAAAGGCAGTATCAAAGGTCATCAATGAACTGAGCCGCAAGGGCGCAGATGTTATTTTCCAGGATGCCCATGTATCAGGCCATGCATGCCAGGAAGAGATTAAACTGATCTATTCCCTGGTAAAACCGAAATATGCAGTACCGGTTCATGGTGAATACAGACATTTGAAAGCTCAGGCAGGAATTGCAAGGGAATTAGGAATTCCAAAAGAAAATATTTTCATTCTGTCTTCAGGAGATGTGCTGGAATTAAATGAAGAAGAACCGGCAGCAGTAACACAGAAAGTACGTACCGGTGCAATCCTGGTAGACGGACTTGGTGTTGGAGATGTTGGAAACATTGTATTAAGAGACCGCCAGCATCTGGCAGAAGACGGAATTATGATCGTTGTGCTGACACTGGAAAAATACAGTAGCAGACTACTGGCAGGTCCTGATATTGTGTCAAGAGGATTTGTGTATGTGCGGGAGTCTGAGGACTTAATGGATGAGGCAAGAATTGTTGTAGAAGATGCTATTGACATCTGTTTGGACAAACATATTACAGACTGGGGAAAAATTAAGAATATTATCAAAGATTCACTGGGTGAATTTTTATGGAAACGTACCAAGAGAAATCCGATGATTCTGCCGATTATCATGGAGGCATAAAAAATCTTGGAGGTACACATATGAGTTTTATTGACACTTGTACAGAAATGCTGGTTTCAGCAATCAAGAATGGCAGCGTTTATAAGCAGTACTGTGCAGCTTTGGAGGCGGTGAACCAGATTCCCGGTCTGAAAGTAAAGGTAGATGAACTACGTTCTCTGAACTATCGTGTCCAGAATCAGGAGGAAGGCAATAATCTGTATGAAGCCATTGATGATTTGGAACGCAGTACAGAGGAATTGTGTAAAATTCCTGAGGTGAATCAGTTTCTGGAGGCAGAGCTGTCTTTGTGCAGACAGCTCCAGGGAATCACCACGGCTATACACAGGGGAATCAAACTGGATATACCGGATTTGTCATAGAACAAGGAGATTAACATGGGAAAACAAGTCAGAAAACAGAAAACATCATCCATTGTAGCAGGAGGATTTCTCCGTTTGGGTCTTTATCTATGTGCAGTTATTGCAGTTATCTATATCGGCAAATCTGCGTTTGACTTTGGGTATGCGATTTTTAACCAGGTGCCTATGGCAAGTGAGGAAGATGGCAGGGATATTACCGTAGTAGTGGAGAACGGAGATTCTGTTTATCAGATTGGAAAGATTCTGAAGAATAAAGGGCTCATTGAAGATGCGAAAATATTCGTTGTGCAGGAAAAACTTTCCAACTATAAGGGAAAATTACAGTCTGGAACCTATATTTTGAATACCAGCATGAATGCAGAAGAAATGATGGCAGTCCTGGCAAAAGAAGATACTGAGGGACAGCCTGATTCTACAAACGCAGCCGGTGAGACAAGAGAGGGAAGTTCAGAAGTTTCCGGTGATGAAGGAGGGGCACAGCAGTGATTGTAGATGAGAGGATGGTCACCTATATCAATTCACTTGATAAGGGAAATACCCCTTTTCTCAATGCACTGGAGCAGGAAGCCTTAAAGAATTATGTTCCCATCATCAGAAGAGAAATGCAGAGTTTTTTGAAGGTTTTACTCCAGATAAAAGCACCACAGAGGATTCTGGAAGTGGGAACTGCGGTGGGATTTTCTACACTGCTTATGAGTACGTATGCTCCTGCAAATTGTGAGATTGTCACCATAGAAAACTATGAGAAAAGGATTCCCATAGCCCAGCAAAATTTCAAAAAAGCTGGAAAAGAAGAGCAGATTACGCTTCTGCCGGGAGATGCACAGGAAGTTTTGAAAACGCTCACGGAACCTTTTGATTTTATTTTTATGGATGCGGCAAAGGGGCAGTATATCAATTTTTTACCGGATGTCCTGAGACTTTTAAAACCAGGTGGTATTTTAATATCAGACAATGTACTCCAGGATGGTGATATTATAGAATCCCATTTTGCTGTGGAGAGACGAAACCGCACGATTTATAAGAGGATGCGGGAGTATTTATACGTATTAAAACATCATGATGAGTTAGAAACTTCCATTCTTCCTCTGGGAGATGGAGTTACCATCAGTATAAAGAAAAACAAGTGAAGTAAGATAGAGAAAGAGCAGGAGAAGATTTATGGTTCGTAAACCAGAATTACTGATTCCGGCAAGCAGCCTGGAAGTGCTGAAAATAGCAGTGATGTTCGGAGCAGATGCAGTTTATATCGGAGGTGAAGCCTTTGGACTGCGTGCAAAAGCAAAGAATTTTTCTATGGATGATATGAAAGAGGGAATTGCATTTGCCCATGAGCATGGTGTAAAAGTTTATGTGACAGCTAATATTCTGGCACATAACCAGGATTTGGCAGGTGTGCGGGAATATTTTGAAGAACTGAAAGAAATAAAACCAGATGCATTGATTATTTCAGATCCAGGAGTGTTTATGATTGCCAGGGAAGTGTGCCCGGAAATTGAGCGTCATGTCAGCACTCAGGCAAATAATACCAATTATGCGACCTATCAGTTCTGGTGGGATTTAGGTGCTAAGAGGGTGGTGAGTGCAAGAGAATTATCCCTTGCGGAGATCAAGGAAATCAGAGAAAAGATACCGGAAGAGATGGAGATAGAAAGCTTTATTCATGGAGCTATGTGTATTTCTTATTCCGGAAGATGTCTTTTGTCGAACTATTTTACCGGAAGAGATGCAAACCAGGGGGCATGCACACATCCATGCCGCTGGAAATATTCTATTGTAGAAGAAACAAGACCTGGGGAATATATGCCTGTTTATGAGAATGAGCGGGGAACTTACATCTTTAATTCAAAAGATTTGTGTATGATTGAGCATATGGATGATGTGCTTACCAGTGGAATTGACAGCCTGAAGATAGAGGGAAGAATGAAAACAGCCCTGTATGTAGCTACAGTGGCCCGTACTTACAGAAAAGCGATTGATGACTATCTGGAATCTCCTGAACTGTACCAGGAGCACATGCCATGGTATCAGGAGCAAATCCGAAGCTGTACTTACCGCCAGTTTACCACCGGATTTTTCTATGGAAAACCGGAGGAGGATGCTCAGATTTATGAGAATAATACCTACGCCAAAGGCTACACATATCTGGGCTATATAGAAGAACAGAGAGCAGACGGTATGTACCGTATCACCCAGAGGAATAAGTTCCTGCTGGGAGAAACGATTGAAATCATGAAACCAGACGGAAGAAATCTTCAGATTCCAGTAAAGGGTATTTATGATGAAGATGGAGTGCCTATGGAGAGTGCACCACATCCGCAGCAGGTTCTGTATGTGGATTTAGGCGGTGAGGCAGAAGTTTATGACATTCTAAGACGCAGGGAAGAAACTGCGTAATTTCACAAGGGCATTTTTTTCAATACGTGACACATAAGAGCGGCTGATATTCAGCCGCTTTGCTATTTCACGCTGGGTTTGTTCCTGATGTCCATAGAGACCATAACGGAATTTGATGATTTCCTGTTCACGTTTTGTAAGGATTTGAGGAATCAGGCGGTATAAAAGAAGGCTATCCTGCCTTAGAGAATAATTTTTTATCACATCTACGGGTTCTGTTTCGATTACATCGAGCAGACTGATCTCATTCCCTTCCTTGTCTGTTCCAATGGGTTCATATAGAGATACTTCCCGGCTGATTTTTTTCTTGGAGCGGAAATACATGAGCAGTTCATTTGCTATCCTCTCTAAAATGTGTTTTTCCCAGGTCTTTATCCTCCATATTATCATCATCTGTTGTACCAAACAGAATCACATGGGCGTTGATACCATCCCATATTACTTTACGCACAATGGTACGAATGGCAGCCCGTTTTTGTTCAACAGTCATTTCATCAATTCCGTCTTTGAAAATTGTAAGCAGCTGGCACAACAAATTAAATTCCATATCGTTAAGAACGTTCTGGGAGGTTAGCCCTTTTAGTGCCTGAATACGCTGTTCCAGAGACTGGTATTCCTGGTTCAACTGTTCAATTCGTTTGGTTACATGACCCTTTGCAGAGCTGTCTCCGATATCTGCAAGTGAGTCTACCAGAGAATGAATTTTCTTCTCTATATCTGCTTTTTCTTTTCGCATATGGTCAAACCGCTGTTCATAGTCCATGCGGTTATCCGTGCAAAATCTCCGGCTTTGTTTTAACTGTGCAATGAAAGTATCTTTGTCCTCTGCAAGCATTTTAATCTGTTCCGTTACAGACAAATCCAAGGTATTGCCATTGGCATTTTTGCTGGAACAGGCAGATTTCTGGCTGCGTTCTTTCATTTTGCAGACATAGGTATAAATCACCTTTCCGTCAGCAGTTTTCCGTTTGCTCATTTTCGGATACATACGTTCACCGCAGTTACAGAATAACAAGCCAGTCAGAAGTGCTTCGTTACTGCGGGGTTTTCTGAAGGATTTAGATTTATTTCGCTCCAGAGATTCCTGAACTTCTACCCATACCTTCCCCGGAATCAAACCTGGATGTTTACCAACAGATACAGTCCATTCACTTGCAGGTAGATATTTTGTGGCTCTGCCTTTTTCCTGATTGGTGCGGTTATAAGCCATAATACCGTGCTTGTTATCAAAAGCAGCTTTTTCAGAAAACAGATCTGTGTTATTCTGGATAAAGAAATGAT
>USPF01000029.1 GCA_900556555.1 uncultured Blautia sp.
TGCGGACAAACGGTTTTCAAGACCGCCTCGTTATGACCACTTCGATATCTCTCCGTGTGCTGTTGTGTCAGCGACAGGTAGTATATTACCATGTATTGACAAGAAATGTCAATACCTTTCTTTAATTTTTTTCAAGAAATTTTTCTGCGATTAAAATATCCTCCGGTGTCGTGATTTTTATGTTCTCATAAGCTCCTTCCACCAGACGTACCGGTGCGTTCTTATAGGTTTCTACTACCATGGCATCATCCGTGATAGTTTCCATATTCTTGGTTCTTGCAATCTCATGTGCTTCTTTAATAAGAGCATAGGAAAATGCCTGCGGCGTCTGAATATTCCAGACCGTACTTCTATTCGGAGTTTCCTTCACCATCTGATTGGAATCTGCAATCTTCACGGTGTCCTTTGAAGGCATTCCGGCAATACATGCCTGAAACTCCAAAACAGCAGCTTTTACCCTGCTTATAATCTCTTCTGTAACAAAAGGCCGTGCACCGTCATGAATAAATACATAATCACTGTCCTCACAGGCACAAAGACCTGCATACACAGAATCATATCTTTCTTTTCCTCCGGCTACCACCTTACTTACTTTTGTAAAACCGTACATTTCTATGATTTCCTGTTTACAGAAATCTATACATTCTTTTCCCGTTACCAGGATGATATCCTCAATTTCTTTACTTTTCTGAAAACACTCCAGGCTGTAGTACAGCAGGGGTTTCCCTTTAAGCATAAGAAATTGTTTCTGCACACTGCTGTTCATTCTTTTCCCCTGTCCTGCTGCCAGGACAATTGCTGTACATTTCATACCTGGTTCCTCCTACCGCTCTCCTAATTTCAAATTTGGCACTGCATTTAAATCCCATCCATGCCTGGTTCCTTTTAAATATTCATAATAAGCTGCTGCCCCAATCATAGCAGCATTGTCGGTACATAAAATTGGTGATGGATGGTAAAAACGAATCCCATTCTCCTGACACGCTTTCTCCATGGCACTTCTCAAAGTCTGGTTTGACGCTACACCACCTGCAATGGCCAGCTTTGAAATATGATAGTCCTTTGCTGCCGAAATTGCATGTTCTACCAATACTTCCACGACGCATCTCTGGAAAGAAGCAGCAATATCAGCCTCCACAATAGGTTCTCCCTGCATTCTGCATTTATTTAAATGATTCAAGACCGCTGACTTCACACCGCTGAAACTAAAATCATAGGGTGCATCTGCCACCTTTGCCTTCGGAAAATCCATTGCATAAGCATTGCCCTGTCTGGACAATTTATCAATCTTGGGACCACCCGGATAACCTAATCCAATGGCTCTTGCAACTTTGTCAAAGGCTTCTCCTGCTGCATCATCTCTGGTTCTTCCCAGGATTTCAAATTCACCATAGTCTTTTACAATCACGAGATGGGTATGTCCCCCTGAAACAACCAGACAAAGGAACGGTGGCTCCAGATCCAGATTTTCAATATAATTGGCAGATATATGTCCCTCAATATGATGAACTCCTACTAACGGGATATTTTTCGCAAAACTGATTGCCTTTGCTTCTGCCACGCCTACCAGCAGTGCCCCTACTAATCCAGGTCCATAAGTGACACCAATCGCATCCAAATCATCTAATTCTACCTCTGCCTCTTTCAATGCTTCCTCAATCACCTGGTTAATCTTCTCAATATGTTTCCGGGATGCGATTTCCGGCACAACGCCTCCATATAATTTATGAAGATCAATCTGAGAAGAAATAATATTCGACAAGACCGTTCTTCCATTTTTCACCACAGAAGCTGCTGTCTCATCACATGAACTTTCTATAGCTAAAATCAATACATCTTTTTGTGTCTCCATGATCTATTCCTCCTCAAACTGCAATTCCACAGACTGCCTGTCCTTTGCTGCTATGGTATTTGGAAAAATATTAGCAGCCTCTTCTAACGCTTCCTCTGGTCTTACCAGAGAAGGGCTGTAATGTGTCAGCCACATTTCCCCGACTCCGGCTTCTTTTGCCAGAGAAGCAGCTTCCCGGAAGGTCATATGTTTATATGCTTTTGCTTTTGCTTCTTTGTCCTGTTCTCCGTACATTCCTTCGCAGATAAACAAATCGGAACCTGCCGCATGCTCAGAAATAGCCTTTACCGGTCTGGTATCTGTTGTGTAAGTTAATTTGATTCCTTTTCTCGCAGGCCCCAGCACCATATCCGGAGTGTATGTGATTCCATCTACTGTCACGGTTTCCCCTTTCTGAAGAGGATTCCAGCATTTCAATGGAATATTCTGTTCTTTTGCCCTCGCTGCATCAAATTTTCCTGTCCTTTTAATCTCTAGGCTATAGCCATAGCAGGTAACATTGTGGTTTACACGGAATGCTGTAATATGATACCCCTTAATCTCAATGGTTTCCTCTGGCTGAGTTAATTCCCTGAATTCAATTTCAAACGGCAGTTCCGGAGCAATGACTCTGAGAGCGGATACAACTCTTGTAAGTCCTTTAGGCCCAATTAAAGTGAGCGGTTCTGTACGCTCCGCATTCCCCATAGTGAGCAATAATCCCGGAAGCCCACTAATATGATCTGCATGATAATGGGTAAAGCAGATTACATCAATTGGTTTAAAACTCCAGCCCTTTTCCTTCACTGCAACCTGGGTTCCTTCCCCACAGTCAATCATTAAATTACTGCCATTGTATCGTGTCATTAAAGATGTGAGTTTTCTTCTGGGAAGAGGCATCATTCCCCCTGTCCCCAGCAAGCATACATCTAACATTCTATTTTCCTCATTTCTGTCTTTACTTCTATAATCCTACTTATCATAACACACATTGTTTTTTGCTACAACAACTCATTTTCCAAATTCCGCTCCACAGGAATCTGAAAAGCGGCAATCCATTTGTCATAGCAGGTTTCGCATAGATCAAAGCTGTGGCTTTCTCCATCTTTCCCTGAAAAATATCCCCATTGTACCTGTCCATGGAAAACCCCTTCCACAATCATATCTTTCTGGGTCTTTATTCTTCTCCCACAGCAGTTACAGTAAATTTCCAGTTCTTGATTTTCCTCTTGATTTCTGTATTTTCTCATTTTTTTCCTCCTGTGCAAGATTCCTCTCCTTGTGAACAGCACTGATTATACAGCAGTTCTTTTTCAAATCCCAGTGGGAATTAGCTGTAAACTTAGAAAAAGATAGCATTTCTGCTATCTTTTACACATCACAATTCCGTTCTCCACAGGATCTTCGTAAAAATTCTTCCTGATTCCGGCTTTTTCAAAGCCAGTCTTTTCGTACAGTGCAATTGCCGCCTGATTGCTCTCCCTGACTTCCAGAAAATAAGACGAAACCCCTATCTTGTCTCCTTCTTCCAGAAGTTTTTCAAGAAGATGAGCACCTATTTTCTGTCCCTGATATTCTTTTTTTACAGAGACATTTGTAATCTCACCTTCATCAAGAGCAATCCACATACCAATATATCCCACCAGAATCTCATCCAGAAAAGCTGACAGATATAGCGTATGTGTATCCATGACAGCTTTCCGGAATCCCTCTTCTGTCCATGGTCTCGAAAAATTTTCCTGCTCGATAGCCGCTACTTCTTCCAGATCGGCTTCTTCCATTTTTCTGATTTTAAGCATGCTCTTGTTTTTTCAGGCGTTCCGCCCTCTCCCTCTCTGCCTGGGATACTCTGAGATAATCCGGCTGATGCTCCATGGCACTTTCGATTTTACCCTGGCTGTAATAGATTTCTCCAAGTGCTGCCACAGCACCTGCCCGCTGACGGCTCACATGTGCAGGTGCAAAACTATACGGCACGTTACAGCATTCTTTAATCATATCACGGAATACAGGAACACCGTCTCCAAGGAAAATCACTTCTTTATTCAGTTGATTTAATTCTTCCAGTAATGTTTCCATTGGAAGAGCATCCTGCTCTTTTAATGTTTTTAATTCATGATTTTCAAAATAATACAGTCCTGTGTACACCTGGCTCCTTCTCGCATCCATGATTGGACAGATCAGCACGTTTTCTGATGTTCCATACAGATTATACGCCAGTGCTTCTGTGGTCGGAATTCCAATCAAAGGCTTTTTCAAAGCCAGGCCCAGTCCCTTTGCTGTGGCAGAACCTATACGAAGTCCAGTAAAAGAACCAGGTCCTGCTGCTACCGCAATGGCATCAATAGACTCTAAGTCAAGCTGAACCGCCTGTTTCAGTTCATCCAGCATTGGCAATAATGTTTGGGAATGTGTCTTTTTATAATTCATTGTGTACTCTGCCACCAGAACATCATCTTCCATAATGGCAACAGAAGCAACAAGTCCTGAACTGTCAAGTGCCAATATTTTCATAATCCATGCATCCTTTCTTACAAGTATTCTATATTTCTAAGTCTAATCCATCAATGGTTATCTTTCTGTAATCAAATCCTTTTTCTGGCTCTTTTTCTATGGTGATGGATATCATCGTCTCCGGCAAAAGCTCCTGAATCAGCTCTGCCCACTCAATCAGGCAAATACCGTTTCCGAAAAAATAATCATCATATCCGATTTCTTCCATCTCTTCCAAATCGCCAATGCGATATACATCAAAATGATAAAACGGTATTCTTCCATCTTCATATTCCTGGACAATCGTAAATGTAGGGCTGTTGACCGGCTCTTTGATTCCCAGTCCACTGGCTACCCCCTGAGTAAACACTGTTTTCCCCACACCCAGGTCACCATTTAAGGTATAAATCTGTCCTGGAATGGCTAAATGTCCCAATTTTTCACCTAACCGAAAGGTTTCCTCTGCACTGTTTGTCTCTATAATAATCATATGCAATCCTCTTTGTAATTCTTTCTGTGTTTCAGCACACCCAGTATAGCACAGAAAATTGTGGCTTGCACCTTTTATTTTTTCCGCTTATAATGAAATATCATAATTTAATCAAAGGAGAATCTATTATGGCAAATCCAATTGTGACCATTACTATGGCAAATGGCGATGTGATGAAAGCAGAATTATATCCGGAAATCGCCCCAAATACAGTAAATAACTTTATCAGCCTGGTAAAAGACGGCTTCTATGACGGGCTGATCTTCCACCGTGTAATCCGTGGTTTTATGATCCAGGGCGGATGCCCAAACGGAACCGGTATGGGCGGCCCTGGCTACTCCATTAAAGGAGAATTCAGCCAGAATGGTTTCAAAAATAATCTGGCACATACACCAGGCGTTCTTTCCATGGCACGTGCGATGCATCCAGACTCTGCTGGAAGCCAGTTCTTTATCATGCATGAAACCTCTCCTCACTTAGATGGTTCTTATGCAGCATTTGGAAAAATCACGGAAGGTATGGATGTTGTAAACAAAATCGCAGAAACCCGCACAGATTACAGTGACCGTCCATTAGAAGAACAACGTATCCAGTCCATGACTGTTGATACTTTTGGTACAGAATATCCGACTCCGGAAAAATGCTAATCTTCAAATAATAGGTATTCACCATCCGATACAGCAAAATATAGTTCTTTTATATCCGTGACAGTGGCTCTTGCATTTGTGGCTTCTGTCACGGCTTTTTTTATCATTCCTTCTTCTTTTGCAGGAATCAGAATCTGCATTTTTACATCCTCTGCATATTGGGAATCAATAATCGGAATCTGATTCTTTGCAAATAAATACTGAAGTTTTCCCACACACGTATAATCAATTCCAATCTCTGTGAGAATCCCGTGATATTTGGTGATGACCCTGCTCTCTTTAATCCCTTCCTGGACTGCCTTGGAATATGCACGTACCAATCCACCTGTCCCAAGCAGTGTTCCACCGAAATACCTGGTAACAACTACTGCTGTATTGTACAAATCTTCTCCAAGCAGCACATCTAACATTGGTTTTCCCGCTGTTCCCTGTGGCTCCCCGTCATCACTGCACCGCATCAATTCCTTCCTCTCCCCGATCACATATGCATAACAATTGTGCGTTGCATCCCAGTACTGTTTCTTTTTTTCTTCTATAAACTTTAATGCTTCTTCTTCTGACTTTACCAGACGTACTTCTGCAAGAAACCTGGATTTTTTCTCCACAATTTCTCCTTGTCCTCCCTCATATATGGTTTTATATTCTTCTAACATAACTTTCTCTGTTCCTTTCCCAGCTTTGTATCTGGTATTTTAGCATAGTTTGTTAAAAAAGGGGAACATTTATGAATAAAAAATGAAATCCCTGTGCACGGAAGTAAAGTTTCTTGAATTAGGGTCTGGCATTTGTTATAATGAACGGGAAAAGGAGGCAAAACTACATGAATTTTGGAAAACGGGCTACAAACAAAAAGCGCAATGCCCTCACTTCCCATTCCACGATGATTGGGAAAAAAGCACATGTATCCCTGTTGCGGATTATTTTTTTGTCACTGCTTGCAATCATGGTGATTGGAGCCTGTGCAGGACTTGGTGCGTTTAAAGGCGTACTGGACAGTGCACCGAATATATCGGAAGTAAACATCGTACCCGTAGGAGAAGCTACTTTTGTTTATGATGCCAATGGAAATCAGCTTCAGAAGCTGACTGCCCCCAACTCCAACCGTATGCCGGTTTCTCTTGAAAAAATCCCAGAGGATTTACAGCATGCAGTGGTAGCCATTGAGGATGAACGTTTCTATGAGCACAATGGTATTGATATAAGAGGTATTCTCCGTGCTGGTGTCAAAGGTATTTTAAGCGGCGGTAATTTTTCTGAGGGTGCCAGCACCATTACACAGCAGCTATTGAAGAATAACGTCTTCACAGGCTGGACCAATGAATCTACCGTGCAGCGTTTCAAACGTAAATTCCAGGAACAATATCTGGCACTTCAACTGGAAAAATACAAGAGCAAAGAAGTTATCCTGGAAAATTATCTGAATACAATCAACCTTGGAGACGGAAATTACGGTGTCCAGGCAGCAGCACAAGGGTATTTTGGTAAAGATGTCAGTGACCTTACTTTATCAGAATGTACTGTTATTGCCGGAATCAGCCAGAACCCTACCAGATTCAATCCTGCTATCAATCCTGAAGAAAATGCCAAAAGGCGTGAAGCTGTACTGGATCATATGCTGGATCAGAATTACATTTCCAAAGAGCAATATGACGAATGTCTGGCAGACAACGTATATGAACGGATTCAGAATGTAGAACAGCAGCAGGAACAGGTAGATAAGACCTACTCTTATTTTATTGATGAATTGACTGAGCAGGTCATCCATGACCTTCAGGAACAGAGAGGATATACAGAGGCTCAGGCCCGCAATGCACTTTACAGCGGTGGTCTTCGTATTTACACCACTCAGGATCCTGCCATCCAGCAGATCTGTGACGAAGAATATGCAAATCCAAATAATTTCCCTGCTGGCAGCCAGGTAAGCCTTGACTATAAGCTCACGGTGAAACATCCAAACGGTGAAACAGAAAACTACAGCAAAGAAATGCTGCAAACCTATTTTATTAACAATGAAAATGCAAACTTTACCCTTCTGTTCAACAGTAAGGAAGACGCTCAGGCTCACGTAGATGCTTATAAAGCTTCTATTCTTGCAGATGGAAGTGAAGTAATCGGGGAAAGCGTACATTTTACCCCTCAGCCTCAGTCTTCTATCACCATCATTGACCAGCATACAGGATATGTAAAGGCAATTGTGGGCGGAAGAGGTGAAAAGTCTTCCAGCCTTACCTTGAACCGTGCTACCAATACATTGAGACAGCCTGGTTCTACATTTAAGCCTTTAGCAACATTTGCGGCTGCTTTAAACGAAGGCGGCATGACACTGGCTACACCTTTTAAAGATGAGCCGTACAAATATCCAAGCGGACAGCCACTATATAACTATGACCATGCTTACCATGGTACGGTATCCATCCGCACCGCAATCCAGGAGTCTTACAACATTCCTACTGTAAAGGCTATGGAAGAGATCACACCTGCACTGGGTGTGGAATATCTGAAAAAATTTGGTTTCACTTCTATTCTGGATACTCAGGTAGAAATTCCGGCAGGAAGCGGCCAGTACCGCTCTGACGTCAACTTACCTACTGCTCTTGGTGGTATCACAAAGGGTGTTTGTAATCTTGAACTTACTGCTGCTTATGCAGCAATTGCAAACAACGGAACCTATATCAAACCTGTATTTTATACAAAGATTCTGGATGCAGATGGTAATGTGATTATTGACAACACACCAGAAGAAACCAAGGTCATCAAACCAAGCACTGCTTATCTTCTGACCAGTGCTATGGAGGATGTTGTAAAGAAAGGTACCGGTAAAAGACTTCGATTAAGCAATATGCCCGTAGCAGGTAAGACAGGTACAACAGATAGTTATAAAGACCTGTGGTTTGTAGGATTTACACCGTATTATACTTGTGCCGTATGGGCAGGATATGATGACAATACCGTGCTTCCATCTGGAACAGCACGAACCTACCAGCAAACTCTTTGGAAAAACATTATGCAGCGGATCCACAGTGATTTGCCTTCCACAGAGTTCAAAATGCCATCTACTGTAGAAAAAGCTTCTATCTGTACAAAAACAGGACTTCTGGCTACCCGTAGCTGTGACTCTGTCACAGAATATTTTGATACAGAAGGGCTTCCTAAGAAATACTGTTCTGGACATTTCTTCAACTTCTTTAACAAAGATGACAAGGATGATGAGGATAATGAGGATAATGAGGAAGAACCAAAACCGGATGATTCTGTAGATATACCGAATGAAGTCACACCGCAGCCTCCGGCAGCACCGGAAGCACCGGAGACTCCGCCAACAGAGCCGACTCCGTCAGAGCCAGTTACTCCACCGGCACCGGAAACACAAACGCCAACTGAACAAGAATAAACATAAAAAGGGAACCGGAAATATTTCTGGTTCCTCTTTTTGTGTTCTCACATATATCAATATAGACTGCTAGGCAGTATTATTTGCTCAAGATCATTTTTGCAGCACCGCAGACGCCTGCATCATTTTCCAATGTTGCAAGTGCGAATTTTGCAGCTCTGCATGCAGAAAACGCATACTTCTGGTATTTTTCTTCTACACATTGAATCAATACTTCACCTGCTTTTGAAACACCACCACCAAGAACAATGATTTCCGGATCAGCAACGCAGGCAAAAATTGCCAGTGCTTTACCCAGATATTCAGAAAATTCTTCTATGATTTCTGCTGCCAGGGCATCCTGTGCCTTATAAGCATCAAATACATCTTTTGCTGTCACATGTTCTTTGCTGCGAAGTACAGAATCTTTATCAGAATGTTCCAGAGCAGTTCTTGCAAGACGTGCAATTCCTGTGGCTGAAGCATACTGTTCCAGACATCCCTTGTTTCCACAGTTACATGCTATGGTTTCTTCCGGTTTAATACAGGCATGTCCTAATTCTCCACCTGCCCCATGAGAACCTGTAAGGATTTTTTCGTTAATAATAATTCCTCCGCCTACACCTGTTCCAAGTGTGACCATAATCATATTTTTGGCACCCTGGCCGCCGCCTTTCCACATTTCTCCAAGAGCAGCTACATTTGCATCGTTTCCTGCTTTTACAGGGAAACCAGTAAGTTCCCCAAGTTCTTTTTCAATATTCTTTTTTCCCCAATGAAGGTTTACTGCACATGGAAGTTCTCCGTTTTCGTCTACAGGTCCTGGAACACCGATTCCAACGCCCACAACTTCTTCTCTCCCGATATTTTTCTCCTGCATTTTGTCTAAAATGGTTTTTGCAATATCAGGAAGGATTTTTTCTCCATTGTCTTCTGTATGGGTTTTAATCTCCCACTTTTCTACCATAGTTCCATCAGCCTGAAACAGAGCACATTTTACAGTTGTTCCTCCCAGATCAATTCCAAAACAATACTTACTCATGTTTTATTCTCCCTCTTCTCTTTTTTTTGCCATATTTTCCTGCACACGTCTATACAACTCCTGTGCTGCATTATAGCCCATCTTTTTCTGTCTGTGGTTAACTGCTGCGGATTCAACAATCACCGCAAGATTCCGGCCTGGGCGAATCGGAAGAGAATGGCATACAATTTTGTTTCCGAGAAATTCAGTATATTCTTCCTCCATACCAAGACGGTCATATTCTTTTTCCCGGTTCCACTCTTCCAGTTTGATGACCAAATCAATCGACTGTGTATCTTTTACACTCTCCACACCAAACAGCATCTTCACATCTATGATACCAATTCCTCTCAGTTCGATGAAATGCCTTGTAATATCAGGTGCTGAGCCAACCAGGGTCACATCACTGACACGGCGGATTTCCACCACATCATCGCTGACAAGACGATGTCCACGTTTAATCAGCTCCAGGGCAGCCTCGCTCTTTCCAATGCCGCTTTCTCCCATTATCAAAACGCCTTCTCCATATACGTCTACCAAAACACCATGAATCGAAATACACGGTGCAAGCTGCACATTCAGCCACCGAATAATTTCTGCCATAAATACCGATGTGGAGTTATTTGTAACAAATACAGGAACATTATATTTCTCTGCAAGCCGGAGCATATCGTCATCAGGCTCAGTCATGGTTGTAAAAACAACACAGGGAATCTTGCTGGAAACAAACCGTTCAAAAGCTGTTATTTTCTCCTCTCTCTCTAAATGAAGCAAATACGTATATTCTACATAACCGATGATTTGCACACGTTCATTTTCGAAATGTTCCAGATAGCCTGTCAGCTGCAAAGCCGGACGGTTAATTTCCGGTGTATTGATACGCATTGCAGTAATATCAATATCCGGTGTCTTATTGTACAGATTTAATTCCTGCACCATCTTTGTTAATTCTACACCTTTCATGCTGCTCTCTCCTTATGTTTCACTGATATCCAATCTTAAATTTCTATCTCCATTCTATCATATGACTACTACAAGTTCAACAATGGCGAAAAAATTCGAATACCTGCTTTGCTGCTTTTTCATTCATGGATTCTATCTGGCTAAGTTCCTCCACAGAAGCCTCCTTAATCCCCTCCAGTCCCTTATAGTGTTTCATCAAAGCTTTCCTTCTGGCAGGCCCTATTCCTGGAATATCATCCAAAATAGAATGCACCTGGCCTTTGCTCCGCAAAGAGCGGTGGTATTCAATAGCAAAACGGTGAGCCTCATCCTGGATTCTTGTGATCAGCTTAAATCCCTCACTATCTCTTGATATAGGAATTTCCTGATTGTGAAAATAGAGGCCTCTGGTACGGTGCTTGTCATCTTTCACCATCCCACACACAGGTATCTCAAGATTCAGCTTTGCCAAAACTTCCAGGGCAATATTCACCTGCCCTCTTCCTCCATCCATCATGATCAAATCCGGAAACCTGGTAAAACTTCCGTAATCCTGTTCCAGCTGCTGGTTTCCTCTTTCTTCCTGCTCATTCATCCCATGGACAAAACGCCTGGTGAGCACTTCCTCCATACTGGCATAATCATTCGGCCCCTTCACACCCTTTATCCTAAATTTCCTGTAATCGCTTCGTTTTGGTTTCCCTTTTTCATAGACGATCATAGAGCCAACGGACTGAAAACCACTGATATTTGAAATGTCAAACGCCTCGATTCTGTTAATGTTTTCCATTCCCAGCAATTGCGAAATTTCCTTCACTGCTCCTATGGTTCTGCCCTCTTCTCTCTTAATCCGCTCTTTATCCTGACGGAGAACCAGCTTTGCATTCTGATATGCAAGTTCTACCAGCTTCTCCTTTGTTCCTTTCTTCGGAACCACAATGCGGACTTTTTTCCCTTTTCTGCTCTCCAGCCACTGTGCGATCAAATCTTGATCTTCGATCTCATCCTGTATCATAATCTCCCTTGGAATAAAAGGTGTTCCAGCGTAAAACTGCTTCAAAAAACTTGATAAGATCATAGATCTGGTGTCTCCTGGCACAGTTTTCATATAAAAATGATCACGGCCAATGAGCTTTCCATCCCGGACAAAGAACACTTGAACTACTGCATCCAAACCTTCCTCTGCCAGGGCAATGATATCCTTATCCTCTCCCGGATGGTCTGTAATTTTCTGCTTTTCTCCGATTCTTTCCACACTCTGCATTAAATCCCTATATTGTGCCGCATCCTCAAATCTCATTTCTTCTGAAGCCTGATACATTTTTTCTTCCAGGTCTTTCAAAACGTTCTTGTGGTTTCCATTCAGGAACTCCAGCAGTGCATCTACCTGCTCTCTGTACGCTTCTTTTGATACATACCCCTGGCAAGGCCCGTAACATTGTTTAATGTGATAATACAGACAGGGGCGTTCTTTTCCTATATCTCGCGGCAATACTCTGCTGCATGTACGAAGGTGATATAGTTTTCTCGTAAGTTCTATGACATCTTTTACCGCACCTGCACTGGTATAAGGTCCGAAATATTTCGACTTATCCTTCTTCATACTTCTTGCAGTCATAATCCGCGGAAACTCTTCTCCTGTAGTCACCTTAATAAACGGATAATTTTTGTCATCCTTCAGCATGGTATTGTATTTCGGTTTGTGCTCTTTGATCAGATTGGATTCCAACACCAGTGCTTCCAGCTCAGAATCTGTTACAATATACTCAAATCTTTCTATCTGCTCTACCATCTGTTCCTTTTTTATCCCAAGATTCCTGCTTTTCTGAAAATACTGCCGGACTCTGTTTTTCAGGCTGATTGCTTTTCCCACATAGATAATAGCGTCATGCTTATCATGCATAATATATACTCCCGGCAAAGATGGGAGTTTTTTTAATTCCTCTTCAATATGAAACATGGTTTCCTCCTGTGTTCCTGAAGTTTTGATTTTACACAAAACAAAAGAGACTGCTACACAAAACAGCCTCTTTTATTCTAACATATTCTGATTTATTCTACAATTTCATTCTTCTGCTCTATTGCATCCTGAATCTCCGGCTCCTGTATTGCTACAGGCTCCTTCGGTTCTTCCAGTTTCTTTTCTTCTTCCGGCTCTTTGATTCCTTTTGCCTCATGGAAAATCTTCATGAATTCTTTTCCGGTAATGGTTTCTTTCTGAATCAGGAAATCTGCAATCTTGTCCATAACATCTCTGTTCTCACTGAGAAGACGTTTTGCCTCATCATATGATTTCTTCAACAGCTTCATAACTTCATGGTCAATCTCTGTGGCTGTTGCATCTCCGCAGTTCAGTACACTTCTTCCATCCAGATACTGGCTCTGTGTCTCTGCCAGCCCCATAAGTCCAAACCGGTCTGACATACCGTACTGGGTAATCATAGCGCGGGCAACCTTTGTTGCCTGCTCAATATCATTGGCAGCACCTGTTGTTACGGTATCAAATACCAGTTCCTCTGCTGCACGGCCTCCCAGATATCCAACCAGCATGGCTTCCAGTTCTTTTCTGGTATTCAGGAACTTCTCTTCCTCAGGAACATGCATAACATATCCAAGAGCACCCATAGTTCTGGGCACAATGGTAATCTTCTGAACCGGCTCGGAGTCTTTCTGAAGAGCACTTACCAGAGCATGGCCAACTTCATGATAAGAAACAATTTTCCGCTCTTCCTGGCTGAGAATACGGTCTTTTTTCTCCTTACCTACCAAAACTACTTCCACAGCCTCCAGCAAGTCTTTCTGAGATACTGCTTTTCTGCCATTTTTTACAGCCAGAATTGCCGCCTCATTAATCATATTTGCCAGGTCGGAACCCACAGCTCCAGATGTTGCCAGAGCAATCGCTTCTAAATCTACGCTTTCATCCAAAGCAACATTTTTTGCATGTACTTTCAGAATGCTGACTCTTCCCTTCAAATCCGGGCGGTCTACAATAACTCTTCTATCGAATCGGCCGGGGCGAAGCAGTGCAGGATCCAATACCTCAGGGCGGTTCGTTGCTGCCAGGATCAAAAGTCCCTTGGAAGTATCAAAACCATCCATTTCCGCCAGAAGCTGATTTAATGTCTGCTCTCTTTCATCATTTCCGCCATATCTGGCATCACGGCTTTTACCGATAGCATCTACCTCGTCAATAAAAATAATACATGGTGCATTTTTCTTCGCTTCTTCAAACAGGTCTCTTACGCGGGAAGCACCAACACCCACAAACATTTCTACAAAATCTGACCCTGACAAGGAGAAAAACGGCACATGTGCCTCTCCCGCAACAGCCTTTGCAAGCAAGGTCTTACCAGTTCCCGGAGGTCCCACTAACAAAGCACCCTTTGGCAGTTTTGCACCGATTGTTGTATATTTCACTGGATTATGAAGGAAGTCTACTACTTCCTGGAGGGATTCTTTTGCCTCATCCTGTCCAGCTACATCCTTAAAGGTGATTCCTGTCTCTTTCTGCACATAGGCTTTGGCTTTGCTTTTTCCAACGCCTCCCATCATACCGCCATTCTTGTTCATCCTCCTGAAAAGGAAACTCATAAGAGTCACCATCACGACTACCGGCACAATCAGGCTAAGAAGTGTATAGATAATTTCAGAAACCATGTCCTGTTTTTCTCTGTTAAACTTCTCCACTCCCGCTTTTTCCAGTCTCGTCACCAGTTGGCTGGAATCTTCCATAAGTGTGGTATAAATGGTTGCAGGACTGCCCATCTTCTGCTGTTTTTTTAGGGTCACCGTCAATGTATCTGCTTTTAAGATGACGCTTTCTACCTCTCCTTTATCCAGCAGTTCAATAAATTCACTGTAATCTACCTTGGTGGTCATACCCTTGGTCATTCTTCCAAGCAGGTTTACCATCACTAAGCTTACGATAATACAGATCAGGATTACCAACAAAGATTGTTTATTTTTAGGACCGTCATTTTTCGGTCCGTTGTTCTGATTTTGATTTTGCTCCATTTCTCTCCTCCTCACGTTATCTTCTCTATTATAAAGAGTACCCCATTATAAATCAACTATTAGATTGTGAAAAACTGGACACATTTATTAAAGTTTTGTAAAAATCTGTAGAATCTGTACAAAATATAATATTTTTAATCTTACCACTGGAATTCCTGCCAGCTTTTTAGTATAATAAGTTACTATGTTGATTACTCTAGTACAGCAAATAATAACAAGAAAAGGGGCATATAGAACATGAAAATAGGATTTGATAATAAGAAATACTTATCCATGCAGTCTGAACATATCAAAGAACGTATTAATCAGTTTGATAATAAACTCTACCTGGAATTCGGAGGAAAACTTTTTGATGATTACCACGCTTCCAGAGTACTGCCTGGATTTGCCCCGGACAGCAAATTAAAAATGCTGATGCAGCTTTCTGATCATGCAGAAATCGTTATTGTCATCAGTGCCGGAGATATTGAAAAAAATAAAGTCCGTGGGGATTTGGGTATTACTTATGATATTGATGTACTCCGTCTCATAGAAGCCTTTAAGTCCCGGGGATTTTATGTGGGCAGCGTTGTGATTACTCAATATACAGGCCAAAACGGAGCAAACGCATTCAAAACAAAACTGGAAAATCTTGGTATCAGAACCTACATCCATTACCCAATCGCAGGTTATCCAAGCAATATTCCATTTATAGTCAGTGATGAAGGGTTCGGAAAAAATGAATATATTGAAACCACCCGTCCCCTAGTAGTCGTAACAGCACCGGGACCTGGAAGCGGTAAGATGGCTACCTGCCTCTCACAGCTCTATCACGAGCACAAACGGGGTGTACATGCCGGATATGCCAAGTTTGAGACATTCCCCATCTGGAACATTCCATTGAAACACCCTGTAAACCTTGCATATGAGGCTGCTACGGCTGACTTAAATGACGTCAATATGATTGACCCCTTCCATCTGGAAGCCTACGGAACAACCACCGTCAATTACAACCGTGATGTGGAAATTTTCCCTGTTCTCAGTGCGATTTTCGAAAAAATCTTCGGCAAATGTGCGTACCAGTCCCCAACAGATATGGGCGTAAATATGGCAGGTAATTGTATTGTTGATGATGAAGTCTGCCGGGAAGCTTCCAAACAGGAAATCATCCGCAGATACTACGAAGCTGTAACCGGGCGTCTTGATGAAAAACGTTCTGATGAAGAGGTATATAAATTAGAACTTCTCATGAAACAGGCCGGTATCTCCACAGAAGACCGGAAGGTAACAGTCGCTGCAAAAGAACGTGCAGAACAGACCGGAGGCACTCCGGCTGCTGCGATTGAACTGGAAGACGGAAGGCTGCTGACAGGAAAAACCTCTGATCTTTTAGGTGCATCTGCTGCCCTGCTGCTAAACACCTTAAAAGAACTGGCAGGTATTCCTCATGAACTCCATGTGATTTCACCTGCTTCCATTGAACCAATCCAGAAGCTGAAAACAGAGTATCTCGGAAGCAAAAATCCGAGACTTCATACAGATGAAGTTCTCATTGCACTTTCCAGCAGTGCCGCTACCAGTGACGTAGCAAAAAAAGCTTTGGAACAGCTTCCGAAACTGAAAGGCTGCCAGGTTCACTCCACTGTCATGCTGTCCGCTGTTGACAAAAAAACCTTCAAAAAACTGGGTGTCCAGCTTACAACAGAGCCTATTTACGAACACAAAAAACTATATTAATCATGAAAAAATCGGTGGTGCAGAAAATTCTCTGCCCACCGATTTTTCTTATTCATTTCATGCTTATTCTTCATATCCATTTGGATTGTTGGACTGCCATCTCCAGGAATCCTCACACATTTCCTTAATTCCGAATTCTGCCTTCCATCCAAGTTCCTTCTCCGCTTTTTCTGCACTGGCATAGCAGGTTGCAATATCACCAGGGCGGCGTTCTTTGATCACATAAGGAATTTTCACTCCTGTTGCTGCCTCAAAGTTCTTCACAATATCCAGAACACTGTATCCATTTCCGGTTCCAAGATTATACACTTTCAGTCCCGCTTTTTCTTCGATTTTTTTCAGGGCTTTCACATGACCTTTTGCCAGGTCAACCACATGGATGTAATCTCTTACTCCTGTTCCGTCTGGAGTATCGTAATCATTTCCAAAGACACCCAGTTCTTTCAGTTTTCCTACTGCCACCTGGGTAATATATGGCATCAGGTTGTTTGGAATACCATTTGGATTTTCCCCGATGGTTCCACTCTTATGTGCACCGATTGGGTTGAAATATCTTAACAGCACTACATTCCATTCCGGGTCTGCCTTCTGGATGTCAGATAAAATCTGTTCCAGCATGGATTTTGTCCATCCGTATGGGTTCGTACACTGTCCCTTCGGGCATTCTTCTGTAATCGGCACAAAAGCCGGATCTCCGTAAACAGTTGCAGAGGAGGAGAAGATAATATTCTTCACTCCGTGCTGTCTCATGACGTCTACTAAGGTCAGGGTTCCGGCAATATTATTTTCATAATATTCCCATGGCTTTGCCACAGACTCCCCAACTGCCTTTAATCCTGCGAAATGGATACAGGAATCAATGGACTCTTTATCAAAAATTTCATTTAATGCTTCTCTGTCTAAAATATCTGCTTTGTAAAATTTTACTGGCTTTCCTGTAATCTTTTCAACTCTCTCCAGAGATTTTTCACTCGCATTAGAAAGGTTGTCAAGAACCACCACCTCATACCCTGCACTCTGAAGTTCTACTACGGTATGGCTTCCAATATAACCAGCTCCGCCTGTTACTAAAATTGCCATTTGTTTTCCTCCTTTGAGAATATATTATTTTTATCTTTCTTGTTTTAAAACATATTTTATGTTTGTTTATACTTTACCACTTTTTACTTTATTATTCAAGTATCTTTTGGAGATTTTTTTTACATCATATACCGCACAATCCATTCCATTCTCTCAATGGCATAGGCAAAGAATCCCTGATATGCAGAGCAAAAATAATTTCTGCCTGCTTCTGTATAATCACGCTTACAGCCACCTCTGCAAAGTGGATACCATTTACATTCCTTACATCCAGTTCCTCGCTTCATACCTTCTTTGAAAAAAGACTTTTCCATGGGAATCCCCTCAAAAAGCTGAAAATCTTTATCCTGAATATTCGCAATCCTGTGCTCGTCCAGCACATAAAAATCACATGGGAAAAGATCACCGTTTGCTTCCACAATATTCTGCATGGAGCATCGGCCTGTCTGCGCACAGGATTCCGGAGCATATCCTTTCAGTATGGACATCCAGTTATCAAATTCCCGCACAGAAACCATAGTTCCCTTCCGGATATCCTCAAACCACAGATCAAACAAATCCTTTAATGCCCTTTCGTAAACATCCGGTGTCAGAGACCAGGGATGCTGCCCCCGTTCTTCTCCCAGTGGGTCAAGACAGGGAATATACTGGTGATAATAAAATCCTTCTTTCTTCAGATAGGTATAAATAGATGTAATCTTCTTTGCACTCTGTTTGGTAAGCACACAGAGAATATTTACATCTACACCATTTTTCATGAGCATTTTCGCATTCTTCAAAATTCTCTGGAAGGTTTCTTTTCCACTTCCATCTCTGCGGTTTTTATCATGAATGTCTTTTGTTCCATCCAGAGAAATGCCCACCAGAAAATGGTGTTCTTTTAAAAACGCTACCCACTCTTCATTTAACAGCGTTCCATTAGTCTGAAGACAGAAACTTACTTTTGTCTCTGGTTTCTTATACTGCTGCGTATAAGAGATAAATTTGCGGAAAAAATCCAGTCCTGCTAGCGTAGGCTCCCCACCCTGAAATCCAAAGGTACAGGATATCTCCGCCGCTTCCAGAGCCTTTCTCACTACTGCTTCCAGTACTTCTTCCTTCATAAATCCATAAGAATGTATCTCTCTGTTTTTGCACTCATCTTCGTAAAAACAATAGCTGCACCGTAAATTGCAATTAGAAGATGCGGGCTTTATCATCAATTGTACATGTTTCATTTTTTTCATTCACTTTCTGTTATTTTCTTCATTTTATCGTCTTTCTAAAATAATTACAACCCTGATTTCTTGTTATTAGATTGCACTTTCGGTTTTTTTGCATTGTTTTTCAATTATTTTCATATTATAATGGATTTATACTATGAAACACAGGAAAAGACCTGTGAAAAGGAGAATGTAGAATGAAAATTTACAAAGCAAAAAACTATGATGAAATGAGTAAAAAAGCAGCACACATTATCGCATCCCAGGTAATCTTAAACCCTGACTGTGTTCTGGGTCTTGCTACCGGTTCTACTCCTATCGGAACCTACAAAAATCTGATTGAATGGTACAATAACGGCGATCTGGATTTCTCACAGATTACTTCCTGCAACTTAGACGAATACAGAGGTTTAAGCGGAGACCATGATCAGAGCTACCGTTACTTCATGAACCACAATTTATTTGACCATGTAAATATCCGCAAAGAATGTACTTATGTTCCAGACGGATTAGAAGCAGACAGTGATAAAGCTGCAAGTGATTATGATAAAATCATTGCTGACCAGGGCGGCATTGACTTACAGCTTTTAGGTCTTGGACACAATGGTCACATTGGTTTCAATGAGCCTGCTGACGAATTTCCAAAAGGCACTCATATTGTAGATCTGGCAGAAAGCACCATCCAGGCTAACAAACGTTTCTTTGCAAGTGAAGCTGATGTTCCACGTCAGGCTTACACTATGGGAATTGGCACTATTATGAGTGCGAAAAAAATCCTGGTTGTAGTAAGCGGCGAAGACAAAGCAGAAATCCTGAACAAAGTCATCAACGGACCAATCACACCACAGGTACCAGCTTCTATTCTTCAGTTACATCCTGACGTAACCATCGTAGCAGATGAAGCAGCTTTATCCAAAGTAAAATAATACACCTCAAGAACAAGGGGCTGTTGGAACTTTGATATGCTCCCCTCTAGGTGGACAAGTGAAATAATAAAAACTTGTCACTTAGGAGGGAGCATATTTTTTGTCAGCTTAGCTTGTGTACAAAAAACTGCCAGCAGATCATCTACTGGCAGGAAAAATTTATATTTTTTCAATTTTCTACTTGATGGAGAGCAGTTCACGTATATAACGACAACCTCTTTCTCCAGTATTTATTTTGCGTCTTTAAAAGGTGCATTGTAAATAGCCAGGGCAATTAATAATGTTCCTGTTCCAAGCACCATCATCCCAAGCCCTTTCAGCTGTCCTGTCATCTTCCATCCCGCAATGACCAGAAACAGTGACAGTACAAACAAAATGATTAAGAGTGCTATACGCAACGCAGCATGTTCTTTCCAGAATTTCATTCTCATCACCTTATCCTTTCAGTCCGCCTACAGTCATACCCTGGGTCAATTGTTTTTGTACACAAATATAGAGAATCAGGGTAGGCAGCATTACCAATACAAGACCTGCATACATGGTTCCATACTGGGCTGCAGACTGCTGTGCCTGCATCAGATTCAAAAGACCAACCGGCAGAGTTCTTGTTCCCTTTGCTGAATTCATCAATGTCATGGAAATAATATATTCATTCCAGAAAGAGAGGAAGTTAAACAAAATAATGGTAATAATAGAAGGCTTTGCCATAGGGAAGATAATCTTCACCATGGTGGTTGTATAACCTGCTCCATCTATATACGCTGCTTCTTCGTAGTCATGAGCCAGTGTAGCAAAATAACCACTTAACAGATAAATCGTAAAAGGCAGTGCCGTAGCAGCATATACAAGTGCTAACACAAACAAATTGTTCAGTAAAAAGGTACTTCCCAGCAATGATTTAAACCAGTTATCTCCATCACGAAGCATTAAGAAGATTGGTACTACAATGTAGTTTACATTGATAAATAATCCAGCCATAAATGCAACGTTTAAGAATTTTCTGCCTCTAAATTTCATACGTGCCAGACAGTATGCTGCTGGTAATGCAACCACCAAAAGAATTACCAGTGCTAATGCGGTTACAAAGACAGAGTTAATCATATACTCACCCATCTTTGCGCCACTCCAGGCATCTATAAAGTTCTGCAAGAAAACGCCTTTTGGCAATGCCCATGGATTTCCATAAAACTCACTGTTCTGTTTAATGGATGCCATAAACACCCAGGCAACGGGTACAATAATAACCACAGCAAGCAGAGCCAGCACAAAATATATAAAGACCTTATACAGCTTCTGACCTAAGGTAGCTGTATGAGTTTCATTTCCTTGATTCATCTTTTGCTCTCCTTTCTAGAATTCCAATGGTTCACGTTCTGTTGCCTTATTTACCAGTGCAGACAGTGCAAAGGAAAAGACAAAGATTACTACTCCGATAGCCATACTATAACCATATAATCCGGCATCTTTCTGTCCATACATATAGCTCAGGGCAACTTCTGACGCACCATTTGGACCACCGGAAGTCATGGCTTTTACAAACAGGAATGCCATATTGATAGTAGAAATAATGAAAAATGTCAGTGTTGTACGGATATTTGTCCAAATAAGCGGCAGTGTAATCTGGAAAAACTGTGTCATACGTCCTGCCCCATCCAGGCTGGCACTTTCATATAAACTCATAGGTACACTGGCCATTGATGCCATATACATAACCATATAGTAGCCAATTGCCTGCCACACCATGGCAATGATAATGCTGACCATAACCAGTTTCTCACCTTTCCACAAAACAGGATTTGTCATATCTCGGAAAAGCCCGATAATACTGTTCAACATTCCGTTTTCCGGTTTATAAATAGCAGAGAAAATACCGGAAATAACAACAATAGAAAGAATATTAGGGATATAAAAAATAACCCTGAAAAAGTTCTGCCCTTTGATTTTTTCTCTGGTAAGGATTGCTGCAAAAACTAAAGCAAATCCAAATGTTACAATGGTTACAACAATAATTAACAAAATAGTGTTCTGCATAGAGCGAATAAAATTCGAATCCGCAAACAGCTGTTTAAAGTTATCCAGACCTACAAAAGTTTCTGTAGGAGAATAAGCACCTCTTTCATACAATGACATGCGAAAAACATTTATCGTAGGCACAATCATAAAGATAAAAAAGAGAATTACTGCCGGAGCAACGCATAAGAATAAGAAGATGCTGCGGTCTTTATTTTTTCTCATAAAATCACAATTCCTTTCTCTTATAGCAACAAAGAAGGGGCAGCAGACATCTGCTGCCCCAAAAGCAGTCTACTAACAAGTAACTGTTCAGGTGAATTATTTCAGCTTCGCTCTCATCTGGTCACTTGCTTCTTTCACACCTTTCACCCAGTCATCTTCTGTAATAGAGCCTTCAACCAGAGAGTTTACAGGGTCAAAGAAATTCTGACGGACATCAAGACCTGCAGTTGCTTCAAACGGTGCAAAGTTACCCATAGCAGCTTTTGCTCCATTGTCGTAGATAGAGTAGAACATTACGTTGTCGCCTTCCAGTTTTTCTGCAATATTCAATACAGGCTGAATAGCACCAGCTTCTGCAAAGATTTCGCATGCTTTGTCACTGTACAGGAAGGAAATAAACTGTTTTGCTTCATCCTGGTTTTCTGCACCAGATGGAACCCAGCACTGTTCAAACCATGTGTAGCTGTACTGGTCTCCGCCATCTTTTACTGCTGGAAGAGCTGTCATACCCCATTTAAAGCCTTCTGCTCTTGGAGCCTCTTTCATCTCTCCTACAATCCAAGTACCGTTTGGCATGAAAAGTGCTTTGTTGTCCAGAACTAACTGCTGATTCTGTGTAAAGTCCTGATCATTTGCCTGTGCCGGTGTAATTGGGTTTGTATATGATGCAAGTTTTGTTACAATATCAAAACAGGTCTTAGCTTCTTCTGTATCCCAGATTCCTTCCTCATAATGAGTTGCTTTATCAAAGAATTCCGGACCGCCTGCAGAGTACATTAATGCATAGAAAAATGCATCAAAGTAACCTGTTGTAGGATATGTAAATAAGGAAATACCTTCTGCTTTTGCCTTCTCGCCAAGTTCCCACATTTCATCCCATGTCTTTGGGACTGTCCAGCCTTTTTCTTCAAACAGGCCTGCATTATAGAACAGTCCGCATGGAGAATAGAACATTGGAGCCAGGTAAGTTTTACCATCTCCATATGGGTTGGTCAGAGAAGTATCGGTAAATCCACCTGCAATTTTTTCAGAAACCTTTGCTTCTTCACCTGGTACTGTCATATCCAGCACATCAGTAATATCTGCAATCAGGTTATCTTTAATAAACTGTTCTGTAAGAGCTGCCTCACGTCCTGTAGCTAAATGAACAACATCTGGATATTCTCCACCCTGCATAGATGGTCCAATAACATCCTCTAATTTTTTATCTGTTGTCAATTCTACATTGATTCCTGTTTCTTCTGTAAATGCTTCTGCTACCTTTGTCCACATTTCAGAACCATACGCAGTTTCAATAGCTGCTACGGAAATTGTTTTTCCTTCAGAATCTTTGCCTTCGTCAACGTTTCCTTCTGTCTTGGCATCTCCTTTTCTTCTGATTCTGCTTTCTGTCCGCATCCTGCCATACTTCCTAACAGCATTGTTCCTGCAAGCATAACTGCAAGTAACTTCTTCAGTTTCATAAATAATGCCCTCCTTTAATAAGTGGTTTTGATTTTCCATGTTGTACACATGCACAACAGATTTGATATCTCCAGTATACCTTTTTTCTCAAATTCTTCTACTCAATTCTTGTGCTTTATTTTATATATCTTGCTATTTTTATGTATTTTAACCGTTTTTTTCATGTATTTGTAAATATCCTGTGGTTTTTACACAGAATTTTTCTTTCTTCCTCTTTTGTAATTCTATGAAACTTCATTCTATTCTATAAAAACATGTTTAACACTATAGTTTCTTTTTTATATTTCCTTCTCTTCTTATTTGTGTTATAGTGTAGAAACATCAAAATATAGCATAAAACAACAATTTATATAAAATACATTCTAAAAGGAGAATTTACCATGAGCTGCAACCGTTATAACTTAATCCAGGAAAAAGACCGTATCATCCACAGTGATGCCCGCCTGCTTTATTTAAGTACTGCAAAATATGGCGGTGATTGGCACAGTCTCCCTCACACCCATGACTGCGCAGAGCTTTTTTTGGTAACTGGAGGAAGTGGTCAGTTTTCTATTGAAAATGAACTTTATCCGGTACACGTAGGTGATTTATTCATTATCAATCCTAATGTAGAGCACACGGAAACCAGCCTTAATGCCCAGCCTTTGGAATATATTGTTCTCGGCGTGGAAAATCTTCAGCTCTTCCTTCAAAATGAACAGGATGACCGTTTTTGTATCGTTCACTTTCAGAATCATATGGAAGATCTTCTTTTCTGTCTTCATACCATGCAAAGAGAAATCGAAACAAAACCGGTCGGTTACGAAATGGTCTGCCAGGATTTTCTGGATATCCTGGTTATCCAGCTCATGCGGCAAACAAAATTTTCTGCTACTCTGGTTCCATTAAATAGGCGCTCCAGCCATATTTGTGCTCTTGTCCGGCGATACATCGACAACCATTATAAAGAAGAGCTTTCTTTAGAACATCTGGCTCAGATTGCTCATGTAAGTAAATATCATGTAGTTCATATTTTTAGTAAAGAATACGGAATATCACCTATTAGTTATCTTGCTATGCGCAGAATAGAAGAAAGCCGGCAGCTTTTGACTACTACCGACTTCTCTCTTTCCTATATTGCACACACCCTGGGGTTTTCTTCCAGCAGCTATTTTTCCCAGGCATTTCGCAAGTTAGAAGGCGTATCTCCCACAGAATATCGCCGTACTCATAAACAAAATAAAAAGTAACTTGTTTTCCTATTCTTCTATGGTAAATACATAATTTTTCAAACGGGCAAAGGCTTCCTGCACTCTTGTCAGTGGCAGTGCAAGATTCATACGAATATGGCAGCAGCCATGGAACGGTCTTCCATCCTGCCATGCTACTCCCACATCCCATCCTGCTTTCAGCACTTCATCCAGGGTTTTTCCGTATGTTTCACACCATCTACTGCAATCAAGAAACAGCATATAAGTCCCCTGAGGCCTTGCCACTTTTACCTCTGGAAAATGCTCTTTGATAAAATTGCATGCATAAGCTATATTCTCGCTTAATACCTGACATAGTTCATCTACCCATACATGTCCCTCTTCTCTGTAAGCTCCCATAAGTGCATACATAGAAAGTACATTCATTTCATTATAATGGCTAAGAGAAGACTCCTTTTCTACTCTCTCACGGAGCCATGAATTATAAATAATATGATAGGAACCTACCAGCCCTGCCAGATTAAAGGTCTTAGAAGGTGCATACATGGCTGCAGTACGGCTCTTTGCATCTTCTGAAATAGACTGGGTTGGAATATGCTTATATCCTGGCATAATAAGGTCGGACCAAATCTCATCAGAGACAACAAACACATCATATTTCTTGTAAATCTCCATGGCTTTCTCGATTTCCCAGCGTTCCCATACGCGGCCGCACGGATTGTGCGGAGAGCAGAAAATAGCCGCATGGATATGGTTTTCCTTGATTTTTTTCTCCATATCTTCAAAATCCATACGCCAAATATTCTCTTCATCTTTCACAAGATGTGAATGCACGATATGATAACCGTTGTTTTCCAGAGAAGAAGTAAATCCGATATATGTCGGTGCATGTACCAGTACGTTGTCACCTTTTGAACAAATTACACCTAATACACTGAGTACACCGCCCAGTACACCGTTCTCATAACCAATATGTTCTGCTTTTAAGCCAGTAACACCATTTCTTTGCTCCTGCCATGAAATAATACTATTTGTATATTCTTTTCTTGGACTGAAATATCCGTATGCGGGATGATCTACCCTCTGATGAATGGCCTCCTGAATCGTAGGAAGAGCCGGGAAATTCATATCTGCTACCCACATAGGAATTACGTCGAATCCCTCTTTCGGCGCATCCGGTCCAAAATCTGAGTCATTGTAGACAGAGTCTACAGCAATCGCATCCCATCCTCTTCTGTCGATGATGGAAGTAAAATCATATTTCATTTCTTATCCTCCAATTTCTTCTTTGCAGTATCAAAAACTGCCTTTTTTATTTTTTCATTGCCAAAACCTTGCTTTCTGGAAAATCCGTAATAGAAATCTACTACTTGTCCCTATTCTGCTTTTGTTATATACTCTAACATATCTGAAAGAAAATAAGGAGGATTTTTCCATGAAATTTTTATATCCTGCGGTTTTCCGCAAAACAGAATCCGGAAAATATAAAGCTCACTTTCCAGATCTCGAATGCTGCTATGCAGAAGGAGACACCTTAGACGATGCCATTGACAATGCCAACGAAGCAGCTTATAACTGGCTGAGTCTGGAATTATCTGAGGAAGACTGTAACCTTCCATCCGTATCCGATAAAAGTGATATGGACTTACAGGAAGGGGATATTGTACGAAACATTTGCGTGAATATTCGTTTTTATGAAGGATGGGATGAGTAAAAGCTCATCCTTTCTTTTTATACCATTAAAAACGGATCCTGCTGCATTTCCAAATATTCTTTTAAACGCTTTTCATACGCTTCCACAATTTCTTGATTTTTTCTTGTAATCCGTATTGGATTCTGCTGGTACGGATCTTTTACATTATCATATAACAGTTTTATCTGCTCTTCCCCAGGCTGATATCCATTATAAATCACAAAGGTATGGCTGTGAGTGCGGATTCCTCTCCATCCATAGCATTTGCTGTTTAAGCCCTTCTTTTCAAAAGCATCTACCATATCCGGCATTCCCGGATAAGAACATAAAAATGCATCCTGAGGTGCCTCACTTTCTCCTGTTCTTATACCCTGTGCATGATTGAAGCCCTGACAGGTATCTGGAATTGAAAGACCTAAAATACCCAGAAGTGTTGGCATATGATCCGGACTTGCCACTAATTCATGATACTTGGAAGGTTTTAGATTTCCTTTCCATTTCATATAAAGTGGAATATGAATGGATTCTTCGTACCATATATTCTTGCTCATTTCACCGTGTGAACCCAGCATCTCACCATGATCTGCGGAAAGAACGATAAGCGTATCTTCTTCCATATGGTTCTCTTTCAGGTATGCCAGCAAACGGCCAAACTGATCATCCACACCTGTTACAGCAGCAAAATACTGCCTTGTAATCTCTTCCATTTCTGGTGTTTTCTTTTCTTCTGGAACATTTTCCCGATATATAACCGGCATATCAGAATATTGTTTATAATATTTCTCTGGCACTTGATCATAAGGTGGATGCGGCGGATTGTAAGAAAGGAACAGTGCAAATGGTTCTTCTTTATCCTTCTGTTTTTCCATATATTCAAGAGCCTTATCTGTCTCAAAAATCGGTGACCAGCATCCTGGTTTAATCTGTTTTGGAGTGTCCTCCCAATAATGTGGATCTAAATGTTGATCCCACGCACCATAAGAAAGCCAATAATCAAATCCCTGTCTTCTCTCTCCCGGCGGTGTATATGCATCCCAGTATCTTGCTCCTGAAACCGGATGCTTCTCGAAGTTCTGTTCAGAAGCATCCAGATGCCATTTCCCAATATAACCTGTCTCATATCCTGCATCTTTTAACACATTGCCGATACAGGTCTCCTGTGGTTTCAACATCAGAACTTCACTTAAACCAATCTTACAGTTTGTCCACATTCCCAGACTAAACGGATATTTTCCTGTGAGCAGTGATGCACGATGTGGAGAACATAATGGAAAGGTGCTGATTGCTTCTGTACAATCCACACTTTCCTGTGCAAACCTATCCATGTTTGGAGTTTTTACCTGATCTGCTCCCACATGTCCCATTGCCTGATATCTCCATTGATCCAAAAATACATATAATAAATTCGGTCTCTTCTTCATTTTTTTCCTCCTACCAATAAGGATTCCAGTCGCCTTTTCTTCTTCTTAAGGCTTCCAGATAGAAATAATCTCCCCAGGTATTACATTCATCCACACCACGGTCTGTACAAGTATTTTCTTTTGAATCTCTTGCATAAGTTCCGTGTAACAGCAGACCATTTGATTCTTTCTGATCCTTAACCGCACAGGTATGAATCAATGCAGAAAGCATCTTATCTGCAGCCATCTGGTATTTTTCTGCTTCTTCTTTCTCCAGATGTGGAAGCATTTCATAAATACCGCAAATTACAATTGCAGCAGACGAAGAATCTCTTGGTTCTGTACTTCCTGTATCAAAATCAAAATCCCAATATGGTACTAAATCTTCTGGCAAATGCTCGATAAAATAATCGGTAACATCTCTGAACATCTGGATATAATCTGGATTATTCTGATATCGATAGCTAAGAGCTATACCATAAACACCCCATGCCTGGCCACGCGCCCATGCCGACCCATTTCGGTTTCCCTGGTGTGTTACACCATAAGATGGTTTTCCGGTTTCCGGATCAAGAAAATAGGTATGATAGGTAGAATGATCTTCTCTTAAAACACATTTCATCGCAGTGTGAATATGCTTGCAAGCTTTTTGGGCATACTCTGGATTGCCGGTTACTTCTGTTGCCCAGTAAAGCAAAGGAAGATTTAATAAACAATCAATAATTAACCGATAGTCTTTTGGATCACCAACATTTCCCCAGGCCTGAATAAATTCTCCCTTTTCTCTGTATCTGGTAAGCAGATGATCTGCTGCTAAAATGGCTGCTTTTTTTCCATTCTCATTCTGACAAAGCTTATAAGCTGCCACACAAGAAAGGCTATATAAAAATCCCATATCATGATGATTCACATCTATCTTATTTTCGATACGGTTTAGAAAACTGTCTACATGGATTTCCCCTGTTTTCTTAAAATCTTCGTCTTTTGTAAGCTCATATGCAAGCCATACAACACCTGTCCAAAAACCAGTTGTCCACTCTACATTTTCTGTCTTCCAATAGAAACCATCCTTTGTATTTGGTGACTGGAAATGACTGGTAAAATCTTCTAAATTAGCCTTGGCAATCTTTGTTGCCCAGTCAATTGCCTGCTCTATTAATTCCTCACTGCACCCTTCATATTGTGCAAGAGATTCAAATGTCTGTGCCATAAATTATGTCTCCTAAATTTTTTATTCTTCACAACAATAAGTATCTACTCGATGAGAATACATGCCTGCTTTACACATCTGTCCCAATCCAGTAACGCCTTCTCTTGTTCCATCTATCTTTTCATCTGCATATTTCAAAAACCATTCTTGCAGATGTTTCCTCATATCTACTACGATTTCCTCATACTCAAGCTTCCCATAAAGATTTTCAAGTTCCTCTGGGTCTGACGTCAAATGATATAACTCATGTGGTCCATAAGGATAGCGGTGAATGTATTTCCAGTCCTTATTTCTTATCATTCTTACTGGTCCATATTCATCGAAAACCACTACTTCCTGTTCTTCTTTTTCTGTCCTTTTTTCTCCGGATAATAATTTCGCAAAACTTGTTCCCGGCAATTTTTCACATGCATTTGAAAAAATTGCATCTTTTTTAATGCTGTCAGCGGTCTTTCCCTCTTTTCTCTTG